>NZ_JAIWYK010000445.1:0-456493 GCF_022030075.1 Anoxybacillus sp. LAT27
ATTTTAATTTTTGCTGTTAAAGTCAATTTCATGTCCTCACCACCTTTCACTAATTTTATTTTATATTTTTTTAGTGAAAAATAAACAAAAAAAACGCATTCCTCCCCATGCTTGAAAGCAGGGGTTTCCTGCGTGATTAATCATGAAAACGAATGACGACCGCACCATGTTCATCGGTGCGAAATATGCGCACGTGATCGTGACGTAAACGTTCGATGACTTCCCGGTGCGGATGACCATATCGGTTGCCGCGCCCAACTGAAATAAGCGCCAACTTCGGACGTATATGTCGTAAAAACGATTCAGACGTCGACGTTTTACTTCCATGATGCCCTACTTTTAATATGTCGACTGGCAATGACGGGTACGTTCTCATAATTTGTTGTTCCCCTTTTTCTTCTAAGTCACCTGTAAATAGCCAATATGCTCCTCCCATCAATGCATACAACACAATCGAACCATCGTTTGTCGTCTCTTCGTTTCCAAATGGAGAGAGAATGTAAAATTGCGCTTTCCCAACCGTCCAACGATCGCCACTTTTCACTATTTGCACACGTGTCCCTTTATTTATTGCTTGCTCCATCACCGATTCGATTAAATCATTTCGTTGCATACCGACGATAAGTTTTCGTACACGAACAGCATCGAATATATCGTTTATATCACCAATATGATCGAAATCACCATGTGTTGCGATAAGTGCATCAAGCGTACGAACTCCTTTTGCTTTTAAAAACGGAACGATTACATCTTCCCCAACACGAAACGATTGCTTTCGTTTTTTCCAATGTTCATCAGTAAATGACATCGTTCCACCCGTATCAATCATATAAACAGCTTTTCGATAAGGCAGTTCAATATATATACTATCCCCTTGTCCAACGTCTAACATGACGACTTCACCGGTCGGACGAAAAAATGGCCAAATGACATGTGCGATCATAACAAAAAGAAACGAAAAACGAAACATAACCGCGCGCTTTTTCGATTCGAAAGAAAGAAAAAAGAGAAAAACGGAGACGATATAAGCAACAAGCAGCCATAGTGACGGACGACCGAGCGTAAGCACGAACATATCGGATAATGAGAGAACAAGTGCGTTCGTATGTTCAAGCACAACCGTCAATACATATATGATCAGAGAACTAACAAATGGCATGAACAAGTGGCTGAGAAGGGCTACAAAGCAAAGCGGCAAAATGATAAACGAATAAAGTGGAACAAAGATGATATTTAACGGAATGGATAAAAGAGACACTTCGTAAAAGTGATAAAGCAAAAGTGGTAATGTACTTATTTGTGCAATGAAAGATGTCATGAACAATTGGCGAACAATAGAGCGTTCGTTTTGAATGAACGAAGAGCAAATAATTAACGCAAAACAAACGAGAAAAGATAGTTGAAAACCGAGCTGAAATACAGTATACGGATTTTTCCCTAATAAAAGGAGGCAAGCGATACTTAACGCATCAATTGTGCGGAAACGAGAAGAAAAAAGGAGAAAACAACTTGTCATAATGGCCGCGCGCATTACTGACGGAGCGGCACCGGCTAAAACAGCATACAGCGGGATACACCCAAGCAATATGACCGTCGCTCGTTCTCTTGAAATACCGAAGCGAATAAACAAATAAAAACAACCACCGACGAGCAATGTCATATGCAAGCCCGAAATCGCAAGCAGATGAATAAGCCCTAACTTTTGATAACTAGCGAGTACCGTTGGCTCTATATCGCTTCGTTCACCATAAATGAGCGCTTGCATAAACGCACTTACGTCATTTGGAAAGTGATGTTGAATGTAGCGAACACCTTGTTGACGAATGATTTGTAATCGTTCTATCCATGTTACATTTGTGCGTGTACAACTTTCAAGAGAATTCGGACGAACGATCCAATGAATGCGCTCGTAAAACAAATAGCGACGATAATTAAAAGCATATGGATTTGTCGGCAAAGAAGGGCGTTCAAGCTCCCCTTTTAGTAAACATGCTGTCCCTATTTGAATCTCTTCCCATTTTCGTTTTTCCTCTTCTGTTCGAAGACGATAAACGAGCTGTAATCGTTCTTTTTGCCATTGGACAGTCGTTTTCACTCGATCGCCGTCAATATAAATCGGAGCAATGAATCGGACAAAAAATGTCGTTTCATTCCCAGAAAGCGTTGTCACATGATGCACAGCTACCCATCTGCTCCACAACGAGAAAAATAAATAACAGCACATGCAAGCGAAAAATAACGCTCGCTTTCGCCAAAGTAAAAAGAAACTATACACACATGACAATGTAAAACAAACAACCGATTTTGTTAGCATAGACAAGACGGCCAAAACGGCCGCCATCGCCACATAAACGATACGTCATCTCCCCTTTGCATGTAAAAAGGTTGGGATCGAGTTTACATCAAACGGGACGTGCTTGACCGTTACGCCAGCTTGTTCGAACAACTGCAAAGCGAATGGGTGATTTTTATAGTCGTTCGCATAATAAACAGCTTTTATCCCGCTTTGAATGATCGCCTTACAACATTGTAAACACGGAAAATGAGTGACGTATATTTCCGCCCCTTCTGTTGGCACACCAAACTTGGCACATTGTAAGATAGCGTTCATTTCTGCATGAATCGTGCGCACGCAATGGTTGTCGATGACATAACATCCTTCATCAATACAATGCGCCCCACCTGCGATCGAACCGTTATATCCCCCAGCAATGATGCGCTTATCGCGCACAATGGTTGCCCCGACGGCTAGCCTTGTGCACGTGCTACGTAACGCTAACAGATGGCTTTGGGCCATAAAATATTGATCCCATGTAATTCGCTCCATCTACTTCTCCCCCTTGTCCATTATGCCTTTAGTTTATCGTCAATTTTAGCGAACGACAATTTGTTCTTTTATTTTTTCAAGTGATTTCGAACCGATTCCACTCACATTCAACAAATCTTCCACTTTTTGAAACGGTCCATGTTCCTCGCGATATGCAATGATGGCGGATGCTTTCGCAGGACCAATTCCTTGTAACGTTTGTAGTTGTTCAATCGTTGCTGTGTTAATGTTGATTTTCCCACTTGAACGGCTCGTTTGACTGGCTGTTTCCACGATGATGTCTTCGCCTTTTTTCGGCACGTAAATGACCATTTCATCATGCACTTTCATCGCCAAATTTACTTTCGTTTCATCCGCTTCGTCTGTTAATCCTCCTGCCAGTTGAATGACGTCGTGAATGCGGCTTGTCGGTGCCACTTCATATACTCCCGCTCGTTTGACGGCTCCTTTCACATCGACAATAACGGGAGCTTGTTCCTCTACTTGTTGTTCTTGCTGTTCCTCTTGTTCTACATGCTCTAAAGGAAGCTGTTGTACGGGGGCGTCCTCTTGTTGTTGCACGATCCAAATGATCGCTCCAATGACAATTAAGCCTACATATATCCAACGTTCATATGTTTTTATCCACTTCATGCTTTCATCCTTTCATAAAAAGCATTATTCGTGCATACATATGACGTATAGTGGTGACGGATAAGGGGGGAGTACCGTTGAATATAGGTTTTATTGGAACAGGAAATATGGGAACGATTTTAATTGAATCGTTTATTAACGGAAATGCGGTAAAGCCAGAACAACTATTCATTACGAATCGGACGCTTGAAAAAGCATACAATATACAAAAACGTTACCCGGACGTCCACGTCGTGGCGACGAATGAAGAAGTAGCAAAACACGCAACGATTGTTTTTATTTGCACGAAACCGTTGCATATGCCCGATGTTCTAAAGCAACTTCGTCCGCATTTGACCGATCATCATTGCATCGTATCGATTACGAGCCCCATTTCTGTGCAACAACTTGAATCACTCGTGCCATGTAGCGTCGCTCGCGTCATTCCGAGCATTACAAATCGCGCACTCGCTGGAAGTACGTTAATTACGGTAAGTGAACGTTGCACAGAAGCAGATCGGACAACGATTGAACAACTATTCCGCTCCATTTCTCGCCCAATATACATAGACGAGCCTATCACCCGCATCGCTTCTGATTTAACGAGCTGCGGTCCTGCTTTTTTCAGCTACTTAATTCAAAAGTTTATCGATGCAGCCGTTCAACAAACATCCATTACGAAAGAACAAGCAACAACGTTAGCGACAGATATGATTATTGGGCTAGGGGCATTGCTTGAACAGCAATTGTACACGCTACCGACATTGCAGGAAAAAGTGTGTGTGAAAGGCGGCATTACAGGAGCAGGCATTGAAGTGTTAGAAAAAGAAGTCGGGGACTTGTTCGTCCACGTTTTTCAAAAAACACACGAAAAGTTTTATGAAGAAACAGAAAGAGTGCGCCAACAAATTGACAATATTCGCGATTAACAAAAAAAATCCTGCTTATTTGTTAAAGAAAAATCCCAAAAGTGAGGCACTTTTGGGATCTTTATTTTTGCGCGATGAAGAAAATGCGCTCGCTTTCTTTTGTCGGTTGCTGTTCTGTGAAATCTGCCCATACATGCAACAGGCGAAATCCTGCTTGTTTTAACCACATGACATATTGATCGACATCGTATGTTCTCTGTACGTGCATTTCATCGACTCGTTCATACACACCTTCTTGTAATTGAACAAAAAACGTGAGCTCATGTTCGACGCTATGTGGCCACGGTCCTTCGTAACAGTTCCATATGTAGCTCACTTGGTCATCATTGCTCGCAAACGTGCGATGATGTAAAAAGACGTGTTCCATTTTAAATAAAGAATGTACATCAAATAAAAACAATCCGCCAGGTCGCAATTGTTCATATACGCGCATAAACGTAGCGACGACGTCTTCTTCCTGTAATAAATAATTGAGTGAATCACAAAAAATGACGATTGTATCAAACGGCTCGAACGGGCCAAATTCGCGCATATCTTGCTGAAAAAACGAGAGGTTTACCCCCCGCTCCTCTGCTTTCATCTGCGCAATAGTCAACATTTGTTCCGACAAATCGACACCGGTGACGTCAAACCCTTTTTCCGCTAACCGAATCGCAAGTTCCCCTGTACCGCATCCGAGATCAAGCAGTCGTTTTCCATTGTGATACGAAGCAACCGTTCGTTCAACGAGGGCACACCACGCATCGTATGGAGCATCGCTCATTAATTGATCATACCAACTCGCAAATCGTTCGTACGTCATGCCCCAAGATCACTCTCAATGTGTTCATGCGGTGCGTCGCCCCATAAGCGTTCAAGATTGTAATATTCGCGGTCTTCTTTATGAAACACGTGAACGACAACATCTCCTAAATCAACTAAAATCCAACGCGCCTCGTCAAATCCTTCAACACGTTTGACTACAACACCATGCTCTTCTGCTTTTTCTTTAATTTCACGCGCGATCGCTTGTACTTGTTTATCGGAATGACCGTGACAAATCATAAAGTAGTCAGCGACAAGCGAAATGCCTTTCATATTTAACGCTACGATGTTTTCGGCTTTTTTGTCATCCGCTGCTTGTACTGCAATACGTAAAATATCTCGTTCTGTCATGAAGAAACCTCCTTCAATTTTTTAGCTATATCATTATACGTATGGAACGTATCTGGGTAAATCGGTTCGCGTTTGTCCATTAAAAATTGGATCGTATTTTGAAGCGCTCGAAACAGCGCACGATCTAGATGTTCTCGCGCCAACGCACGCACTTCGTCAACACCCGGAAACGAACGATTTGGCTCAATGTAATCAGCGATGTATACAATTTTCTCAAGCAATGTCATATTTGGTCTTCCTGATGTATGATAACGTATCGCTTGTAAAATGTCTTCATCTTGAATGCCGACTTCCGTTTGGACTAAATATGCCCCAACAGGCGCATGCCATAACTCTGGGCTATATGCTAACAAATCTTGGGGCATATGTTGTTCGATAATGATGCGCTTCATTTCTTCTTTTGTGCGGAATTTTGCATAGTCGTGAAAAATTGCCGCCAATTCCGCTTTTTGCACATCAGCTCCGTACAATTTCGCCAGTTCAATGGCTGTTTCCATCACGCCTAACGTATGAATATACCGCTGTTCTTTTAATTGTGTGCGCACGATCGCTAACGCTTCTTCACGTTTCATACAACCGATTCTCCTTTATATATAATTGAACCGCTTCCGGCAACAAATACGTGACACTTTTCCCACTTTGAATCCGCTCACGAATGAGCGAAGAAGAAACCGCAAACGTCGGCACGTCCACTTCGATGATCGGATACGGTGTACGAAGAGAATAGCCAGGCCGTTTCACCCCGACAAATTGCACAAGCTGAACAAGTTCGTCAATTCGATACCAATTCGGTAAATATTCAACCATATCTCCACCGATAATAAAGTAAAACATCGTATCCGGATATCTTTGCTTCAACAAAACGATCGTATCGTACGTATATGATCGCTCTTTTCGTTCAAGCTCAATCGTTTCAACGCGAAAGTGCGGTTGATTCGCAATCGCCGCCCGCAACATATGAACGCGATGCACATGATCCGTCACCTGTTTATCTTTATGAGGTGGAATGTAATTTGGCATAAACCATATTTCATCGAGCTGTAACTCCGTTCGTACATCATCCGCAATTAATAAATGCCCGTAATGAGGCGGATCAAACGTCCCACCTAAAATGCCTACTTTTTTCACCACAACGCTCCTATTTCGGCAACACAATTTGTTTATGTTCACGCGATTCTTTATATAATACGATCGTATGCCCAATCAGTTGGACAACTTCCGCCCCTGCACCTTCCGCTAACTGCTCTGCCACTACTTCTTTTTCTTCTTCGCAATTTTTTAATACACTCACTTTAATCAGCTCTCTCGCTTCAAGCGCATCGGCAATTTGCTTAATCATATTGTCATTGACGCCACCTTTTCCCACTTGGAAAATCGGTGTTAAATGATGAGCTAAAGAACGTAAAAATCGTTTTTGTTTTCCTGTTAACATGTTTTTCCTCCTAACTGTTGTATCACAAGTTGTTCCATTCGTTTCGTATTTGGAAAGATCCCTGTCCACTTTTCGAACGCTAGTGCACCTTGATAGACGAACATGCCTACACCGTTTTGCACGCGCGCTCCTTTTTCTTTTGCTTCTTGCAAAAATTTCGTCATGAGTGGATTGTAAATAATGTCGCTGACGATCGTCCCGGTTTTTAACGTTTGAAGGGAGATCGGCATCGTATCGACATGCGGGTACATACCGACAGACGTTGTATTAATGATGATGTCGTACGCTCCTAACCGTTCTTCTGCTTGTTCAAGCGAATACACAGCTGACCGTTCTTTTTGAATAAACGCCTCTGCCTTTTCCGTCGTGCGATTACATACATCAATAGCAGCTGCTTCATGTTTTAAAAGAGTAAAATAAATGCCGCGCGCCGCTCCACCTGCACCGATAATCAATATGCGTGCGCCAGATAATTCAATGTTCATTTGCTCGCATAACGCTCGGACAAATCCTTCACCATCTGTATTATAGCCAACCCATTTTCCGTTTTCATTAACGACTGTGTTTACTGCCCCCATTTGCTTAGCCGTTTCATCAAGCTCATCCATATATTCCATCACCGCTGTCTTATGCGGGATCGTCACATTAAACCCAGCGCATTGTAACGCTTTTAAGCCTTCTACCGCCTCTTTTAACATATGCGGTTCGACGTGAAACGCATGATAATGCGCATCAATATGTAACGATTGAAACGCATCGTTATGCATAAGCGGCGACAACGAATGATGAACAGGACAGCCGATCAGCCCAAATAGTTTCAAAATCCTCTCCCCCTTTGTGTTAAATGAGCGACTTCCGCAACATTACCCCAACGCCTTTTGGCGCATATGCGATGACTTGTGCCCCCGGCTCGTGACACGTCACCCAGCCAAGCCCTGAAAAAACGATATCTGTTTTTGGTTCTTTTAACGTAAAATGATGGGCGACAAGCGGTGGCAATTGCTCGCAATAGCTTTTGCGCGGCGGCTGCAACAATTCACCAAGATGTCTTTCATACAATTCATCGGCATGTTCACGTTTCGTTCGATGAATAAATAATTCATTCGACATATAACATACAAATGGACGTCTCCCACCACTTACATAATCTAATCGAGCAAGCCCACCAAAAAACAACGTCTGTTGTTCGTTCAATTGATATACTTTCGGCTTAATTTCTTTTTTCGGTGTAATGACTTTTAAATCTTTCTTGTCAACGAAATGCGCCATTTGATGATGGTTTATAATTCCCGGTGTATCATGAAGCGCTGAGCCATCATCGAGTGGAATTTCAATCATATCAAGCGTTGTCCCTGGAAAATATGATGTCGTAATGACATTTCCTTTACCCGTCGCTTCTTTAATAATACGGTTAATAAACGTTGATTTTCCAACGTTCGTACAACCGACAACATATACGTCTTTTCCGTTGCGATACTCGTCAATCGCCGTCATGACTTCCTTCATGCCATATCCTTTATGTGCACTAACTAAAAAAACGTCACGCGGCTGTAAGCCAAGTTCTCGTGCAGTTTGTTTCATCCAACGCGTGACCTTTTCATGTTTGACGGACTTTGGCAACAAATCCACTTTATTGCCGACAAGTAACACATCTTTTTTTCCGACAAACCGATGCAACCCTGGCAACCAGCTTCCATTGAAATCGAAAATATCAACGATTTTCACGACAAGTCCATCTGCTTGTCCGATGCCGTGCAAAATGTTTAAAAAGTCGTCATCTGTTAATGATACGTCTTGCACTTCGTTGTAATGTTTTAACCGAAAACAACGTTGACAAATAATCGGGTCGCGTTCAAGCGCTGAAAGAGGCGCATATCCGACTTTCGTTTCGTCTTCTGTTTGAATCGTTACTCCACATCCAATACAAATGACTTGTTCACTCATTATCATCACTCCCAATGAATCATACCTTTTTTTCGCATGACATTTAAAATTTTTCGTTCAATATTTCGATTCACACGCGTAAAAAAGCCGTCTGTTTGCGCAACAGGGACGACTAAAATCGTATGCAATCCGAGGCGATTACCGCCAAACACATCGGTAAGAAGCTGGTCGCCGATGACGACGACTTCTTCCTTTCTTAGCTTCATGTCGCGCAACGCTTGTTGGAACGCTCTCGTTAACGGCTTGCGCGCCTCGAAAATGAACGGGATGCCGAGCGGCTTCGCGAACGCTTCCACTCTTTTTTTATTGTTGTTTGACACGATTGTCACTTGAATGCCGCTTTGTTTCATTTGTTCAAACCAACTGACAACTTCCGGCGTCGCAAGCGGACGATCCCATTCAATTAACGTATTGTCTAAATCGGTAATAATCCCTTTCATTCCTTTTTGTTTCAAATGTTCTGGCGTAATCTCAAAAATACTTTTCGCATGTTCATTTGGCAAAAAATATTTTAACATACTTCCTCATTCCTTCTCCGTTTTTTACATAAATAAACAAATTGTAAAATTTTTCGACAAATCCCGACGTTTTTCACGTTTTGTGGATAACTTTATACACATCATCCACACGCATTTTTCAACATTTCATCACCTTTATAAACAATAAATCCACAACTTATCCACCATCACATGTGGATAATTAGAACAATTGTTCTTATTTTTGATTTGTGATAAAGTAGAGATAAACCTACCATTATATGTATACATTTTCCTTTGTATACCGAGGAGGCGAAAAAATGAAATGTTTGCCTGACGACTTATTAATTGAATCATACTACAAAGCGAAAGAATTACAACTAAGCAAAGAATTTATTCAACTGATTGAGCGTGAGATTTTCCGTCGTCGTCTTCATCATAAACTGAAACAAACATCATAATTGAGCCTCTATTGGCTCTTTTTCTTTTGCGCCAAAAAGCCGATTCGTTGTCCCATTTTTACTTCAAATGGCGGAACGATTTGTTCGTCTAATGTGAACACATCTTTTTCAAACAGTAGCACAACCGTAGAACCGAATGAAAAATATCCGATTTCTTCTCCTTTTTTCACATAATCATGTTCATGTGTTAATTCAATGCTGTTGACAAACATCGCTCCGACTTTCACGATAGCCGTATACATGCCATTTGTATACAGTTCGGTAATTCTTCTGTAATTTTTAGAAAGTGGGGCCTTGCCATATTTCAATCCAAGGCGGTTTACAGGGTATGACTTCCCACCGAGCTCCCACTGCTTCACTACTTCTCCACATATTGGACTATGAATGCGATGATAGTGACTCGGACTTAAATACAAAATAATAAACGTTCCATGCAAATATTTTTCAGCTATCTGATCATCGCCAAGCATTTCACGAATCGAATACGTTTTTCCTTTGACGATGATTTCTTTTTGATCCGTAATGATCCCAACATCTTCAATGACTGCATCAACCGGGCTGACGACGCTATCTGGATGTGTATCGATCGGACGAAGCCCTTTTTTTAACGTACGCACGAACAATTGTTGTAACGTTTCGTATTCATGTAGCTTTTTTTCCATTTCTTCTTTATTAATTTTGTATACTTTCGCATAAGATGAAATGAATAACCGACTCCATTTCGATCGTGTGAACGAAGCGAGACATTTCGATGTCCATGCATGATTTGTCAATTCAATAAATAGTTGATATAGCCATTTAACCAACGATTTTCCCCCCTCAAGTAAAGAATATCCTTTACTAGTTTGCTTATTATCAATAAAATATTAGTAACCGAGTGATATTTTTGGCAAGTGGGTCGGCACGATTTCAATAAAGGAGTGAACTTATATGTTTTTATCCGATTATATTGATCATACCATTAAAAAACTTAAAGCGCATACGGCAAACGTATTGACGTTAACAAACTTAAGCTTAGGCGGTTTCGCGATTTTATTTGCGGTAAAAGGCCAGCTGAACGTCTCTGTATTATTTATCTTTTTAGCTGCACTTGCCGATCGTTTTGACGGAACAGTCGCTCGGAAAATGAACATCGAATCAGACTTAGGAAAACAATTGGACTCAATGAGTGATATTATATCATTTGGAGTAGCACCTGCACTATTACTTTATCAAGGATTGTTGCACGAATTTGGGGCACCCGGCTCATTTTTTACGATTTTTTATATCGGGTGTGGGGCATTTCGTTTAGCTCGGTTTAACATTACTGAAAGCAACGGGTATTTTACCGGCTTGCCGATCACAGCTGCAGGGTGTTTATTGACGCTCAGTTATTTAACAATTCACTATTTTCCGCCTTACGTCTTTATTTTTATTATTTTCACGCTTTCTCTTTTAATGGTTGGTTCATTTAGACTAAAGAAAATTTAACCCTTGAAGTTTTCCACTTCAAGGGTTTTTTTCGTACAAATTTCCCTTTTCAAACATTCGGATAAATTATATGATAAACTTGGATTTGTTTTTCATTCTACAACTAGAGGTGATATCATGGACCGTACGTCCTTAATCGGGCTCATTCTTGGCATTATCGCTGTCGGTGTCGGAATGGTGTTTAAAGGTGTAAGCCCATCTGTGCTCATTAACCCTGCTGCGATTTTAATCATTTTATTAGGGACAGCGGCCGCTGTTACAATCGCCTTTCCAACGAAAGAAATTTCGAAAGTGCCGAAATTATTTGGGGTTATTTTCAAAGAGTCAAAAACACCAAAAATTGAAGAACTCATCCCGCTGTTTGTCGAGTGGGCAAACATCGCTCGCCGCGAAGGATTATTAGCGCTAGAAGCAAAAGTAGCCGAAATTGATGACCCGTTTTTGCGCAACGGATTAAGTTTAGCGATTGATGGACAGTCACAAGAATTTATTCGCGATGTTATGACTGAAGAAATTGAAGCGATGGAAGAACGCCACTTAGCGAACGCTACCATTTTTACACAAGCCGGTACGTATGCGCCAACGCTTGGGGTACTTGGTGCCGTCGTTGGATTAATCGCCGCTCTACAAGATATGTCTGATATTGAGCGTCTCGGTCACGCGATTAGTGCGGCGTTCGTCGCAACACTTATGGGAATTTTTACAGGATACGTCCTTTGGCATCCATTTGCGAACAAACTAAAGCGCAAGTCAAAAGAAGAAATTAAAGTGCGACAAGTGATGATTGAAGGTGTGCTTTCCATTATTGAAGGACAAGCACCGCGAGCGATTGAACAAAAATTAGCTTCTTATTTACCGATGAGCGAACGTCAAAAACTTTTAGGACAAGGAGCTCAAAATAATGGCGAAAAAGCATAAAAAACATCATCATGAAGAACATGTCGATGAAAGCTGGTTAATTCCGTACGCCGATTTATTAACGTTGTTGCTTGCGCTATTTATCGTATTGTTCGCAAGTAGTCAAATTGACTCGAAAAAATTTATGGAAATTGCGCGCGCATTTAATAGCGTGTTTACAGGTGGTACCGGGGCACTACAATATTTAAGCCCGGTCGAACGGGAAGAAGTGGACTCTGTCATTAAAGACTCGCCAAATCAAAAACCGTACGTTAAAATTTCAAAAGAAGAATACGAGGAATTAAAAAAGATTCAAAGTAAGTTTAACGAATACGTCAAAACGAACCAATTGAGCGGGGAATTATCTGTTGCGATGACAGAAGAAGGGTTGCTTGTCACCATCGCAAACGACGTATTGTTTGATTCAGGTAGTGCTGATATTAAACCGCAATATCGCAACGTCGCTAAAAAAATATCGAATTTGCTTGTTATGAATCCGCCGCGCAATATCGTCATTAGCGGACATACAGACAATGTGCCAATCAACAATGCAAAATTTGCGTCAAACTGGGAATTAAGCGTCATGCGCGCTGTTAACTTTATGAAACTATTGCTTGAAAATACAAAGTTAGATCCGCAGCTATTTAGCGCCAAAGGGTACGGCGAATTTAAACCGATCGCCTCCAATGCAACTCCTGAAGGACGCGCCAAAAACCGACGCGTAGAAATTTTAATTATGCCGCAAGAGCCGACACAATAAAAGCGAGGGACTGCCCCTCGCTTTTTTCATCCTGTCAATATATCGCCATTTGGATAACGAATGTTTGTTTTTTTCGGCTTCGCAATCGAATAGACGAGCGTTAACGGACCTAATTTTCCAAACAACATGACGAAAATAATAAGCACTTTTCCGATCATTGATAAATGCGGCGTTACATTCATCGAGAGCCCAACGGTCCCAAACGCGGATACGACTTCAAATAAAAGCGCAAGGAGCGAAGCATCTTCAGTAAGCGTCAACATCATCGTCACAACAAAAATAAACAACATACTCATCGATGCAATCGCTAACGCGCGTAAAATAATTGTATGACGAATCGTGCGCATCGCAATCACTGTTTCTTCTTTTCCTTTTAGGAAACTCATGACTGCAAATACAATGACCGCAAATGTCGTCAGTTTAATTCCTCCGCCAGTTGACGTGCTTCCTGCACCAATAAACATAAGGAAAATCATAAGCATCGCTGTTGGTTGTTCTAGTGAGCCAATATCAATCGTATTAAATCCTGCCGTTCTTGGTGTAATGCCTTGAAAGTACGCGGCCCAAAGCTGTTCACGAAGCGAAAGTGAACCGAGCGTTTTCGGATTATGTTGTTCAAAGAAAAATACGGCAACAATTGCCACAACATTCACAACAAGCGTCATCACTAACATGAGCTTCGTATGGAGAGATAGTTTTCGCCACCGTCGTTGATATAACACGTCAAATACGACAGTAAAACCGAGCCCCCCAATAATAACAAGCAAAGAGACGGTCATATTGACGATCGGATCGCCGACAAAACGTGATAAATTATCAGGCCATAATGCAAACCCCGCATTATTAAACGATGCGATCGTGTGGAAAAGGCTGTAATACAGCCCCTTCGCCCAGCCCATTTTCGGAACCCAATCAATTGCTAATAACGTTGCCCCGACAAGCTCCATCAATAAAGAAAACAACAATAAATTGCGCGCTAAACGAATGACACCGCCAAGCGATGGTTGATTTAGCGCCTCTTGCATTAACATGCGCTGCTTCATTCCGATCTTTTTCCCAAGCACAATGACAACAAGCACCGCAAATGTCATAATTCCAAGTCCACCAACTTGAATGAGCACCATTAAAACAATTTCTCCAAATAAGGTAAATGTCGAACCGGGATCAATCGGTGCTAAACCGGTTACCGTTGCGGCAGATGTCGATAAAAAGAACGCATCAAGCCAGCTAATGTCCTTCTCTGATGCAATCGGCAACTTTAATAACACCCCACCGACAACAACGAGAAAAAGAAACATAAAAGCAAGTAGCTGAGGCGGAGTGAGTTTTAATGGTTTTATCATTGCCCTTCTCACAGTTCTTCCTTCTTTCATCTTTCATATTTATTTTACATTTCCCGATTATACAAGATTTTCTTTTCACAAACAAAGAAAAATCATGTGTCCAAACACGAACAAGTTTTCTAATGCATATACATACATAAGCAACAAATGACCACCTGTGAGGTGAACGATAATGGGTACTTTTTTTTCTGCACTCGCTTTGTTTATAAAGGAACTCGTTTTTTTAGTTTCTTATGTAAAAAACAATGCCTTCCCACAGCCACTTGATGCAAAAGAAGAAGCGATGTATTTAAGACAAATGGCTAAAGGGGATGAACACGCCCGAAACAAACTGATCGAACATAATTTACGTCTCGTTGCACACATTGTAAAAAAGTTTGAAAACACCGGAGAGGATCCAGAAGATTTAATTTCAATCGGCACAATCGGCTTAATTAAAGCGATCGAAAGCTATTCAACAGGAAAAGGAACAAAACTAGCGACATATGCTGCTCGTTGTATCGAGAATGAAATACTTATGACAATAGTGTGCGTTATAAAATGTAAAAAGAACGCTGTTTAAGCGTTCTAAAATAAGTGAATTTCGATATTTTCTTTATCAATAACACGAATCTCTTTAACAACTTTACGGATCAGCGTTTGTTTAATTTCAAAGTCAAGTTGTTCTTTGTGATTCAAGAAAAAGTCGATTGCTGCTTGCAAAATGTGTTCGTTCGGCTTTTCTTGCATTTCTTTTAGTTGTTGTTCCAGCTGGTTGTATTGTTCAATCAGCTCTTTTTCTCGTTGCTGCAAGTTGCGTATTTCCTCTTTCACCTCTTCAAGATCGAGTTCGTCGTCATCGGACATTGTGACAAGCGACAGCAGGCGTTTGCGCCCTTTTCGCGATCGCTCAATCTCTTTTTCAAGCCGTGCAAGTTCCTTCTTTTCAAAGCTATGTTCAACGTCAGCAGCAGGCTGGAATTCTCGTATGCGTTCTGGATGGTTGAATAGATCAAGAAGGTAGTTCCATACTTCTTGTTCGATTTCGTCTGCGCGAACGACCATTCCGCAGCCGCGGTGTTTTGCGCCAGCTGTGTTTTTTCTGTCCGTATATTCGCGATGATATTTCCCCCAGTTTTTCATCAATCGCCCGGTCAATGTGTTCCCGCATTGTGCGCAACGTAACAGCCCTGAAAGTAAATATTGACGTTTCGGTGCTTTCGTATAGCGCCTTCTCGCTTGTTCTAGCAGCATTTGCGCTTGCTGAAATTGCTCTTCTGAAACAATTGCCGGAACATCGACATATATCCACTCGTCTTTGCTCCGCAAGCGCATCGGCACTTTTTCATTGCGATATTTATTCGCCAGCATGCCTTCTGTATTCCACTTGTTTTGTGGCTTTTTTCCCATGTACGTTTCATTCATCAATATTTGCCGTACAACTTGTCGATGCCACACTGTCTTTCCTGTTTTCGTCGGTATTTTCCGTTCAGTCAAGTGCAATGCAATGCCGTTTACGCCTTTGAAACGCTCTTGAACGAAACTGTCAAATATGAAGCGAACGATTTCAGCTTCACTTTCATTTATTTTGAGTTGTCCCGTCTGTTTATCGTAATCGTAACCGTATATTCGGTCATTCTTCACAACTTTTCCTTGTTTTGCTTTTCTTTTCCGCCCCGCCATTGTTCTTTCGCGAATTTTAGCCTTTTCGAACTCGGAAATAGCTCCGCGCATCGAAAAAAACAGCTTCCCTTCCGGCGTGTTTGCATACTCTCCATTGACAAACAGCAATTCAACATTATATTTTCGAAACTCATCATCAAGCAGCAGCTGGTGCATGAGATTACGCGCTAGTCGGTCAGGATCGTATACAATGACCGTATCGATTATTCCATTTCGTATATCGTTGCGCAACCTCTCTAGCCCTGGACGCTCAAGAAATTCGCCGGAAAAGCCTTCATCGGTGTATATCATTACATCGTCCGTTTTCGCCTTCTTCTTCGCTTCCTCGATCTGATGAGCGATTGAATATCCTTTCTGTGCCGATTCTTCTGTCGATACTCTTGCGTAGATAGCTTTCATTTCTCTTCGCTATCTCCCTTCTATATATCTTCACTAAATAATGATAGCAGGCTTGAATATTGTTGTCAGTATGCTTTCCCTTTATAACCCGTACATTCATCGCGCATACCTCCCTTGATTGAAGATATGCAACAACTGGTTGTACAAATGAAAAAAAACAGATAACATGTACAAGCATGCTATCTGTTCTTAATCGATGATGATTTTGTATTTTTCAAAACAAATACGCTTAATTTCTTCAATCTCTTGCGCATAAATGTATGCAAGGAACTTATTCCCATTCCGTTTTGCTTCTGAAAGTATATATTGTTTACGATAATATTCCCTTATTAGCTCATCAATGCATTTTTGCAATTTGCATTCCCTCAACTTTGCATAAAATATCATTTAATAATTGAAATACCTCGCTACTTGACACATTCATTTTTTCTTTTTGAGCCTGCCGTTCAATTTCAACTGTGTATGATGACAAAAACGCATGTAACATGCCTAATTCTTCGTCATCAAGTGCAATATCATGTAATGTTTTCTTTTCGTTAAACGATGTAATTTTGTCTAAAATCGAGTCATAAACATTCATTTTTTTCTTTGCTTCAAAAAATCCATAATTGCGTTTTAATGCCTTCTTTATTTCTTTACGCATAATACTCATATGCAAAATAAGCATAGCTAATTCATCATTAGTTAGTTTCATATTTTTTTTTCTCCTCCTCGCAATTCAGATACATATTCGTTTAGCTTTTCTTTTTCCTTTTCCGTGAGTTCTTCAATTTTCATCATGAAAAATGAGTTTCTACCGATTTTTATTCGTCGATCTGCAAACTGTTTCACTCGTTCCCAGTGCATACATACAGACGGAAGCAAAATATACCCCATTCGGTTGACAATGTCCTGCGCGATTTCAAGCTGCTTAAAAAAATAGAATTTCTGTGTGATTTTCGCGAATTTCACGACTGGAATGGACGGAAAATGATACAACAATGTACGTGGATCTTTTTCTTTATATCGCTCCGGCACCAGTGAGTAATTCATGGGCAGCCCTCCTAACTGTTCCACGCGCTTTATCATGAATTTCTTCAAGTGTTTGGAAAAACTCATTTCCTTCCCGTTCGGTAGAGGGTAACGGGAAGCCTAGCACCATTGTGTCCGTATCGTACAAACCAAGTTTGAATATTTTCTTTGCCTTCCACATCGGAAGGAACTGTTTGTGCATGAACTCACCTGTTTGATAATCGGTGAAATGAATTGCAAAGCCTCTATCACCAATTTTTCTAACGTTGATTAATACTTCAACGATTTGGCGAATACGACTGTCAACATTGTTGATAGACGGTGAGCAATAGATTTGAACACTTTTCATTTTTCTTGTAAACATCATTACTTCTGTCGCAATTGTCGAGCCATATTTTGACCATTTTCGGTTAGAAAACGCCATTTGCGCTTCATCCCAGCAACATATGCTCCCCTGTGCTTCAGCTACTTTGTACCAATCTGTATAATGTTCAAGAGGAATCGAATCTTTTAAACCGTAATTTGAAAATAGTTGAATATCGCCGCCACGCGCGCGAACCTTTTCACGCCAATAGTGCGCAAAGAGAGACATCATTAATGTTTTCCCAGCACCAAGTGGACCTTGAATAAAAAAGTGATGGGCCATTATCTTTTTCCTCCCTTCTCCACACCGTTCGGAGCAACAATCACAGGCTTCGGTGGTTTAGGAATAAGAGCTTCGATTGTATCAATGTAATATTGCGGATCAGCAACAAGAACCTTACCGTGCATAATGAAATTGATAATTTCACGATACGGATCACTTTTTCCATGTAAGTACTCATTTTTCGATAAGCTTTCCAGCAACAAAATCGCTTTAATTTGCCACTCTTGCAGTTCTTGAGCTTTTGTCGTCATTTCTTCGAGAACTTGCTTTACGTCAGAAATATGCTGTACTTGAGGAAAAAGATCATCAGAAATGACACTTTGCAACTTCTCTGCATTGCTCGTACCTTGCATTTATCAACACTCCTTTTCCTGAATCAGTGCAACAAGTTCATTGATTTTCTTTTGAAGTCGTTCAATGCAAGGATGGTTTTGCATCAAGCTCCTCCTCCACTACAACTTGAAATTCCCATCACGATGAATGCAAAGAAGACGAGTGCAAATAAGAGAATTTTCGTAATATCTAGTTGGCTAGGCTGTTCTGGCGGACGATATGACGTAATTTGTCGTAACACAATGCTTTTTTCTAGCTCTGCGAGTCGCTTCGTTTCCTGGACAGATCGCGATGGCGCACGATAGAAAAAGTGCCGGCCTTCGGGTCCTGTTGTCACTTCACAATCGTCAATCGGCACATGATATTTTCCTGTTACGTATATCGCATTATCTCGAATATCTGAAATTCGCTGTATATCACTTGTTTTCTTTTCGTCATCGAAGACGATAAGAATGTCGTTTGTTTCTGGGAAAAATTCATCTTTTTCTTTTCGCTTAAAAAGTGCCATCATACTACCGCCCTTCTCTGTTGTTTTTTCAATGTTTTTCTATTTGAATACTGCACAAGCTTCCAACCGATGAATGCGACAACTCCAACTCCTGAGGCTGCGCCCGAACCAAGTACAAACATATAAAAGAATGCATCTACCACCACTTCACACCTTCTTTCAAAGAATAATAGAGGCGCATAACTGAACGAAAAATTAAAAGTGAACCTAATATTACAACCGACATAAGCGCCGATGAAATAACAAGTTGCCATGCAGTTGGCATGTCGCCGAATACCGACAGATACTTGCCGATATTCAAACCTTGCGCGGTTAATCGTCCAACTGCTTGGAGTTTCTCAATGCCCATATCAAGAAACGTTATAGGAGGGTTAAAAATTTTGTCGATAAAACCGCGAATTTGCTCTTTTATAGCCATTATTCCCCTCCTATCCGAATTGAGGATAATAATTTAATCGCTGCAACTGCCGTAAACATCCAAAGAATGAAGAGCAATATATACGCGATCGGCTCGAGTTTAAGTGGCTGCATTGCGGTAAAAATTTTTCCGAGCATGTCTGAATAGCCATTTCCACTTCCACTACGAGGGATATACACAAGACTGGCAAGCGTGCGAGCAAAACCAACAAACAAAGATACAATCATTTTTGCAAGGTCAAAAAACAACAGAAACAGTTTCACCGCCAGTACACCAATTTTGTAGAGAAAATACAACAAACCATCAATCAGCGCATAAATAACTTCGAAAAAACCGACAAACAAGTCAACAAGCCCTTGAAATAGCTTTTTCAACAATCGCCCGATCCACTTTATACCGCCCCATATGACATCAAAGAGCCTTCCAAATGCGTCGGTCAAAATCCCACCTACAACAAACATATACATGTAATTCATTGCTACCACCTACTACGTTTGAAAACGTCGTATAAAAACGCGACAAGACGATCAGAAAACAAAAAAACGGTAAAAAGAAACAAAATAGGCGTGAGATATACCATATAGCGTTGAAAAACTATTTCCAATACAGCTTGCAATATACTAAAATTCATTGTTTCACACGCCTTTCACTAATTGCTTTTTTAATAAAATTGAAAATTGGTCGCCAAAAAATGAACACAAGCGATAAAACGATAAATGGAGCTACCCATGCAAGAATACTCACTACTGTTTCCATAAAATCTTGAAAGCTTAAAGGAAAGTCAATCTTTTCCCCTAGACTTGGAACGCTGACAGCTTGCCCTTTTGTTCCATATTCACCAATAGGAATCAACGTAGCTGCGTATGCTCCAAAAAAGTCTGTTTTCATATCTTCTTTTCTTACTACGATTTGTTTCGTCGCTGCGTCTACCTGTGCATATTCTCGTCCTTCAATTAGCAGCTTCACTGTTCCTTTCGTCGGGCTTGTCCACGTGACGATATAGTCGCCGTTTTCGTTTTGCGTTGTCGCCACGCCAGCTAAGACTGGAACAGGCTCAGACGGTGTTGTCGTTTCAATTGTGACCCCTTGCGACTCATTCCCTTCAATATTGACCGACGTAACCTTGTATGAATACGTCGTTTCCGGCGTAACAGTCAAGTCCGTCCAGTACGTCCCATTTGTTTCAAACATCGGTGTATAGCCGTCTGATGTGGTTTCGGCGGAAACAGCTGTCGTGCCAAAAAGCTGATCCCAGAACGATTGTTGTTCGACCTTTTTACGATAGATTTTCACGTGATGAAAAAACTCACTATCCGGCGGTGTCCATGTGAGTTTTACATGGTCGTATTTTGCATCGGCCTGGAGATCGGTGATATCACCGACAATCGGAACAAGTGTTGTTACCATGACAGACTGCCCACTAGATTTGTTCCCTTTATTGTCTACTGATACAACCATAAAGTTATAATCTGTATTAGGATTTAGGTTTTGTATAGTGATTGAGGTGTAAGTATAATTCTCCGATATTAAATAACCATTTTGATATATTTGGTAGTGTGAAAAATCAACGTCTTCTGGCTCATTCCATGTTAGTGTGACATATTCTTCACCTATTTCACTCGCCTGTAAATTTGTAACATCTGCTGGTGGAATAATATCTTCACTATAAAGATTGAATTCATAAACCTTATTAACTTCATTTGCAAAATTATAGATGGCAAAAGATTTAATGTTATATTCTAGAGATATAAATGAACCATCTCCAATAAATTCACCACTTCGGTAAATGATTCTCCCTGTGGAGTCATAAAAATAGATATTTATATTGGTATCCGTTTTTATTCTAAAACCACTAATGTCAACTGAATTTTGAAACGTATAAAAAATCGTATCTGTAGATACATCTTTTTTAGAAAGTATAGAATATGTTGAAAGATTGTTGTCTGTTACGTACGGTGTATATCCACCGTAGTCTCCAAAATAATATCCAATATTTAGTCTAACATTATCCAATATCCCCCCGCTGTATGCATAAATTCTATTTTGAAGAGCAAGAAAGCAGATAGACATGGTTATTATAATTAATCCCAACCTCTTCAATAACTTCCACTCCCATCCGGATCATCAGGGTGTTTTTTGTAGTATTTTGATCCTTGTATGCCGTCATCTTGGCTTTGGCTTGGTATTGGTGCATTTCCGCCATTGTCGCCCGGGCTTGGCGGTGTGTCGTTGTTTTGGCTTGGTGTTGGTGCATCTCCGATGTTTGGCGTTCCTTCTTGGTCTTTTGGAATTGGCAATTGTGTTTCCGTTTCTTTTGGTTTCCCTGCATCCCAACCTTTTGGATCAGTTTCTCCTGGGATTGGCATGCTTGGAAAGTCAGGAAGTGTATCAAGTGGATCTGAAATATCCCATCCTCCTGTTGGATCAGAACGCTCCTCAATGACAGGTGCTTCGCTTTCGATTCGACTTTTCGTGAATCCCGATGTATCAAGCCCGGGATCAGGCATACTTGGAACTTTGTTTTCAATTCCTCGTGTGTCTAATCCCGATAATTCAGCTGGCTCGGTTGGTACACTTGGAGCCGGTCCTAGAAGCGTCCCTATATCGGATACAAGTTGAGGAACGATTGTATCACGAAAAACGGTCGCCACCTGGTTCCAGTTTGGTGCTGGTGGAATTGCATTTTTTATTTCTGTTAGTTTTCCTAGGTATTGATCCCACCCTGGACACGAGAAAAGGTCACAAGCATTACAGGTATTTGAATCACTTCCCCCCATGTCGTCGTAATTCCCATATGATGATGAATCACACGAGGGATTTACTAATCCCGTCACATGAATTTTAATGCGAATAAGTAAGTTGTCCGTCGCCCCAAAAAATTCAGCTTTATAGTATCTGTTGCATGAAAAATAAAATCCATTAAAATAGCTCCATCCGTAGTCTGCCGCCGTCCTTGTTTTCGGATTCAATGGTGTGCTGAACGAAGAATCGGCGTAGTCAGATACCCAAAGCTTTTTTATACTTGTTCCTCTAAAGTAAACAAGAACAACATCCATACCATGATAATCCGGGTTATAATGTAACGGCGTACTGATTAAGTTTTGCGGATCGTAAACTTCAATTACTTGAAACTCCCCTGCTGCTGAAGCAAAAAAAGGCTTGGAAAATGATACAAGGAGCAAGAAACAAAGTATGATGTTGATTTTCTTAAACATCTAAAATACGACACGCCCTTTCTATGAAAAAAGGAGGATCGCTCCTCCTTTTTTCTTGCTTATCGCGATGCAGCGCGACCGAAAATTGATTTGATAAAAGCAATAATTTTTGGTGCAAAACCTAATGCGATTGCCAAGAGTACGAATGGTCCCACCCAACCAAGCAAAGAGTTCACACTTCCAATGACATCTGAAACAGTGAATGGTAAAGAAAGACCTGATAAATCAATAGCAGCTCCTAAAACAGGCATGTATAATTCCTCCCTTAAAAATTTTTTTATATTTCACTAGCATTCGCTAGTTGAAAACCTAGTATCTTCGAATTTCGTAGTCCTCATTATTTTCGCTCTTGTCAATTTGCTTTGTATTCGCAAATGATTTTTTCATCATGGCAATAAACATGGATAATGCTCCAGCCGCAGCCATAATCATAATTGCTGGTGCTACATAGAAAAGCAACCACTTCACGTAGTACCAAAACTCATTTAGTCGTGCAGGTGTAAAAAACGTTTGAAATTCTGGCATGGTTTCACGACCTCGATCTGATCGCTACGATCACACCGTGTAAAAGCATTCCTACCGCCACAATAGCTATAATCAACATGATGAAGGGAGCAACTGTTTTCAACAAAAATCCGAATACACCCCAGAAAAACGCCCAGTCAAAAACGTTCCCGATGCTCGACATTATTACTCCCTCCTCGTTTCTTTATATATGGCGATAGATAGAAACAAAAGCGTTAAAAATATTGTCCATGTGGCGATACCTGTCATCACATCTGCATTTCCAAAAACCGTTTTGAAAGCGTATGCTGCGAGTGTCCCAGTCGTCACCATCGCTTCTTCACACCTTTTACAGTAGATATGAGAAACATTACGATCGGAAATGATGCGATACAGGATGCCATGATGATGAGGTATGTCGCAAGAATGTCCTTTGGCGTTGCAAAGACAAGGGAATACATTGTTCTACCTCCTCATCATGCGTTCTAAAAACATGAAAATGAGTGTTGCAGCGACCAAAACAGAAATGACAATGTCACCGAGTGTGATCTCATGAATGACAACAATATTTCCTTCTTTCGTTTCAATCAACGTATGTTCTCTCATATCGACGAAATCGATATTTGATATTGTAGACGAGTTTGCTGACGTTGATTGATCCGTTTGCGATTGTTCTGTTACTGATTGTTCATCCATGTACATCACCCCACAATTCAAATGTACAGAGAATTTTGTCGTTTTCATATCACCAAAAAAATTTGGTCATATTATGACAAAAATCGAGTGAAAGAATAGCTTCACTCGATTTTAGATGGTCAAAAAAATAAGTGATATTTTTCGATGCATTGTGTCATTCAGCGATGTGTGTCGTGAAAATTTGTAGATGTTATAAACATCTTTAAAACGCAGCACGTTTTACGTTCGTTTTGAAAATTCTTCCCGTTTTCGTTATACCTGTTTCTATTGTTCTAATCCATTCTTCCAAGTCTTCCATGCCACATCCAAGGTTAAGCAATTCATTCGGAAACTCGTTGAATTTTCTTTTCCAGCGCTTCATGCGAAGAAGCGCTCTCCTCGCTTCTCCAAACGCATATACACGCTGTTCTTTTCTCGTCGAGTATTCTTGCGCTCCTACATACATACAAAGGTAAATGTACTGTTTACCATTCGACTTCACTTGAGAGAGGTACGCCATATGTTTCCCTCCATTCCTGGATCATTTCTTTGCGTATTTTCGAAAGACTTGTTACTTTCATGTCGGTTTCATGCTGTATGTAGTACGGGTAAGGATTTTCGTCGTGATGAGAAAGAAACGCGAGAATGAACGCAAGCCAATTCATTTTTTCGCCTCCTAACTGGATAGATAATAAAGGAAAATGTACATCACAAAAGCAAATACGAATGACAACAATGCCGACTTTAGAAAATCACGCATGTTTTCACCTCAACTCAAGTGAAAGTTGCTCATATGTTTCCATAAACTGTGGGTAAACTTTTTCAATTTGACTAACTCGAACATCCCAGCAACCACTTCCGTTGCAGCAAATCAATGTTTTTTCATCGATATAAAAAAGCGCGTAATAATAATCGTATTTTGATTGATTCACACTAAACAGTAAGATGTTGTTTATTTTTCCTTCGTATCTTAGAAGAAAGCCGTCTTGCATCACAAAACGGCTTCGCTTTTTTTCACCTAGTTGTTTCACAAACTCTCCTGGGAAAAGCTGAGTTCCGGCAAGCTGGACAGGCTCGTGTTTTATTTCCTCATCGTTGGGCTTGACATACATCGCACCGTTAAAGTACCCGATTTGCATTGTCCTTCCTCCACTCGTCAATCTTTTTAATAATGTCATTTGCATCGCAGCAATGAAAATAATATGTTTCTCGCTCGTACCCACAAGCTACAATCGATAGCAATTCCCTGATTATTTCAAGATCTTCTTCGTTAAAAATCAACTTCCTAACCCCTTTGTTTTTTTTCGCTGTATAAATCCTTCCTTTTCCGCAAACTCGCGAATTTTCTTTACTGTTACCCGTCCTATTCCGTTTCCCGTTCCGGACATCATGTCTAGACGTTGCAAAAACCCTTCAATCAGTCCCATTTTCGATTCGATGGTTGTATGAGAAAATTCAAAGCATCTAGATTCGCAAAGAGGACAAGTGATAGGTTGCTTGTCCTCTTCAACCGAAAAACCTTCGCCGCACGTTGAACAAGTGTATATGTCCAGTCGCATTTTCAGTCCTCCTTTTCCTCACAGAGCACATAAAAGCCGCATTGACATTTCAACTTCGCAATAACTTTTATACTCCAAACTTCAAAGCCACATTTGTCGCAAAAGAAACGATATATCAAAAAAACACCTTCTTTTCTTTCATACATCTGTATTCATGTTCTAATTCAGATATCGTTAGATCATAAAGTTGCCGACCATCTTCCATCTTTACGCGTCCCATTTGAATGAGCTGCTCAATTCGTTTGTCTTTCACGTTCTCAATGGCTTCACGCAAATAGGACTTGAATGTTTTTGTCATTTGTCATCCCTCTTTTCTAGTTCTTTACCTAACGCACAAACAAAGTAGCCTGCTCCATATCCAAACAAAGTACTCATAATCATTACTTGATCCATTTCGTTCTTCACAATTGTTACCGAATACATTGCTAACATTATGCAAACTAACATGAAGCCCATCGGCATAATCATTTTTTTAAGCACCTTTTACACCCCTTTTTTGTCGTTGCAGCCAGTCTATGAAACCGGCTGCCTCTTGGAACGCTTTTTCGAATGGAACACGCTCAGCAAGAATTTTTGTTTTGTATGGTTGCTTGTCCTCCGGCATGTAGTTCGCACGCCATGCAATCGCCATATCTCCTTCGCGTTCGATGAACAAATACGCACCCAAGCCGTAGCGATACTCGTACAGTTCACCGTAGCGATAGATGAGAAAACCTTTTGCACGCGTCATTTCATTCTCTTCCAAGCGCTTTATTATCTGTTGTTTATGCTGCTTGATTTGTTTTTTTAAATCCAATGGCAATGTGCCTTCTTCATATATCAAACTTAGTTTTTTGTTTTTTATTTTTATTTGAATATTTAGATTATCTATTTCATAAAAAATGTTATATAACATATAAAGCCTCCTTATAAGTTACCTAGTTACTTCAAGTTACTTGAAATAGGGTATTTTCCTATATATAGCCCTATAGGAGAAATGCATAGAAATCAGTAACTGATGGTAACTAAGTAACTAAATTTCTTCCTCAACAAAGTTACTAGTTACCTTGAGTGACTTATTTTCCTGTATTTCCGTAAATGTATCTCCTATAGGCGATTTACCCGAATTTGAGTAACTAGTGGTAACTTTGTAACTTTCGTTTGAAAGACCGATGCCGAAAAAGAACGTTTTGTTCCCAGTGGATTTTCGTTTTTCGAATCCTCGCAGCACTAAACGCGCCGAAAACTTTTGCTTTTTCATCGCAATTTCGCTGTTTTCTTCGCACCAGTCGATATATTCTTTGTACAGCTCGTTCAATTGCACTTTCGCACCTGGATGAATCACGCAGCAATCATTCAAGAAATTGCTGAGAAGATCCATTTCGTCTTTATACTCGCTCGTTGCGTTCTTGATTTCCTCCGGCTCTCCTAAGCCTTCTTTTTGCCATTTTAAGCATCCCTCGACCGCCCAGCGTAAGATGCCAGGAAGCTCATTCATCAGTTTTTCAGGAAGATGCTTGTCCACTTGTTCTTTTGGAATGGTGTACGTGAACGGAACAAGGCGAATACGCCGCCAAATTCCTTCATCGTCGCCTTTGATGATCGGCTTGTGATTCGTTGTGAAGAAAATTTTAAACTCTGGCACAAACTCAAAAAATTCCTTTCTCAAAAAACGAGCTGTAATCGGCTCACCGCCGGTTAATTGTTTAATGAGCGATTCGCTGAGCCGTTGGCCGTCCTCGCTTTCGACAGCCGACACGAAACGTGAACCGTGCAAACGTGCAATATCGTTATTTATCCCCGAATCGTTCATTTTCGCTGTAAAAGTGTTCGAATTCGTTTGCTTCGCATAATCGCCCAGCAAAGCCTTCACCGTATTGATGAACGTCGATTTTCCGTTCCTCCCTGTTCCCCAAAGGAAGAAAACAACCTGCTCGCTTATATCGCCTGTCAGCGCATAGCCAATCGCTTTCTGGAGGAACTTGATAATGTCGTTCTTCACTTCATCGCCATCGCGAAAGATGGATTCAAGAAAGGCAATCCATGTCGGGCATTTTGCATTTGGATCGTATGGAATATGTGTGTTTTTCGTCATCATATATTTGCGATCATGAGGAAGCAGCTCACCTGTCCGTAAATCGACCACACCATTTGCGCAATTCAACAAAAATTTATCCATATTTAGTTCCTCCTGACTTATTGGTAACATCGCTTGTGCCCTTGCAATTGAGTTGAGAAACACCGAACTTTTTTCACTCGCCTTCGCCCATTTCAGCAACTCGTTTCGCGCGTCGTTGTTTTCTTCGTGCGCCGCCTCGGCGTACATTTCACGAAACGTGCGAATCGCAATGCGTTCAATTTGTTTCTTTTTATCCTCAATCCACGTCTTTCCGTCCCATATGAGCCACTCCTCAAACTCCACACAATAGCGCAAATTTTGTCCATTTCGAGCAACAAGACGTTCAGCATTCCCCATTTCGGTCAAGTTGAACTTTTTCGACTCTCCTTCTTTTCGTGCTGGGAAAGTCATCGGTGGCGGAGAAGAATAGTTTGTTCCACTTGGCTCATGCTTGAGTGCGCTGTTCAGTGTGCTTGCAAATTCACGCTGGTCTAACGGAGGAAGAAAAAAATATTGATTTAGGAAACTAGCAATCTCGGAAACTTGTTCTGGTGTATAACCAAATTCGACAAGACGGCAGCAATGCGCATATAGTGCGTTGTTCCGTCCTCCCTCGTGCATCGGAATCGGAAAAGGACGTTGCGTTTTATCAATCTTTTTTAATCGCTCAAAATAGATCGGCATCGGCGAAAGTTCCCCGTCTGCAATATGTACCCATTCGCGTCCGCCTGTATTTTCGCTTGGAATAACTATTTGACCGCGCCCGGAAAGGCGATAGTCGCCGACAAAGCCGCCAGCCATAAGCACTGTCGCGTCTTGTCCTTTGATTTTTTCGGTCGACCGAAAGAAAAACTGAAAGCCTCGTATTGTTCGAATCGCATGAAATTTATATCGTTCACGCAAAAGCGCCTTAAAAATTAGCTCCCCTTCTGTCTGTTCGTCGATGTCAATCACGTCATAACCGTCTGGAATGACAAGCCCTGTCCATCCTTTTTGCCGCAGCCAGGAACGAATTTCTCCTTCTGTCATGCCTGGACGATTTAGATCTTGCCAGCCTTTCATGCACGGTCGTTTTGCGACGCTATACGCTTTATTCGGATCGTTTTCCGTATTCATGCGCGAATAGCCGATTAAACGAATGATTTTCAACGGCTTTTTCGCGGACGGAAAAAGCCGTTCAAGTCCTGATTGTAGGTCAATCGCTGCTTGCATTTTCGTTCCTCACTTTCCTGTCGGGAATGTGTATTTGACTTGCTCTGTCCAAATGTCATAGAAAACGACCATCGTGTGCCCGTTTTCGTCTCGAACGAGCTTTCCAGCTGGGAAAACAGAAAAATCTTCGACTTGAATCGCGCTCATATCAAACGTATTTTCAATCCAACGCATGACCGCAGGAACGTATTTTTCCATCGGATTTTCATTTGTCTTTGCTTTTTTCATTGAAAACACCGCCTTTTTTTGAATTGCGAGGCTCTCCAAAAGAGAGCCGAATATGGAAAAATATCGCGAAACGTGTTATATTTTCAGTAAGAATGTTTTTTCTGTGCCTTGCAGTAAGTGTTGCCGCACTTGCTGCTTTTTTTTTATGACGCTTTCTCATTGTTTTCGCTTCCTTTTACTTTTTCGTATTGTTCTGGAAGCACTTTGGCCAAATACGCATACACTTCTTTCTCCACTTGGCTGAACAACGGTCCTTTTACAACGGTGATCTTCACCCCCAATCCCCCCTAACTAGGCATGTACTTTCGTTGCAAAATCTATCTTTATTCCTCGTTTCTGCATCTCGCTAACTAATTGCTCAAGATCTGCACGACGCTTTTTTTTTACCTCAATTTCTTTGAGCATTGTAATTACTGCTAAAAATTCTCTCGCTTCGATTTCTGCCGTTTCATAATCTTTGTTAAAAATCGCTTCAAGCATGTAATCAATACACAATAAAGCTTTATTTTTCTTGTCGATTTCTTCGAGATAAAACCCTTTTTTGAGCATTTTGACACCTTCTTTCGATATTTAGTTTGATTTACAATGATTACAAAGAAATGTAAGTTCTTGTTTGATTGATTCACATGCATCAACAACGTATTTTGGAAGCTTTTCTTTTGTGCGCATGTTATACGTCAACGATGTTTTCCGCCCTTGCACTTGAACGAAAATCGTTGCCGTTATCTCATCATGAAACTGTATACCGACAACGCGATACTTTCCGTTTAGGCTGTTCCATACCCGTTTGAATTTTTGCAAAAAGATCACCTTCTTTCGGCATTATGCTGAGTAATTTTCGATACACAAAACGTGACATTTATCTTCAAAAAAAATTGTCCAATCAAATTTAAGAACATCGGCAATTCGCTTTGCTACTGAAACACTTGGATTTCTCTCGCCTTTTTCAATCATTGCGTATGTGCTGCGAGAAATCCCAACTAATTTAGCAATTTCTTTTTGTGTTAACTCTTTGCTTAATCGTTTATTTTTGAGCCATTCTCTCATTTTTTCACCTCCCGTAATGTCACGTTTTGCGTATTGATATTTTAAGTATATGTCACATATAGTGTAGTGTCAATATTTAATTACACATTTTGTGTAAAATATTTTTTGTCACTAAATGTGACGTTATAATTAACCTTGAAAAGGAGGAATCTCTTTATGATGAGTTTCGGCGATCGCTTGCAAGAACTAAGAAACAAAATGAATTTGCGGCAAGAAGATGTGGCAAAAAAAATAGGAGTTGGAAGAACTACATATGCAATGTACGAACAAGGAAAGAGAGAACCTGACTATGAAACGCTTCTAAAAATTGCCGACTTGTTCGGGGTTTCAACTGATTATTTGCTAACTGGTCAAGAGAAGACAGACAGTGAAAAACACCTTTTCTTTTTCGACATGGACGGATTGACAGAACAAGAAATCGAGGAAATAAAAAAACATATTGAGTTTATAAAATGGAAAGCAAAACAAGAAAGGGGAATCTAACATGGCTAAGAAATTGCCATCGAGAAGGGAAAGACAAAATGCTGTAATCTCCCTTTTCACTTTCCCTGCAGCCATTGTCGGATTTTATCTTCTAATGAATGGAATTATTGAAATAGTAGGTTTAATCATTATTCTGTTTATCTCCCTTATTATTGGGTCTTGGGCAGCAAGATATGTGCCCGATATGCGTAAAAAAGAAAATAAGAATAAGAATCCATATACCGGACTCCCTCAAAAAACCGCAGAGAAGAAGCCTGCCAAAACCTCCTCATCTCAGAAACGTACATCTCAAGCTTCTTCCAGTCAAACAACAGGAAAATATAACGTTCGTCCTGATGACGTAATAATACAACTCCCATTAGAAGAATTAGAAGGGCTGGAATTTGAACAACTCGTATATTTATATTTGAAAGCGACTGGATGGAAACCGATAAAAACACCGGAAACAAAAGACGGTGGCGTTGATATCGTGGTTATAAACAAAACTGATGGTTTGAAAACTGCTGTACAAGTAAAGCATTATTATAGGTCGAAAACCCAGGTAACTGTCAAAGATATTCGTGAGCTTGACAGCGCTAAAAAGAATCATCATTGTATAGGAACATGGTTTATTACTTCAGGGACATTTACAAACGCTGCTCTTGTGGAAGCAGACACACGTCGAATGAAAACGTCCGACGTCACATTTGTTGAAACAAAAATCATTCCTTGGAAAGAACGAGAAGCAGCAAAACGCCAAGTGGCTGTTGCGAAAAAATGAATAGTTCATTATTATCGAATCAAAGAAAAGGGGGCGAATTTTTGCAACCCCTTTTTTTACTAATAAATTTGGTGATATATACTAATTTTTTTATTTGATATGATTTAATTAGAAATTCTTATCAAAATGGAGGGGTGAAGATGCTAGATTTTTCCCAAATAAAATTACCTTTTGATTTAAAAGACCTAATCGACTCTGAAGTGACCCAGTAAAATGGGACAAGGAAAAAACACCTCCTGAATCGAATGTATAACTCACTTCGATTTGTGGAGGTGTTTGTCTTATGGGGACAAGAGTTCATTATCCAGAGGAGATCAAGTGGAAAGCTATCGAGATGAAACAAGCAGGGTATACCAACCGAGAAATTATGGAGACGTTAGGGATTAAAAATAAGACGCAGATCAAGACATGGATGAGATGGTATAAAAATGGCGAAACTCATCGGTTTTCTCAGCCTGTAGGGAAGCAATATGTATGGGGGAAAGGGGCACAGGAATTAAATGAAATGGAACAGCTCAAAATGCAAAACCGTCAGCTAGAAGCACAATTGGAAATCTTAAAAAAGTACAAGGAACTCGAGAGGAGATGGTGCCAGAAGTAGTGGTCCAAGTTGTAAGAGAGTTAAAAGACAGATATCCTGTTACCCTTATCTGTTCTTGTTTAGGAATTCCAAGATCGACATATTATCGATGGGAAAAGAAATGGGAAGAGTTCATGATGGAATCAGAGTTAGAACGGTTGATTCAAGAAATTTGTGTAAAGAATCATTATCGTTATGGTCATCGCAAGGTAAGAGAAGTCCTACGGCTTAAATATGGAATCAAGTTGAATCGCAAAACCGTACAAAAAATCATGCAAAAACGGAATCTTCAATGCCGTGTGAAGAAAAAACGTCAAAACTGGATCAATGGAGAAAGTAAAATCATCGTACCGAATCGTTTAAACCGTGATTTTACGGCTTCTCAACTAAATGAAAAGTGGGTAACGGATATCACTTATTTGCCGTTTGGTACTTCGATGCTTTACTTGTCAACCATTATGGATTTATACAATAATGAGATTATTGCCTATCAAATCAGCGACCGACAGGATGTTCAGCTAGTGTTAAAGACACTAGAAATGGCCGTAAAAGAGCGACAACCAAAACAAGTGTTACTCCATAGCGATCAAGGGGCGGTCTATACGTCTTATGCTTTTCAACATTTAGCCAAAGAAAAAGGCATTACCACGAGCATGTCCCGCAAAGGAAACTGCCATGATAATGCAGTAATAGAATCGTTTCATTCTTCATTAAAGGCTGAAACATTCTATTCACAAGAAAAACAAAATCTCACTAACTCTATTGTAAAACAAATGGTTCAGAATTACATCTATTATTATAATCAAATTCGAATTCAGGCCAAATTAAACTACCTGTCTCCTATTGAGTTCAGGAAACAGGCAGCATAGGTGTTTTTTCTGTGTCTCAAATAGGTGGGTCAGTCCACTCTTTAGGTGGTTTATTTTTGTTTTTCGGTCCTTTCATCTTATTATCAATAACGTTGCCTTTTGTTCCCCGAATATTACAGTTTATCAGAATTGTATTAGGACATCTGGATAACCGTCGGAATTTTAATGAAGAATATGCAAACGATCCGTACACAAAGAAAATGACATACTGGGAAGCATTATCAAGCAGCTATAATCGTTGGAAATATAAATCACCGAAAAATGGTTTCCGAGTAGGCTGGGATGGAAAAATAAAGTATTAAACAAAAAATCAGGTGATAAAACATGATCGATTTTTCTAAAATTAATTTACCTTTTTCAGTGAGCGATTTATTTTCTTCTACAATGAGTCTTTTAAGTTCCATGTCGGGGTTTATTTTATTAATTTTTGTTTTCAGTATATCTCAAATATTCGTTAATTTCGTAACTATTTCCCTCATGAATAAGCAACAATCCACAACACAAAAGAAAAAACGGAAATCAACGAAAGGAAGAAAGCGAAGCAGCAGCCGAACAACTAGCAGTTCAACTAAAACAAGAAAAAATTTGAAAGTCGTATGAATATATCCCTTAGTCAAACTTAGGGATTTTTCTTTTTCTTGTAAATAAGAACGTATGTTTGTATAATAAAAGAAAAAAACCTGTGGGGGATGAGGTGGAATGTACTTATATAAGCCTTGCGACTTAGAAAAGCGTATCTCGGAAACATATCAGCAAAACGGGATCATCTATCCTTCCCAGCTCGATGAAGAGTATATCGCAAGGAAATTCGATATTTTGCTTGTCGAGTCAAAATTCGGATCGTTTGCGGAATACTGCGACGACTTGAAAATTGTAGGGCTTCACAACGATTTAGAATTGCTCAAGCGCCGTGAAGTATTTTTTCATGAAGTCGGGCATTTGTTTTTGCACGTCGGCGATCAATCGAAAATGGCGGACTCATTCAGATACTTTCAAGAATCACAAACAAAGCGATTTACGTTATTCGCTGCGATCCCTTATCATATGCTTACATATATCGATTTTTCACAAAAACGCGACTTCATCGTATATGAAATGCAGGAAACGTTCCGTGTGCCAGCTGAAATTTGTGAAAGGCGGATGGACTATATCGAAAATAAAATGCTTAGTGCAAAGCTTGCGTCTATTTGTTCATGATTGTTATTTATTATTGTTATTTTTTACCGCATACTATTGACATTAGAATTGAAATACTTATGCATTTACGTTCGCTAAAAAAGACGAGAAAAGACGTTTCATTACATGACCCGATCGGGCAAGATCGCGACGGAAATGAAATTAGTTTGTTAGATGTATTAAAATCTGAAGAGGAAGATATTAGTGATATGATTGAGAAAAATAACGAGCTCGAAAACATCGCCCAACATTTACATGTACTGGACGATCGCGAACGCCAAGTGATTATTAGCCGCTTCGGCCTAAACATGCAACCTGAACGCACCCAACGTGAAATCGCAAAAGAACTCGGCATCTCCCGCAGCTACGTTTCACGCATTGAAAAACGGGCGTTAATGAAGCTATATCACGAATGTTATAAACACGAGAAAGGGAAAAAAGAATCATAATAAAACAGGTGTCCTGCCAACCCAGGACACCTGTTTTTATACACGAACTTGTCGTTTATGACGCATTCGTTTTTCGATGTAGTAAACTGGAACAATCACAACTGCCCAAAATGTGAAGTGTCCCAAAATAACAAACAACGGATGGCTGTTTCCATGATGTTCTTTATGCGGAAACTCTCTTTCACGAAATTTTTCAGGTGGCGGAAATGTTTCGCTCGCTTGTGCTACCTTTTGCTCAAACTTCGGCTTAAACGCCTCTTCATTTGGCTTTACATTGGTTGCTAGCCACTGCATACTTCCTATAAACATCGCCAAAACAAACACAACCGCCACAACTGTTCCTTTCCGCCAATGCCCTTCTTTTGTTTTCAACATTTTCCGAAACACGCCCATAATCCATTGCCAATGCAATGCGATATGCACCCCAACAAGCAAAAGCGTCAATTTCGCAAACACATCATGTATCTCACGCAACGCATGATTTTCGCCACTAAGAAGATGTGGAAACACAACTTTCGAAATCAGAATACCTGTCACAATAATCCCCGTCATCGAAAGAAGCAACGATATATTTAGCAAAAAACTAAATCTCGTTTTCCCCGAAAGCGAACGATCGAATATTTTTTTCGTTGTATTGACAACCCATTTATAGTTCAATGCAATATGGACCAAAACAGCCACACCAATCACTAACCCTGCCACTTCATGAAACGGCAAACCATTAAACACTCTCGGATTCATCAACAACACAAACGTAATCGCCATCGATACGTCTAATATTATTTTTACAATGTTTTTCTTCAACATATACTCCCCTACCTTTCACATATCATGTACCCTATACCGTAAGTGTACAAGTCGATGGTGAAAAGTAGGTGAAAAGGGGGTATGTTCAAATAAAAACTGGAAGGTATGTGAGTGGTGGGAGAATTTTTTTGGCTTTACATCCCTCTACGTTCAGTTGAACTACTCACCGCTTAATAACCTTGTGGTTGGTTTAAAGCGAGAGATTCCTACGAACACCGAAGCATCCTTCAGTTATTTAGTAGGCTAGCCCCGCAGTTCCTGCGGTTAGAAGCCGAACAGCTTCGTTTTTAATATTTATACTTGCATTTACATCTCGGTCATGATGAGTGTGACAATTTGGACATTCCCACTCACGTAAAGCAAGATGTTTCACATCCTTGTTTTGATATCCGCAGCAGGAACATAACTGACTGGATGGAAAATTTTTCGCCACCACAATCAATTGTTTCCCATACCATTTGGCTTTGTACGCGATCATCGCTTCGAACGTTGCCCATGACGCTTCGCTAATCGCCTTGGCTAGTTTGTCGTTTTTGAGCATGTTGCTGACTGACAAATCTTCCATCCCGATGATGTCGTGGTTTTTGACGATCTCGGTGGAGATTTTATGCAAATAGTCGTGTCTGGCATTCACGATATTCTCATGAATACGAGCGACCTTCATACGCTGTTTATGCCAATTGGAACTCCCCATTTGGCGCCTAGATAGGATACGTTGTGCTTTTGCTAATTTTTCTTCAAGCTTCCGAAAGAATATCGGATTAGCGTACTTGGTGCCGTCTGAGAGAATAGCAAAGTGCTTTAGTCCCATGTCGATACCAACAGTTGTATGTGTTTTAGGGAGTGGTTGCACATCTGTTTCTGCAAGAATAGATACAAAATATTTTCCGCTTGGATTACGTCGAATGGTCGTGGATAAGATACGTCCTTCGACTTCACGACTTTTGGCAAAACGAACGAACCCTAGTTTCGGAAGTTTGATTTTGTTACCTACAATCGCAATATTTCCGTTCGTGTACTTTGTTGTATAAGATTGTACCTTGTTCTTTTTTGACTTAAAGCGAGGTCTGTCGTTTTGTTTTTGGAAAAAGCGTGTGTAAGCATCCGACAAATGTTTCAACGAGGTTTGAAGTGCGATACTGTCCACTTCTTTTAGCCAAGTGTATTCTTTTTTCAACTTGGTCAATTGTGCAGAACAAGACTGATAAGAAAGTCCTTTTCCTGTTTCTTTGTATGCGTTGTTCCATTTGGCAAGGAAATGATTAAACACAAAACGTGCGCATCCGAACGTTTTATTTATCAGTATTTTTTGTTTCTGATTTGGGTAGATGCGAAACCGATACGCTTTATATACGATCATGACTTTCACCTTCTGTTATGGTATACCATAATTTATGTGAACAATATTGAGATAGGACGATGCAAAAACAAACTGTTGTTTTACGCTTTCCAAAAACACTTTTAAAATACAAAACAGAAACAGAGAGGGTACGCGTACCCAAACGATTTTTCACCTGCTACAAATGACTCTCGAACAGTCAAACAATCGAGATGAAAAGTAGCTCCCCCTTATCCGAAAACGATTCATTTCTCACCTACTTGCTTGGTACTCCTCTTCACGTTCTTTGAGGTAGGAATATTCTCAACTAATTAAGATAAAGTTCTAGTTACGCTTTTCATCTATACCTATGTTTCAATTCCTCATAGGTACGATACAAACGCGAGCAGCCGTGTTAATTCACGAAATGCTCCATGGTTTCAATTCCTCATAGGTACGATACAAACCCGAAAAAGTGCTGTTAGATCAACACATGGAAAAGTTATACAATGTCATTATACATACATCCGAAAATTCAGTCAATAACCTGTATTCCGTGCTATATCTGCAAAAATTCCGAAAAACAAATTGTCGTCGATCCCCTGGGGTTTTTGCAAGATTGGGGGTCGACGACGGATGTGAATGTATTCACAAGTAGTTGTTGTATAAAAAACAGCCTCCGATTTGGAGACTGTTTTATGCTTCAGCGTTCACTTCCGCAATAATAACAAAACCGATGACAGCTGTAATGACTAAGCCTGTAATCATCCACATCATCATGCATTCCCCCTTTTGCCCATTTTCTTTTATTTTACACGTTTTTAGTTCGTTCGAAAATGGGGTTTACGCTTCTTCTTCTATTTTTCTTACGTATACATTTGAACGGTGAGAGAAAAAAATAGAGGCAAGCATGAGAATAAACACTGCTCCGAGCACAAGTGGACGCTTTGCTTCGTCGATGGCGCTCGGAATGAGCGTTCCGATATATAAAAACGCACTAAGCGCAAATAAAACGAGACTGTATGCTTTGTAGTCACGCGCTTTTCCTAACCAATGTTGCTTTTGTTCATCCAACATAACCGTCCCCCTTCCTCCTTTCAATGTATCATAGAAAAGAAAAAAGGGGGCGATGTAATTTATGCCAACGCTTGTGCTAAATCTTCAATTAAATCATCCGCATCTTCTAAGCCAACAGAAATGCGAATAAGTCCGTCCGTAATGCCGAGTTCAGCACGACGCTCTTTCGGAATGGAGGCGTGCGTCATTTTTGCAGGTAGGGAAATTAAACTTTCGACCGCCCCTAAACTTTCCGCTAGCGTAAAGTAGCGGACGCGCGTGAGCACTTGTTCTGCTTTTTCGGCGCTGCCAACGTCAAATGACACCATGCCGCCAAAGCCGCGCATTTGTTTTTTCGCTACGTCATGATTTGGGTGTGACGGAAGCCCAGGATAATACACGCGTGTAACAGCTGGATGATTCGTTAAAAATTCAACAATTTTGCGTGTATTTTCCTCATGTTCTTCCATGCGAATGCCAAGCGTCTTGATGCCACGCATTAATAACCATGAATCTTGCGGACCGAGAATGCCACCTGTCGAGTTTTGGATGAAGTGCAAGTCGGTCGCAAGTTGTTCGCTATTAACGACGACAAGCCCAGCAACGACGTCGCTATGACCGCCTAAATATTTTGTTGCGCTATGAATGACGATATCTGCACCGAGCGCAATTGGCGTTTGCCAATATGGTGTGCTAAACGTGTTATCGACGATCGTTAGTAGTCCATGGCGTTTCGCAATCGCTGCTGCCTCTTGGATGTCTGTAATTTTTAAAAGCGGATTCGTCGGTGTTTCAAGATAAATCGCTTTCGTATTTGGTTGAATATGCGCTTCAATATTCGCTAAATCGCTCGTATCGACAAATGTCGATGCAATGCCAAGACGGTTCAACACTTTCGTCATGACGCGGTATGTGCCACCGTATACATCGTCAGTTAAAATGACGTGATCGCCGCTGTTGAACAACATCATAACCGCTGTAATAGCTGCCATCCCAGAACTAAACGCAAAGCCAGCATATCCTTCTTCCACATCTTTAATAAGTTCCTCTAGTGCATGCCGCGTTGGATTGCCGGTACGTGAATATTCGTATCCTTTATGCACACCGACCGCTTCCTGTTTATACGTGCTCACTTGATAAATCGGAACCGAGACAGCCCCTGTATGCACATCCCCAGCAATGCCACCATGAATCAATTTCGTTTTTCTTCTCACGTTACATCCCGCCTTCGTAAATGTTTTTACTTAAATACCGTTCGCTACTATCTGGAAAAACAACGACGATGTTCGTTCCTTCTTTCGCCTGTTCTGCTTCGAGTAAAGCCGCATGAAACGCAGCACCAGATGAACTACCGACAAGCAATCCTTCTTTTTGCGCAAGCTCTTTAACACGACGAAACGCATCATCATCTAAAATCGTATGAATCGCATCAAAGTAGCTTGTATCCATATATGGCGGTAAAAATTCCATGCCGATCCCTTCGGTGCGATGCGGGCCTGGTTTTCCGCCGTTTAAAATGGATCCTTCTGGTTCAACGATGACCGTTTTAATTTGCGCATTTTTTTCTTTTAAAAATTGTGCCGTGCCCATAAACGTGCCGCCCGACCCAGCTCCCGCAACAAATACATCAATTTTTCCGTCTAACTGCTCCCAAATTTCTGGTCCGAGCGTTTTATAGTACGTACGTGGGTTCGCTGGATTTTCAAACTGTTGCGGGCAATAGGAGTTTGGAATTTCCGCAGCGAGCTCTTTCGCTTTGCGAATCGCTCCTTGCATTCCTTCGTGCGTTGGTGTATTGATGATCGTTGCGCCGAGTGCGCGCATGAGTTGTTGTTTTTCGATGCTAAATTTTTCTGGCACACAAAAAATGACGCGAATGTTTTTCCCGATCGCAGCAAGCGCAAGACCGATCCCTGTATTGCCTGCCGTCGGCTCGATAATCGTTCCACCTTCTTTTAACTTCCCTGTCGCTAGCGCGTCGTTTAACAATTCTTGGCCTAGGCGATCTTTGACGCTTCCCCCCGGGTTTAAATATTCGAGCTTCGCAAATAGGCGCACGCCTTTTGGAAGCGGAAATTGCGTAATTTCAACGATTGGCGTACGGCCGATTAATTCATGCACGTTTTTCGCTACTTTCATGTTGTGACCTCCCAAAAGATGAAAAGAAGGAGAGGATGCCTCTCCCTATTTATTTAATTCATTCACCATGAATTGCACAAGTTCAGATGAGTGAAGAGCTGCTTTTTGTAAAAATTGTTCAAACGATACGTTCGACTCTTTACCTGCGATGTCTGATAATGCGCGAATGACGACAAACGGGACGTTAAATTGATGACATACTTGCGCAATCGCAGCAGCTTCCATTTCAACTGCGTATAAGTCAGGGAATTGCGTGCGTACAAAATCGACGCGCGCTGGATCGTGCATAAATGAATCGCCTGTCGCGATTAATCCTTTTGCGACTTGAATGTCGCGAATGTGCGCTGCGCTCGTTTCGGCTGCTTGTATTAATCGTTCATCTGCGGCGTAGCGTGCTGGCATGCCTGGCACTTGACCATATGCGTAACCAAATGCGGTAACATCCACATCATGATGAACAACTTCCGTCGAAATGACGATGTCTCCAACGTTTAATGATGGCGTAAAACCGCCAGCCGAACCTGTATTAATAACGACATCTGGCGCAAAACGTTCAAGCAAAATCGTTGTTGACATCGCCGCATTGACTTTTCCGATGCCTGATTTTAATAAAACGACATTTGCCCCATCTAACGTGCCGCTATAAAAAGAACAATTCGCTATCGTCGTTTCCGTTCGATTAGCAATTTTTTCACGCAAAATCGCCACTTCTTCTTCCATCGCTCCAATGATTGCTATGTTCATCGTTTCAACCTCTTTCACTTATTGTTTGACAGCTTCCATCAACCAGACGAAACGATTCATTGGCGTAAATGTGACGGTAAAACCGTGCGTTGTAAACATATGCTCTAAGGCAGGAATTGTCGTGTAATATTCGCGCTGTAAGTCTTCCGCTAAATCGACAAATCCTTTTTGTTTCGCTTCTGCAATCATCGCCTCGTACGCTTCGCGGTTAATAAACGCTGTATCCGCAAACACTATTTTACCACCTTTACGAAGAAGTGTGCTATATTTGCCGATCGCTTCTTCTTTTTCTTGATCTGTTAAATGGTGAAAAGCATATGTGCTCACGATCGTATCGATCGGTTCATTTGGCAAAGGAAACTGTAAAAAGTCTCCGTCTTCAATCGTCACATGACCGAGTTTTTCTTTGGCGAGCTCACGCATCGGTGCAGACGGTTCAACGCCATATACGGTTTTATTCGCCTCAATTAGTTTTTTCGTTAAATTTCCTGTCCCAACCCCAAACTCTAACACGACGTTGCCGCTTTTTTCAACGACTGTATTTAAAATCGTCTCGTATCCGTCAAATACGTCGCGATATTGCTCATCGTGCCCGTATACTGACGAATCGTACGACTGTGCCCAATTCTCAAAGATGTCTAAAAACTCACGTCCCATGATGTCACACTCCATTAAATATAATAATTCCTATAAGTATAGTATGAATTAAATGTACTACTGTTCTCAATCTATCACATTTTTTTTAGATGTTCAATGGAAATATGTTAAACTACGTGTAGAGAGGAGGAAGACGATGATTACGTTTGATCTCATTCAAGATAAAGTAGAATTTTTCGAAGCGACAGACTTAGCGACGTTAGAGAAAAAAATTAACGACCAAATTGAACATAACAAAGCGATTATGCTTGAAGTACATCATGTTTCCTATCAAATGCAACTGCTCGAAAACGGGCAACGTCTTTATAGTGCCATGGTGCATTTTAAAGCAAAAAAATAGAGCGTCACGGACGGCGCTCTATTTCTTTTAATTGCTGTACTTTTGTTGGCTTCCATCCTTCATTTGTCACCCATTCGATAAACACTTTATAATGTTCTGTTTTATCTTTTTTGGAAACAGTAGCAACAGCGTGATTCGGGCTGCCGCCATTTCCGATAAACCAAACGATCAGATCAGAAGATGAAATGCCTGTCGCATAGCTAATCGCATCAATCATTTCTTTCCAATCAACAGAGTTTTTCTCGTATGTTGTCACGTGTGGCTCTGATTGTGTTGTGCCGATCGGTTGCCATGACGGGTTCACAATTTCACGAATAACGTTTGAGTTTGGATCATCGACAACCGTTTCTTCAACGTTGTCGTTCGATTGTTGCTCATTTGTTTCTGTTTCCATTTCGGATGGTTGCTCATCGTTTGGCGGCTCATTTGTCTCTACTTCAACCGGTTGTGGCGAAGCATTCGTTTCTTTTGTCGGTCGGTCGTTGGCGAACAACCATTTCCATCCAAAAAATAAAATAAGCGCAAATACAATGGTAATTAACGTATTCAATATGCGGTTTACTTTTCTTTGTTTTGAACGTTTCGCAAAACGGCTGCTCACTCTTCATACCTTCCTTTCTGTTCCAACTCATATGTTGCGCGAACGATATCAGCAAAAATGGCATTCGTGACTGAGGCAGATGACGTTGTTTCTAATTGTACCACAACGAGTGCATATTTGGGACGGTCGGCTGGGAAATAACCCGCAAACCATTTATTTACGAGTTCTCCTTTCCCTGTTTCTGCTGTTCCTGATTTTCCTGCTACGGCATATGGCAATGATTGAAACGAACGCCCAGTCCCTTCCGGATGCGTCACAACGAGTTGTAATAGCTCTTGTAGTTTGTCGATCGTCTCTTTCTGCAATGAATCCATCGTTAACCGCTTCTCATCAAATGTGAAAAATGTCGTTCCGTTTTTATACATCATTTTTTTAGTGATGCGCACTTGTTTTGCCTCGCCGCCGCGAGCAATCGTTGCCATCATATTCGCCACCGCCAGCGGTGAAACGCGTACATCTTTTTGACCGATTGACGTTTGGGCAATAGCAAGCGGAATATGTTTATCCCGTGCATCTCCCCAAATGTTCCCTTTTTTCTCTTCACGAAGTGGGCGAAACGATTGAAAATGATATACATCTCCTTCCCAACCCACGCGCGGAAGCAAACCGAGCTTTCGAGCATATACATCAAACATATTTTCATCTATCGCAATGAGCTGTTTTCCTAGCTCTCCAAACGTTCGATTGCAACTAATCGCAAAGCTATCTTCAAACGAGCGCATCCCTTTCTTTTTCTCTTCTTGTTCACCGTTAATTTTACGATCACAGTTAAACGTCTGTCCGTGAACAAGCCCGTTTTCAAGCGCTGCGGCTGCAACGACAATTTTAAAAACAGATCCCGGCACTTGCGGAAGAAGCGCCTTATTTTCCATCGCTCCATCTTTGTACGGATCTCGTTCATCAATGGCGGGAGCGCTCGCTAACGCAACAACATCATTCGTTTGAACATCGAGCAAAACGACCGCCCCTTTTTCCATGCCATGTTGTGCAACGATTTGCTCAACACGTTGTTGCAGAGTCCGGTCAATCGTCGTTTGTACCGTAATCGGATAAAACGGATTCGCTTGCTCTGTATATTTCACATCCATACCGAACAGCGGTTCACCGCGCGCATCAACATGATACAATAGTTTCGTTTCCCCATCTGGAATGAGAAATTCATCAAAAGAACTTTGTAACCCAGATACACCAATTTTTGTTTGTGGTGATAATGTTTTATCCCCGTATCGTTCTTTCAGCAATTTTTCATTTTCTCCAAGTAAACCGATGACATGTTGCGCATATTTTTGTTTCAGGTCATACTGTTTATGCACAGCAATGACGCCTGGAATATGCAGTGCATTGATTCGTTCCATTTGCCACGGTTGTAGTTGAATCGGCTGTTGACCATCATGTAAAATGATCGGACCTTTCGCCTCTTCTAGCTGTCGTTTAATTGTTTCTTTTGACACGGAAACGAGCGCAGCAATTTGATCGATTGGCCAATCCATTTTCTTTAAGAATGGAAATAACACGAGCGTTGGAACGTATTCATATGTGAGCGGCTGGCCGTTTCGGTCAACGAATACGCCGCGTCCATCGTCGATCACGAGCTGTTCGGTGCGCTGAGCGACGCTCGCTTCAATTAAGTTTATCCCGTGAAACGACTCGGTGCTCACAAGTTGTAATTGAACGAGGCGACCGATTAAACTAAATATGGCTAGTTGAATCATTATTAATATGATGACCATTCGTTTTTTTACCATAAAAAACACCTCGTCTTCATTGTCGACGAGGTGATGTATTTTAAAACCTATTTGACTGCAACGATTTTGACAACCATGTCGCCGCCAGGTGTATGAACGGTTACTTCTTCACCAACGCGACGACCGATGAGCGATTTGGCAATTGGAGAGTCGTTTGAAATTTTCCCTTCGAACGGATCTGCTTCTGCACTACCGACGATCGTATACGATTCTTCCTCGCCATCCGGAAGTTCGACAAATGTGACTGTTCTTCCAAGCGATACGATGTCTGTGCTTTCTAAATCTTCTTCGATAATTTTCGCATTGCGAATCATATTTTCAAGCATTTGAATGCGTGACTCCACAAACGCTTGCTCATCTTTTGCCGCATCGTACTCCGAGTTTTCCGATAAATCCCCGAAGCTGCGCGCAATTTGAATGCGCTCAACAACTTCTTTTCGCTTGACTGTTTTTAAATATTCAAGTTCTTGCTCGAGTTTCTCCTTCCCAGCTTTCGTCATTGGGTATTCCTTTTCCATTGACATATCATTCACTCCTTTTTATTTATGTATGGAAAATGTACGAACGAGCAGTTCGTACAAAAGACAAAAAGTTTACATATTATCTATGCTATGGTATTACAAAATAGAATTTTGTTCAAGAATCGTTTGAATTTTTGTAACCATTAAATCGATAGCAACGTGATTATGACCGCCTTCTGGGATGATAATGTCGGCATACCGTTTCGTCGGTTCAATAAATTGATTGTGCATTGGACGCACGACGTTTACATATTGCTCGATGACTGATTCAAGCGTGCGTCCGCGTTCTTTAATGTCGCGCAATAGGCGACGAATGATGCGAATGTCAGCATCTGTATCAACGTACACTTTAATATCCATTAAGTTGCGCAATCGCTCGTCTTCTAATACAAGAATACCTTCTAAAATGATGACATCTTTCGGCTCGACGCGAATGACTTCATTTGAACGCGTATGAAGCGTGTAGTCGTATACAGGTTTATCAATCGGCTCATAATTCAACAATTTATGAATATGTTCAATAAGCAAATCATTGTCAAAAGCAAGCGGATGATCGTAATTTGTTTTTAATCGTTCTTCAAACGGTAAATGACTTTGATCTTTATAATAAAAATCTTGTTCAAGCATTAAAATGGAATGTCCTTGAAAATGTTCATAGATCGCTTTTGTAACGGTCGTTTTCCCCGAACCAGAGCCGCCTGCGACTCCGATGACAACCGGTTTCTTTCTCATGTTAGTGCCCCTTTCTCATCATGTTGTATGGGAAAACTTCTCGATCGACTTTAAAACGAACAATTTGGAGCGGATGACGAGCGGCATCGAGCTCGTTCCCTTCTTCATCCCAAATGGTTTCAATGACTTGTGTAAAGTTTTCAATTTCAGGCCCGAAAAATTCCACTTCATCGCCCGGCTTAAAGAAGTTGCGTTGTTGCAACGTCACGATGCCTGTTTCTTTGTCATAGTCAAGCACAAGTCCGACGAAATCGTACGTCGTTTTTTTGCTATGAACGCCAAACATTTGCTCTTTATAGCCTGGAACACCTTCAAAAAAGGCTGGCGCGGTGTCACGATTCGCACATTTATCAAGCTCATCTAGCCACTCTTTACGAATGACGAAATTGTCAGGGTCAGCGCAGTACGCATCAATGACTTTGCGATACACGCTAACGACGGTTGCGACATAGTGAATGGACTTCATGCGTCCTTCGATTTTTAAACTATCAATACCGAGCTCAATCATTTTTGGAATCGATTGAATTAAGTTTAAATCTTTCGGGCTCATCGCAAACGGGTCGTCATTTTCATCAAACAACGCCATCGCTTGATCCCCTTCAAGCTTGTACAAATCGTAATCCCAGCGACACGACTGACAACAGCCCCCACGGTTAGAATCGCGCGCAGTCATATGGTTGCTTAATACACAGCGACCAGAATAGGCAATACACATTGCACCGTGAATAAATGTTTCGATTTCAATATCGACTTTTTCTTTAATTTCGCGAATTTCTTCCGCGCTCGTTTCGCGTGCTAAAACAACACGCTCAAGCCCTTCTTCTTTCCAAAATTGCACCGCTTTCCAGTTTGTAAGCGACTGTTGGGTACTTAAATGCACTTCTAATTTCGGTGCTACGCGACGTGCGGTTTCAATAATGAGCGGATCAGCGACGATAATGCCATGCACACCAACACGCTCTAAACCGCGCAAATAATCTTCAAGCCCCGGAATGTTTTCATTGTGGGCGTAAATGTTTGTCGTCACGTAAATTTTCGCGCCATATTTTTTCGCAAATTGCACACCTTCCGCCATTTCTTCAAGCGTAAAGTTGTCGGCATTTGAGCGAAGACCGTACTCTTGTCCGCCGATAAAGACCGCGTCTGCTCCATAATGCACAGCCACTTTCAATTTTTCTAAGTTGCCAGCGGGCGCAAGCAACTCTGGTTTTTTCACAATGACGCGCTTGCCATTGATAATTTGTGATATGCTCATGAAGACTCCCTCCTTTTCGTTTAATATACCGTTTCTTTAAAGAAAAAGCCGGTGTCTAACGGGCGATGTGTCGGCTGAATCGCTTCAATGCGCGCAAGCAGTTCACCTTTTTCCTCTTCGTATTGCTCGCGATTTTCTGCACATAAATCAATGGCGCGGCGATATAATTTCGTTACTTCTGTAATATAATCTGGCTCATGAAGGACGCCGTCAATTTTAAAGCTATCGATTTTGGCGTCAATCATGTCTTCAAGTTCATCAATAATGCAAATATCATTAGGGCTCATAATGTGCGTACCGTTTTCATCTTCGAAAATCGGATATTTGTTGTCGCGTTCTTTGTCGTACAAAAAGAGCCCTTTTGCGTATTTCATTTGTTGAATTTCCATAAACTTGCCTTGATATTCGAAATAGTTGCCGATGAGGGAACGTTTCGATTGGAACATACATGTCATTCCATGTACTTGCACTTCAATTTCCACTTCCGCATGATTTTTAATATCAATGATTTCTTCCATATTCAACTCGCGGGCAAGAACAGCACGTTTTGCTCCTTTTCGTCCCCAATAGTTGCAAGCGTACCAGTTTGTTGCTGTCGTTTCTGTATTCCAATGAAGTTTCATATGCGGTGCTACTTCCCGTACTGTCATTAAGACAGCTGGGTCGCCAAACACGATCGCATCGACTTGTTGCTCTGCTAAAAAGCGGACATAGTCGCTCAGTTCATCAACTTTGTCATTATGAAAAAGTGCGTTCATTGCCACATATACACGTACATCGTTTTTTCGGGCGACTTGCATCGCATCGATCACATCTTGACGTGAAAACTCACCTGCTAAACGCAAGCCGTACCGTTGTTCACCAATGATGACGGCATTCGCTCCTGCTTGTGCGAGTTGTTCAATATGTGCCACGCTCGTTGGCGTAACAAGCAATTCTGGTTTTTTCATTCTATTCACCTCGTTTTCTCGATATCGCCATTCCGTCACCGATCGGAATGATGACTGTCTCATAGCGTGGATGCGCCATCAGCCATTCGTTATATGCTTGAATTTTTTTGATAAGCTGACGAATGCGTTTTTGTTCAATCGGTTCGTTTGTTGCTACAAGCCCTTTGAATAGTACGTTATCCGTTATAATAATTCCTCGCTCGCTTAATAGCGGCTCATACAACTCAAAAAAGCGGCGATATTGTCCTTTTGCCGCGTCAATAAACAATACATCAAACGGAGCATGTTTTTTTACTTCATCGCTTATATGAAGCGCATCGCCAAACAATAACGTCATTTGCGCTTTTGTATTCGTTTGTTCTGCATAAACGAGCGCTTGTTTATAGCGCTTTTCATCTCGTTCAATCGTAACAATGTGCGCATTTGGCAACGCTTTTGCCATGCGTATGGCGGAGTATCCAATCGCGGTGCCAATTTCTAAAATGCGCGTCGGTTCGATGAGTTTTAATATGTGCAACATCGTTTCGATGCCGAGCGCATCCATAATCGGCACATGATGTTCATGCGCATATTGTTCCATCGCTACGATCGCTTCTTCTTTTTTTGGTAGTAATCGTTCTAAATAATGAATCATTTCCTCATTTACCAACGAACTGTCCTCCTCGCAAAAACAAGAGTTCAAACGAATTGAACTCTTGTTTCATCACGATCCATAACTTTATATATACTACCATAAATCAAAACAAAAAGCGAACGTTTTATTGCTTTCCGATATATTTTGCCTTTTCACGATTATGTTCGTCAAGTGTTTTTGTAAAAATGACATCTCCCGCTGGCGTCGCTAAAAAGTAAAAATAGTCCGTCTCCGCTGGATGAAGCGCCGCGTGGATCGACATCTCGCCGGCATTTGCAATCGGTCCCGGTGGAAGCCCTGTATACATGTACGTATTATACGGGGAATTCACTTCTAAATCTTTATAATATACACGTTGTTTATGTTTTCCGAGCGCATATAAAACAGTTGGATCTGTTTGTAATGGCATACCTTTTTCTAATCGATTGTAAAACACGCTTGCGATTTTTTCGCGATCCGCTTTTTCCGTTGCTTCTTCTTCAATAAGTGACGCCATCGTTAGTAATTGATGGACGGTCAAGCCACGCGCTTCCATGTCTTCTGTATATTTTGCTAATACTTCTTCCGTTTTCGCAATCATGGTTTCAATCATTTCTTCAAGCGAAGGTTTTTCTTCTGTAAACGAATATGTCGCTGGGAATAAATATCCTTCTAATGCGTAACGAATGTTTTTATTGAAAATGTCGGACGTCAAAACAGAAGGATATTTTTCCACTAACTCCTCGATATATGAACGATTTGTCAATTTCGCCATAATCTCTTCGGTCGAATAGCCTGTTTTTTGTGAAATGATCGTCGCAATTTGTGTCAGTTGTTTTCCTTCTGGAATCGTTATTTTTAGCTTCGCTTCTTTCACGAGTTTTCCCGTTTTTAGCTGTTCAGCAATTTGTGCTAACGTCATCGCTTTTGTAAATGTGTAATTGCCTGCTTGGAAGTCAGCATGATTTTTAAATTTCACGTAGTAGCGAAAAATCGTCGCATTTTTGATGACGCCGTTTTTTTCTAACACATTTGCAATTGTATACACCGACGAACCGATCGGAATTTCAACATGAATCGGCGTTTTGTCGTTCGGATCAACAGGCTGCAAGGCAGAACGAATATATACAAATAAGCCAATGCATGCGGCAATTATCAACAATAACAAAGGTGCTGTAATGTATAGGACAATTTTTCGCACCGTCTTCGCTTCATGTTCTTGTAACATACGTCATCCTCCCCTCACTTTTCACATTATACTACAAACACCGACACGACATAAATAAAAAAAGAAGCTGACGCATAGTCAGCCTCTTATTCTTCATCTTCTTCCTCTTCACCGAGAAATGTGTTTAGCATTTCTTCGATCATATCCCATTCTTCTTCTGTTTCGATCGGCTGCAATTCTCCTGCCTGCCCATCTTCTCCTGGGATAAAAGAAGATGCGTGAATTTCAATTTCTTCGTTGTCATCTTCTTCTGCACCGATTGGGTAGTACAAGACGTAAGATTTCCCGAACTCTTCAGATTCAAATGTAAATAGTACTTCGCAAAGTTGTTCGTTGCCGTCTTCGTCAACGACTGTAATGTGTTTTTCACCGTGTTCCATCATGTTCACCTCAATTGTTTATGGTCCAAATAAGATTGTAAAATCATCACCGCAGCCATTTTGTCGATCACTTTTTTGCGTTTTTTTCGACTAACGTCCGCAGCGATTAACATTCGTTCTGCCGCCATGGTGGACAGTCTTTCATCCCACAAGACGACAGGAAGTGAAAACGTTTGTTTCACTTGTTCGGCAAAGCGTTGTGTCGCCTCGCCGCGCGGTCCAATTGTACCATTCATATTTTTCGGAAACCCGATCACAATTTCTTCGACCGCATATTTTTCAATTAATTGGCGCAAACGGTCAAAGCCGTATTCACCGTTTTCTTCATCGATACGAATCGTCTCGATGCCTTGAGCCGTCCATCCTAACTCGTCGCTTACGGCAACGCCGAGCGTTTTCGTTCCAAAGTCTAATCCTAAAATGCGCATGTGTCTATTCCTCACGATGTGTTCGTAAATAGAATTTCACTAATTCTTCAATTAATTCGTCGCGATCGACTTTGCGAATCATGTTTCTGGCATCTTTATGACGAGGGATGTAAGCTGGATCACCAGACAACAAGTAGCCGACAATTTGGTTAATTGGGTTATACCCTTTTTCCTGTAATGCGTCGTATACGGCAAGCAATACTTCCCGAACATCGACGTCCATCGGTTCTTCCGAGAAGTTAAATTGCATTGTGTTATCAAACGAACTCACCGTTTTTTTGCACCCCACTCTCACGTTCCACGAAATCTGGCATATCCATCCTTACATCCATTGTACACGATTTCCACCGTTTATTAAACAGATTTTACCCACTGTTCGACAAATTTAAGTGCTTCATCTACTTTATTCGCATCTTTTCCGCCCGCTTGTGCCATATCCGCTCGGCCACCGCCGCCGCCGCCACAACGCGTCGCCACTTCTTTAATGAGTTTTCCAGCGTGATAACCGCGGTCGATTAAGTCGTTTGTGACACCAGCAATTAAGTTTACTTTATTTTGTTGTACAGAAGCAAGCACAATGATCGCTGAACCTAATTTTTGTTTTAAATCGTCGACCATTGCACGTAAGCTGTTCATATCGGCGTTGTTCACTTTACTTGTGACAAGTGGAACACCGTTTACTTCTTTTACTTGGTTCACTAAGTTTTCTGCTTCCATATGGCTTAAACGGGCAGCAAGCGATTCATTTTCACGTTGCAATTCGCGCATATCGTTCATGAGTGTATCGATGCGCGTTAACACATCTTTCGGATTCGTTTTTAATTTTTCCGCTACTTCTTTTAATAATGCAATTTGATCATTCATTAAACGATACGCAGCTTTTCCTGTAACTGCTTCAATCCGACGTGTACCTGCCCCAATGCCCGATTCAGAAACAATTTTAAACAAACCGATTTCGGCTGTATTTGTTACGTGACAACCACCGCAAAGCTCTAAGCTATAGTCGCCTACTTGCACGACGCGCACGATGTCACCATATTTTTCACCAAATAGTGCCATCGCTCCCATCGCTTTTGCTTCATCGAGCGGTTTATACTCAATCGCAACAGGGAGATTGCGCCAAATTTGTTCGTTGACGATCGCTTCAATTTGCTCGAGCTCTTCTTGCTTCACTTGACCGAAATGCGTAAAGTCAAAACGTAAACGATCAGGTGCAACAAGCGAACCGGCTTGGTTCACATGCACTCCAAGCACATCTTTTAACGCTTGATGCAACAAATGCGTCGCTGTATGGTTTTTCACAATATCGACGCGCGCTGCTTCATCGACATGTGCGATATATGTGCCGTTTGTTTGAATAACCCCTTGTTCGACGACGATGTGATGTAAATGTTGACCGTTCGGTGCTTTTTGGACATCTTTTACATACGCTTTTCCTGTTTCCCCTTTAATCCAACCGCGGTCAGCAATTTGTCCACCGCTTTCTGCATAAAACGGCGTTTCACGTAAAATCACTTGCGCTTCTTGTCCTTCGCTTACCTCGTTGACAAGTTGTCCGTCTTTTACGATTACTTCGACAACAGAAGAAACAGAAAGCTGGTCATAGCCGACAAACGTGCTTTCTACTTTAATGTCGCCTAATACGCCGCCTTGGACTTGCATCGAATCAACATCTTGACGTGCAGCACGTGCTCGTTCGCGCTGGCGCTCCATTTCACGTTCAAAACCGTCGTGGTCGACTTTCATTCCTTCTTCTTCCGCATACTCTTCCGTTAATTCCACAGGGAAGCCGTATGTGTCGTACAAGCGGAATACATCTTCACCACTAATTGTATCGCTACCACGTTGTTTTTCTTTTTCGATGACGCTTGCTAAAATTGCAAGTCCTTCATTTAACGTTTCATGGAAGCGCTCTTCTTCATTTTTAATTACTTTTTGAATGAACGATGCTTTTTCTTTCACTTCCGGATAATAGTCGACCATAATTTCACCGACAACCGGAACGAGCTCATACATAAATGGACGTTGAATGTTTAATTGTTTCGCATAGCGAACGGCACGGCGCAATAAACGACGCAACACATAACCGCGTCCTTCGTTCGATGGCAGCGCCCCGTCGCCAATCGCAAACGTGACCGTACGAATATGGTCGGCAATGACTTTAAATGCCACGTCTTTTTCGGCATCCGTGCGATATGTTTCCCCTGAAATTTGTTCAGTTGCACGAATGATTGGCATAAATAAATCAGTATCAAAGTTTGTCGGAACGTCTTGTAAAATCGAGCACATCCGCTCTAATCCCATGCCCGTATCAATGTTTTTCTTCGGAAGCGGTGTATATGTACCGTCAGGGTTATGGTTAAATTGCGAAAAGACGAGGTTCCATACTTCTAAATAACGTTCGTTTTCTCCACCCGGATATAATTCTGGATCGTTCGGGTCGTTGCCAAATTGTTCCCCGCGGTCGTAGAAAATTTCTGTGTTCGGACCGCTCGGACCTTCCCCGATATCCCAGAAGTTCCCTTCCAATCGAATAATGCGTTCTTCTGGCAATCCAATTTCGTTATGCCAAATGTCAAACGCTTCTTCATCTTCTGGATGAATTGTCACAGAAAGACGGTTCGGATCAAAACCGATCCATTTTTCGCTCGTTAAAAACTCCCATGCCCAATGAATCGCTTCTCGTTTAAAATAGTCGCCGATCGAGAAGTTTCCGAGCATTTCAAAAAACGTATGATGGCGCGCCGTTTTTCCGACGTTTTCAATGTCGTTTGTACGAATTGATTTTTGCGCATTACAAATGCGCGGATTGTCTGGAATGACGCGGCCATCAAAATATTTTTTTAACGTTGCGACACCGCTATTGATCCATAACAATGACGGATCGTCAATCGGAATAAGCGATGCGCTCGGCTCAACAGCGTGACCTTTTTCTTTAAAAAAGTCTAAAAACATTTGACGAACTTGAGCAGATGTTAGCTTCTTCACGTTTCCTTCCTCCCTTATAAAAATATAAAAACTCCCATCCCTGCTCAGGGACGAGAGCTTGCTCGCGGTACCACCCTGTTTATGGACAAAACGTCCATCACCTCAACCGCCGTAACGTGGCTTCGTCGGCAGGGTTTGCCTGCACTCAGGATTAGCGTTCTGTTACTCTTCATCTGGAATTTCTTTCAGCCACGGAAATTCCTCTCTGTGCGCCGAAAGCGCTTTAAGATGGGCTGTAACATACTCGATCCGTCATCGTTTTTGTATGTATTACTCTTGTGAAAATTATAGACAAGCCCCTTTTTTTTGTCAATTTGTTTTCAACGAGCGAATGTGTACAAATGTCGCCTTAGCAATCGCAACGATCGGAACAGCAACAATTAAACCGATGATGCCACCGATTTCTCCACCAACAAATAGGGAAAACATAATAATAAGCGGATGTAAATGTAAGCTTTTCCCTACAATAAGCGGGGATAAAATGTTTCCTTCAATAAACTGCAATAAAAAGACGATTCCAACAGTAAGAAGCAATTTGTTTACTGATACGGTTGCAGCAATAATCGCCGCTGGAATGGCTCCAATAATTGGTCCGAAATACGGGATGACATTTGTAACCCCGACGATCACGCCAAGCAAGAGGGGATATTTCATATCAATAAGCCAAAACGAAAGCGCAGCAGCCGTTCCGATCAAAAAACAGACGAACAATTGTCCACGAATATATCCACCGAGCGTTTGATCAACGTCGCGTAAAAATTGCATACCTTTATGGCGCCATTTTTTCGGAGTCCATTCCCATGCTGCTTTTTTAATAAGCTCCACATCTTTTAACATGTAAAAGGCAATGAAAGGAATAATAAAAAAGATGATGATTCGATTAATGAGTTGTTTCACTCCAATAATCGCACCTGTAACCGCCTCGCTAATAAATGACTCCGCTTCTGTCATCATCGCCTCAATGCGTTGATGGACATCATAAGGCCATGTGGCCGTTTCTTCATGAATATAATTCGTCCATTGTTCATACGTACGAACAAATATCGGTAAGCTTTTATTTAAATCTTCTAGCTGAGCAATAAACAACGGTGCCCCTTCGTAAACAGCAAAACCGATTCCGCCAAAAAATAATGCATAAATGGCAAGAATGGCAAGCGCTCTCGGCATACCTCGCTTATGAACGTATTCAACAACAGGATGCAATAAGTATGTAATGAATGCGGCGATAAGAAAAGGGGTCATAATTTTAATAAATACATGTAAAAACGGCAGCCATACCGACTTAAGCTTTACAATAAAATATAAGCAAACTAAAATGAATAGCAACTTCGTTAAACGAACGAAAAAATGCAGATGTGAATGTTCCAAGACCATCCCTCCTTGTTATAGTGTTAGAATACAAAGGGAATGTTATACAAACAAACGGCAACCTCAAATGAGATTGCCGTTTTTTCGTTACATAAATGGGCGCAACATTTGTTTGCCGACTTTTCGTACGTTGCGCATGTTCATGCCGCCGTTTCGTTGCGCTAATTGGTATGCTGCTACTCCTGCACCGATCGCAATTAAAGAAGCGATTGTTCGATTCATCGTCATTCTCCTTTCATTACGAAAACAAAGTTCGTTCCTGTTCGCTAAACAAATCGTCGAGCGAGCTAAGCGTTCCGTCTTCTTCAACTTGATGCGTATAAATCATTCCTTTTTGGACGGTTAGCTCAATAAAGCAATTCCAGCAATAATACTGATTAACGCCGATTTTCCCTAAATCTTTACTTTGACAATTCGGACACTTTAACATAAAGGACACACTCCTCTTTATTTTTTCTTCTATCTTTGTCATTTTTTTACGTAAACATACGTCACGGAAAGAAGGAGCGTGCCAATATGTGTGTCCGTCATTATGTTACGTCATTTTCCATAAAGTCATACGGGGTAACACCTTCCATTCCGATGTTTGCATCTTCCATCGGAAGCAGCTGTTGCTCGGGCGAAATAGTATTTGTTAATTTTTCGTACAATGTCGTTTGTCTCGTTCCGTCATCTGTTCGCATGACCCCAAGCTGGAACGCTTCTTCTTCACCGCACAAAATTAAATATTGTTTACTGCGCGTAATGGCTGTGTACAATAAATTGCGCCTTAACATGCGATAATAACTTTTTACAACAGGCAAAATGACGATCGGAAATTCGCTTCCTTGCGATTTATGAATCGAACAACAGTAGGCGTGCGTAATTTGATTCAATTCTTGTTTTGGGTATGTCACTTCGTTTCCATCAAACGAAACGACAACGAGATCTTGTTTTTCTACGTTTTCGTTGGCATAGAAAATCGCAACGATCTCACCGATATCGCCATTAAACACATTTTCATCCGGCTGATTGACTAGCTGCAACACTTTATCGCCTACGCGATAAACAACATCACCAAACGTAAGCTCTCGCTTATGATCATGTTTTGGATTAAATAGCTGTTGCAACGTTTCGTTTAATCGATCAATTCCTGCATGACCGCGATACATCGGTGCGAGCACTTGAACGTCTTTTGCGCGATATCCTTTTTGTTTTGCGTTTTCAGCTACTTTTTTTACGACGTCAACGACTTGTCCGCCCGTGCAACGAATAAATGAACGGTCTTTTTGTGGAAACGTCAAATCATGAGGAATGTTTCCATCTTTAATCGCATGGGCAAGGGAAATGATCGACGAACCTTCTGCCTGGCGATAAATGTCTGTCAAGCGAACGGTCGGAATGACGTTTGCGCGAAGCAAGTCTTTTAGCACTTGTCCTGGTCCGACGGACGGTAATTGGTCTTCATCACCAACGAAAATGACTTGCATGGATGATGGAACAGACTTTAATAACTGATTCGCTAGCCACGTATCGACCATGGACATTTCGTCGACAATTAACAACTTTCCGTTAATCGGTTCGTCTTCCCCACGTTGAAACCCGTCACCACTCCAGCCGAGCAAACGATGAATCGTCATCGCCGGCAAGCCTGTCGATTCCGTCATGCGCTTCGCTGCACGTCCGGTTGGAGCAGCAAGTAAAATCGGAAACGGCTCGTCCGTATCATAGCTCGTCGGATCAAGCGATAGCCCATGCAATTTAGCGAACAAATGAACGATACCATTAATGACCGTCGTTTTTCCTGTCCCTGGTCCGCCTGTTAAAATGAACAACGGGGAACAAAGAGCCTGTTGAATCGCCTCTTTTTGTTTTTGCGAATATTGAATGTTTGCTTCTTCTTCCCATTCACCAAGCGCTAGTAAAAATTCGGCTTCAGAAAACGTAGTCATGCCCTTTTGCTCAAGCAGCCGCTTCACGTTTGACACGATACCTTTTTCCGCAAAATATAACGAAGGGATGTAAAAACGATCTTCTTCCACAATTAACTTCCCTTCTTCAGATAAATGGATCATTTCGCGGGAAATGCAAGCAACTTCAACGGCTTCTTGCCGTTTCGCCTCTAACAATTGTTTCACTTCTGTAAGGAGCTGTTCATACGTCATATACACATGTCCTTCTTGCATACAATGTTGCTCCATGACGTATAAACAACCTGCCCGAATGCGATCCGGATGATTGCCCGAAATACCGAGCTGCAAGCCGAGATCATCAGCGCGGCCAAATCCAATTCCTTCAACGTCTTCGACAAGTTGATATGGATTTGTGCGAATGATTTGTAACGTTTCATCTTTGTACACTTGATAAATTTTCATCGATAATTGAGGTCCAAACCCAAATTGCGATAAAGCAATCATAATTTGTTCTAATCCTTCATGTTCGCGCAACGTCTCATACAGCTGCTTTGCTTTTGCTTTTGTTAGCTTCGGTACGTTCGCAAGCACATCGGGATCTTCTAATATTTTTGAAATCGCTCGCTCACCTAACGTTTCTACGATGGCGGCTGCTGTTTTTTTCCCGATTCCTTTAAACATGCCGCCCGATAAATATTGAATCACTCCTTCTTTCGTTTCAGGAAACTCTTTTCGAAAATGATCAACAACATATTGTTTTCCAAAGCGCGGATGTTCTTTGAATGTGCCGAAAAACGTATATGTATCATACTCACCGAGCAAAGGGAAATAGCCTGTCACAACAACGTCTTTTTCTATATGCGCTTCATTTGTTTCTTCCACGCGTACACGAATAACTGAATATAAATTGTCTTCGTTATGAAAAATGGTACCGACATGGACGCCTTTAATAAACGATCGTCCGTCTAAGTCTAACTGTTGTTGCAACGCCATCTCCCCCTTTGTTATTGCAATGCGCGTTCCATTAGCTTTTTCCCATGACCTGCTAACAAATGATCCGGTTGAATAGCCAGCGCCTTTTCAAACATCTCATATGCCGTTTTCAGATCGTCTTTGTATGCATATGCGACACCTAAATTGTAATACGCATCTGCATGTTGGTCGTTTAAATGAATCGTCCGTTCAAAATATGTCATCGCTTCATCGACAAACTGTAGTTGTGCGAGACAAAGTCCGAGCTGAAACGTTGCTTCGACATCGCGCTCGTTTAATTCTACCGCCCGCTGAAAATATGGTAGCGCTAAACGTGGTTGCTCTAAGTACATAAGCGACATGCCAAGCATAAAAAACACATCTCCATCTGCTAATCCGACTTGAATCGCCCGTTCAAATTGTTCTTTCGCTCGTTCAAATTGTTGGCGATTGTAATAAATGGATCCGAGTCCGTAATAAGCGGTCGCTGCTTTTTCATCAAGTTCAAGTGCTTTATGGAAAAAGCGAATCGCTTTTTCTTCTTCACCGACGGCTGCTAATACGTTTCCAAAATTAATGTAACCAACAGGATCGTTCGGTTGTCGTTCAATCGCTTCATGAAAACATTTAACCGCTTCTTCATATTGTCCTTGCTGCATATATTGAATGCCTTGTGCGTTGTAATCCATTACTATCACCTCATATGCATATTATAACAAAAAAGCCTTCAACTCGTCTGTTGAGTTGAAGGTTAGCCAACGTATGTCAATCTTTCACCGTTGCGAAATACTTGATCGATCGTTCCGCCACCGAGACATTGTTCACCGTTGTAGAAAACGACCGCTTGCCCCGGTGTTACTGCACGCACGCGTTGGCTAAATGATACGCGTGCCGTCGTTTCATCAATCATTTCTACTGTCACCGGTACATCTGGTTGACGATAACGGAATTTCGCTGTACAAGCAATCGGTTCATTCGGTTTTCGATCGCTGACCCAATTGACGTTCGTTGCAATAATTGCATCAGAATAAAGCAATTCGTTATCAAACCCTTGTGCAACGTATAAAATGTTGTCTTTTAAATTTTTCCCAACAACGAACCAAGGCTCTCCGCTACCACCAATACCAAGTCCGTGGCGTTGTCCGATCGTATAGTACATTAAGCCATCGTGCGTACCTTTTACTTCTCCATCGAGCGTTTGCATCTTGCCCGGCTGTGCAGGTAAATAATTGCTTAAAAACTGTTTAAAATTGCGTTCACCGATGAAACAAATGCCTGTGCTATCTTTTTTTCCTGCTGTCGCAAGTCCGGCTTCTTTCGCAATTTCACGCACTTTGGCCTTTTGTAATTCGCCGATTGGAAACAATACTTTTGATAATTGTGCTTGCCCGAGCTGATTTAAAAAATACGTTTGATCTTTGTTTGCATCTAATCCGCGCAACAATTGATATTCCCCATCGCGATAGGCAACGCGAGCATAATGTCCTGTCGCTAAATAGTCCGCTCCAAGCGCCATCGCATGTTCTAAAAATGCTTTAAACTTAATTTCTTTATTGCACATCACATCTGGATTTGGCGTGCGCCCTGCTTTATATTCGTCTAAAAAGTACGTAAATACTTTTTCCCAATATTGCTTTTCGAAGTTGACCGCATAATACGGAATACCAATTTGGTTGCACACACGCACAACATCTTCGTAATCTTCCGTTGCGGTACATACCCCGTTTTCATCGGTGTCGTCCCAGTTTTTCATAAAAATGCCGATGACATCGTACCCTTGTTGTTTTAGCAATAATGCGGCTACTGATGAGTCAACTCCACCGGACATGCCTACGACTACTCTCGCCATCATTTTACCTCCTTTCACGCTTTTGTTAGCCGTTTCACAATTTTTGCAATATCATATGCTGCTCGTTCGACTTGTTCTAATGTATTTCCATATCCAAAGCTAAAACGAACAGAAGAACGAATGCGCTCTGATTCATTTCCGTACATCGCCACTAACACATGTGACGGATCAATTGAGCCAGCTGTACACGCTGAGCCGCTTGAGGCGGCAATGCCTGCTAAATCTAAATTGACAAGCAATGCTTCTACATTTGTTCCGAAAAACGCAACGTTTAATACATGTGGCAAACGATTTGTTTCATGACCGTTCACCGCGTAATGAATGCCTTCTCGTTCAAATGTCGTCAACATGATACGTTGAAACTGTTCATATAACGCTCGTTTTTCAGACATCGTTTGTTGTGCGAGTTCAGCTGCTTTTTTCAATCCGACAATACCGGGTACGTTTTCTGTCCCTGCACGTCGTTTTCTTTCTTGTTCTCCGCCGTATATGTGTGGCGTCAGACGAACCCCTTCACGTACGTATAAAAAGCCGACTCCTTTTGGTCCGTTAATTTTATGGCTTGATACGGAAAGTAAATCGATGCCGAGTTCGTGCACATCGATCGGAACGAGACCATACGCTTGTACTGCATCTGTATGAAAATACACATCGTGGTCATGAAGCAATTGACCAATATCATGAATTGGTTGCAACACACCTGTTTCGTTGTTGCCAAACATGATAGAGACAAGAACCGTATCGTCGCGCAAAGCGCTTTTTAGCTGTTCAATAGAAATGATGCCATGCTCATCCACAGGTAAGTATGTCACATCAAATCCTTGTTTCTGTAAATATTTGCACGTGTTTAATACAGCATGATGTTCGACAGACGTTGTAATGATGTGTCGCCCTCTCTCGCGATTCGCCATTGCCACACCAATGATCGCTAAATTATCCGCCTCTGTTCCACCGCTTGTAAAAATGATTTCGTTCGCTTTTGCCCCGATCGTTCTAGCAATGGTCTCCCTCGCTTCATCAAGGGCACGTCGTGTTTCACGACCGAATGAATGAATGCTTGATGGGTTGCCAAAATATGTTGTCATGTACGGTATCATTGCCTCCACAACTTGCGGGTGAACAGGAGACGTCGCTGCGTGGTCTAAATAAATGCGCTCCAAATACATTCTCCTTTCCTAGATATAAAACATATATGCATCACCGTGGTCGTCGGTATGACTTGCTAAGTCTTCAAGCGTCGTGCTATCTAACACTTCTTTTACCGCATCGCGAACGCGCATCCATAATTCACGTTTCGCTGGTTCTTCATCTTCTAGTTCTTCAACGACTTGAAGCGGTCCTTCCAACACACGAATAACATCGCCCGCAGTAATTTTTGATGGTTCATCTGCTAAAATGTAACCGCCATACGCTCCGCGAACGCTTTTCACTAAACCAGCGTTTCGCAATGGGGAAATGAGTTGTTCTAAATAATGCTCCGACAAATTATTCATTTGAGCGATCGATTTTAATGAAATCGGTCCCTCTCCATATCGTTTCGCCAACTCAATCATAATCGTTAAACCGTATCGACCTTTTGTAGATATTTTCAAACGAATCATCCCCTCATTCACTGTCAAAAGAAACACAAGCCATTATAACATAAAAATACGAAACAGAGGAACGTTACTGCTTTTTTCGTTCATTGAGCCGCTCATAAACGGAAGCGAATTGCTTTTCTTCGCCGTTTTGTTTCGGTTGATAATATTGCACTCCGATTAAATCATCAGGTAAGTATTGTTGTGCCACCCAACCGTATGGATAATCGTGTGGATATTTATACCCTATTCCGCGTCCAAGATGTTTCGCCCCCGCATAGTGAGCATCTTGCAAATGAAGCGGAATCGATTGTCCTTTTCCGTTTCGCACATCTATAAGCGCTTGATCGATCGCTTTATATGCACTATTTGATTTCGGTGATAAACACATGTCAATCGTCACGACTGAAAGCGGAATGCGTGCTTCTGGCATACCGAGACGCTCTGCGGCTTCGATCGCGCTCATCACCTTCACACCGATTAGTGGATTGGCTAATCCAATATCTTCATAAGCAATGACTGCAAGGCGACGGCAAACAGCGGTAAGATCGCCACCTTCAAGAAGCCTTGCTAAATAGTGAAGCGAAGCATCTACGTCACTGCCACGAATACTTTTTTGAAAAGCGGAAAGTAAAGAATAATACGTATCTCCTTGTTTATCATACGTTAGCGACTTGTTTTCTACACAAGACAAAACAGCTTGCACATCCACAACAGCATATTGATCCCTTTGTTTCGTTGCATATACGACTTCTTCTAAAATCGTCAATGCCGCTCGAGCATCTCCGTTCGCCCCTTCAGCAATGATCGAAAGCGCCTCATCGCTAATGTCAATATGCCAATCGCCTAATCCTCGTTCACGATCGGCTAAAGCGCGGTGCAATAATGCGAGCGTCTTCTCTTTCGTTAATGGCTGCAACTGTTTTATTTGTCCTAAGCGACTGCGAACAGCCGGATTAATCGAATGAAATGGATTTTCTGTCGTCGCACCAATGAGGGTAATCAAACCGCTTTCGACATGTGGTAATAAATAATCTTGTTGCGCTTTTGTGAAACGATGAATTTCATCAATAAATAAAATAACGTTGCCTTCAAAGCGAGCATCCGCCACTATTTCTTCCATTTCTTTTTTTCCTGCCGTCGTCGCATTGAGCATATAAAACGGACGTTGTACCGTTCCAGCGATCGCATAAGCAAGCGATGTTTTCCCGACGCCAGGCGGTCCGTAAAGCAATAACGATGGCACATAACCATTTTTAATCATTCGATATAGCGCTGTATGTGAACCGATCACATCGTCTTGTCCGATGACTTCATCAATCGTACGCGGGCGCATACGATAAGCAAGCGGCTCTTGAGCAAACAACATCGTTTTCTCACCTCACAATGCTAACGCTGCACGTAAGGCAGGAACAAATTGGCGCATATGACTTTGTTGTAAATATAAAAGAAATGCATCAACAATCGCTTTTCTCGGGTCATCCTGTTGTATTTCTGTTTTTAACTGTTTGAGTAGCTCCACAATATGATGATCGCCTGCTTCTTCAATCATCTCCTCAATAAGCGCAAGGGCACGTGTTTTTTCTGCTTGGGCATCGTGGCTTAGCAATGGCATGTCGTGCTGTAAACTATCGACAAGCGCATCAAGCCGCTCGATTAAAAAAGGGGCTAATCGTTGAAAAGGAAACGACTTTTGTTCAAACAGAGCAAAAAATAAATATTCTTTTAACATGCCATTTAACATGATGGCACAATCAAGCACATACGGACGAATACGTTCCCCGTATACATCGATAAGTGATTGAACGTACCAGTCAAATAAATGGGAACGAATGCGCAAAACAAGCGCGTGGACGTCTTCACTAACTTTTTGTGCATGATCGCCCATATGCATTTGTACAATTTCTTTATGCTGTTCAAACGCTTCAATTTGCAAAGAAAGCTGTTTTAAAAATTTTTCGCGCGCCGTTAATGAACGGTCTGACGCAATGCGAGCGAATTGCTGAAACAACTGATCGTAATGATATTGAAAAATCGATAAAACAATTTCCTCTTTTGATTTAAAGTAGTTGTATAATGATCCTTTAGCTAACTGACTATGTTCAGCAATTTCTTGCATCGTTGTCGCATGATATCCTTTTTCAGCAAATAGTTTCATTGCGACTTCAATAATTTGTTCTTTTCTGCTCATGAGGCCCCATCCTTACTGTTCGTTTCTCGTTTTATTATAACACAACAGGCTGACCGAATTTCAGCCAGCCTGTCTCCAATTATGCTTGTCGTTCTTTTTTCGCTTGTCGGAAGAAAAATAGTTCGTATACAACAGGAACGAGAATTAACGTCAATAACGTTGATGACGTCAATCCACCGATGACCGTAATCGCTAACCCTTTAGAAATGAGCGTTCCCGATGACTTCGTCAACGCAAGCGGAATGAGTGCGGCCACCGTCGCAAATGCTGTCATTAAAATCGGACGTAACCGCGTTTTCCCTGCTTCAATAAGCGCTTGACGAATCGTCATTCCTTTTTGCTCACGATTTTGCCCGATTCGGTCAACGAGAACGATCGCATTCGTTGTCACAATTCCAATGAGCATTAATAAACCGATCATGACGCTGACGGACATCGGTTCATTCGCAATGAATAAGCCGAGCAACGAACCGATTGGAACGAACACAAGCGATGATAAAATAATAAACGGAATACGCGCTTTTCCAAACGTAATGAGCATCGTAATATACACAAGCCCAATCGCTACAACCATCGCTAAACCGAGCTGTTGGAACGTTTCTACCGTTTCATCGCTTCCGCCGCCACCTTCGAGTGAAACATCTTTTGGTAAATCAATTTCTTTTTTTACACCATTGATGACATCTTGTGTAACTTTTTGAATGTTGTCACCAACGACTTGAGCAGACACACGTGCAAACACTTTTCCATCAAGTTTTTGAATGGATGTAAATGTATCAACTTCTTGCACGTCTGCCAATTGTTTTACTGGCACTGGTCCGAACTTTGTGAAAATAAGTGTGTTTTCTAACTCTTCGATCGATGCCATTTGTTTGTCATATGACAATTGTACTGTCCGTTCTTCATCGTCTAACGTCAACGTGCCGACTTGAACCGGACGAGTTTGATCGGCGATTGTACCGAGAATTTGAAAGCCTGATACACCGTATTCCATTGCTTTGTTCGTGTCGATGTTAACGACTACTTGTTTTTGTTTATCTGTAAAATTATTTGTGACATATTTCAAATCGTCGCGCGTTTTTAAGTACGCTTCTACATCTTTCGCCGCTTGTTGTAATGCATTTAAGTCGGTCGAGTACAAGTCAATATTTACGTTATTGTTTGACGGCGGTCCACCAGATTGCAATTCTTGAACGCCGACTTTTGCACCTTTTACTTCCTCATTAGCGATTGTTTCCATTTCTTTTTCCAACTTTTTAATGAACGTGCTCACGTTCGTGTCTTCTTTCAACGTAATAAAATAGTTCGCTTGGTTTTTCCGCTTTAATCCGCTACGGAAATCACGGCTACCAATTCCTGCAGTAACTTCTTCAATCTCCTTCATCGAAGCAAACATATTTTCGATTTTCAATGATACATCGTTCGTCTTTTCTAATGACGTAGACGATGGAAGTTCGACTGCAGCAATTAATGATTTTTGTTCTTCGTTCGGAATAAATGTAAAGCCTAACTTCGGTACGATAGCGAATGAGCCACCGAGCAATAAAACAGACAAAAACAACACAATTTTTTTATGATCGAGCGCCCATTCAATCGCTTTACCGTAAGCTCGTTGCAACGCACCTTCTTTTTCTTCTGGCGGCACTTTTTTAAACGAAAACTTCGCTAAAATTGGAACGATCGTAATGGCCACAACGAGCGACATTAAAAGCGAAAACACAATCGTTAACGCAAATGGTAAGAAAAACTCGCCTGTCACGCCACCAACGAGACCGAGCGGTAAAAAGACAACGACGGTCGTGATAGTAGACGATGTAATTGCCTTTAAAATTTCTTTCGTCGAGTCTTCGACAAGTTCATCTGTCATCCCGGTTTTTGACTTACGCACGCGACGGAAAATGTTTTCGATGACAACGATGCTGTCGTCAACTACTCGCCCGACCGCAACGGCCATTCCACCTAACGTCATAATGTTTAAAGAAATATCCATCCGCTGTAAGAAAATAGATGCAACTAATAACGAAAGTGGAATGGAAACAATGGCAATGATTGTGGCACGCACGTTTCGTAAAAAGACGAGCACTGCAATGGATGCAAACAATGCTCCGAGCAATCCTTCTCGCACGAGCGTTTCGACAGACTTTTTAATTCCTTCAGCAGAATCAAATCCTATTGCATAGTCTATTTTGTCTTTATATTTGTCAAGTACGTTTATCACTTTGTCCGCTACTTCAACCGTGTTCGCATCTTGCTTTTTCGTAATTGCCATCGATAAAGATGGTTGTAAGTTGTAGCGCGTAATTTCTCCTTGGTCTGTCACTGCTTCAATCGTCGCTACATCTTTCAACGTAATTTTTGTGGGAGCTTGCTGTCCACTTGCTGGTGCTCCCGGTGATGCGTTCATCAATGGAGAAGATAACGGTAAATCTTCAAGTTGTTTAATCGTTTCAATTTTTTGTTGTACGCGAATCGGAATTTGTACCGTTTCTGTTTGAACGTTTCCGGCAGGGAACGCTAAAAATTTTTCATTAATTTGTTCTTTAATTTGCGTTAAGCTTAATCCGTATTGCAACGCTTTTTGTTTATCAACTGTAATTTGAACAATGTCTTCTTCCATCCCACCGACAGAAATGGAGTTAATGCCATTAATTTTTTTCAACTCTGGAATAATTGTATCATCCAACAGCTGTTGTACGTTCGTATCCCCTTTTGCAAATAAAGAAATATTATAAATCGGGAACGTACCAAACGAGAAACGATTCACTTTCGTCTGCACGTTTTCTGGCAAATTCGCTTCTTTCATGAGCGATTCAACCTGTCGCTCAACTTCATCCATGTCCGTGTTGAACGGAAACTCTAAGTTAATAATAGAAATACTTTCAAACGATGTGCTCTGGAGCTTCTTTACCCCTTCCACTCCTTTGAACTTTTCTTCTAACTTTGTCGTCACTTGCTCATTCATATCTTCTGGTGAAGCGCCTGGATAAATGACTTCTACAGATAGTTGTGGAAACTCGATATTTGGTAACAAGTCAACTTTTAAAGAAGAAAATGAGTATAGTCCGCCTAATATGAGTAGAAATGAAATGATAAATACGGCGACTGCATTCTTTAAACTAAACCTCGTTAAAAAGTTCATCTCGCTCTTCCTTTCTTTCTTGAAATATGACCAATTGGTCGTTTTTTTACGACCATACAGTCACAATTTCACTATAATTCAATTTCCTCTCCTTTGCAACTAATAATGTGCTGTAAAAAAACGCAAAGGAGTTCCCTTTGCGCTCATTGTTGATCGACACGTTGGATCGGAATATCTTTTAATAATTGTTGTACGACATGTGCAGCCATGATGAGGCCAGCAACCGATGGAACAAACGCATTCGATGAAGGTGGCATTTTTGCCTTACGAATGGTTGCCTCATCATTTCCTACTTCTTTTCGCACGTCTTCGCGAATGACAATTGGACTTTCATCCGAGAAAACAACGGTGATGCCTTTTTTAATTCCTTCTTTCCGCAATCTCGTGCGAATAACTTTTGCAATCGGATCCGTATGCGTTTTTGAAATATCAGCAATGCGAAAACGGGTCGGATCCATTTTATTTGCCGCTCCCATGCTCGAAATGATCGGAATGTTTCGTTCTAAACATTGTTTCATCAAATGAATTTTATACGAAATTGTATCCGATGCGTCAATGACGTAGTCGATGTTATACGAAAAAATTTGCTCATATGTTTCTTCTGTATAAAACATTTTTAATGCAATCACTTCGCATGCTGGATTAATGTCTGCGATGCGCTCTTTCATCACTTCTACTTTCGGACGCCCAACCGTCGATAACAGCGCATGAATTTGACGATTGACGTTTGTAATGTCAATATCATCTTTATCGATTAAAATAAGACGCCCCACACCTGAGCGAGCAAGTGCCTCGACGGCGAACGAACCGACGCCACCGATACCGAGAATCGCAACGGTACTTTCACTTAGTCGTTTTAATCCTTCTTTTCCGATCGCAAGTTCGTTACGAGAAAATTGATGTAACATGTTTTGCCTCCCATATGTAAGTATTTCAATCGGATATACATGCATTATGGCACAAAAAAAGCCTCAACGTAAAGCATGTTCTTTACGTCAAGGCTTTATTCGTTTTTGTTTCCTAAGTCCCAATCGTGCCGTCGCTGATGGCCTTTGTTTTGAACCCGCTCTCTCACAGGTGGGTGCCCTGTTTCAAGCTTATGTACGTCCTCTCTATGTAAATGAGGCATGTACGCCACCTGAAAACCCGGGCTCCCGTATCACACATTGTTCGGTCAAAACAATAGGTGATACGACAAACACATCAGGACTTGTTGTTACTTGTATGTTAGCACACTTCGAACGTATTTGCAACGTTACAAATTTAGTCTACTTTTTGAACGTCTTTGATTCGCAAATGTAATTCTTCTAATTGCTCTTCGCTAACTGCACTTGGCGCTTCCGTTAACAAGCAACTCGCGCTCGCTGTTTTCGGGAAGGCAATTGTATCACGTAAATTCGAACGCCCCGCAAGCAACATGACAAGCCGGTCTAATCCAAGCGCAATTCCCCCATGTGGAGGCGTACCGTATTCAAACGCTTCGAGCAAAAAGCCAAACTGTTCACGCGCTTGTTCTTCAGTAAAACCGAGCGTTTTAAACATTTTTTCTTGTATATCCCGCTCGAAAATACGGAGTGAACCTCCACCTAACTCATATCCGTTTAACACAAGATCGTACGCTTGTGCACGAATGCTTGCTGGGTCTGTTTCAAACTTTGGCACATCTTCACGAACAGGCATGGTAAACGGATGATGCGCCGCATAATAGCGACCTTCTTCTTCGTCGTATTCAAACAGTGGCCAATCTGTAATCCATAAGAAATGAAATGCTGATTCGTCAATCAACTGCAAATCTTTTCCTAACTTTAAACGCAATGCACCAAGCGCATCGGCAACAACCGATTTTTTATCAGCGACAAATAACAATAAGTCAGCCGTTTCTGCTTCAAGTGTTTGCATCATTTGTTTTTGTTCATCTTCATTGAAAAACTTAGCAATTGGACCTTTTAAACCGTCTGCTTCAACTTTCAACCAAGCTAATCCTTTTGCTCCATAACGAGCAACATATTCTGTTAATGCATCAATATCTTTACGCGAATATTTATCCGCAGCACCTTTCACATTGATCGCCTTCACTTGTCCACCGTTTTGCACCGCGCTTGCAAACACTTTAAACCCGCAATCTTTCACTTGCTCGGATAAATCAACAAGCTCAAGCCCAAAACGCGTATCTGGCTTGTCCGAACCGTAACGCGCAATCGCTTCATCGTATGACATGCGCGGGAACGGAATAGAGATGTCGACTCCTTTTGCGACTTTCATGACGCGCGCCATCATTCGCTCGATCATTGCTAAAATATCGTCTTGACTCATAAACGATGTTTCAATATCGACTTGTGTAAATTCTGGTTGACGATCAGCACGTAAATCTTCATCGCGGAAACAACGAGCGATTTGATAGTATCGTTCAAAGCCAGCGACCATTAATAATTGTTTAAAAATTTGCGGCGATTGTGGTAACGCATAAAACTCGCCTGGATGTACACGGCTTGGAACTAAGTAATCGCGCGCCCCTTCTGGCGTACTTTTCGTTAAAATTGGCGTTTCTACTTCTAAAAAGCCTTCTTCGTCTAAAAAGTCGCGAATCGCTTTCGTTACTTGATGGCGCATTTGAAACGTCTGGAACATCACCGGGCGACGCAAATCTAAGTAGCGATATTTTAAGCGAACGTCTTCAGATACATCTGTTTTATCTGAAATCGGAAACGGCGGCGTTTTTGCTTCACTTAAAATCGTCACGTGCGTCGCATGCACTTCAATTGTTCCAGTCGGTAAATTCGGATTAACTTGTCCTTCTTCCCGTTGAACGACCGTTCCTTCTACGTCTAACACGTATTCGCTACGAATTGTTTCTGCTACTTGCAACGCCTCTTTTGACACATCTGGGCTAAATACAATTTGCACAATACCTGTACGGTCGCGCAAGTCGATAAAAATAAGCCCTCCGAGATCGCGACGTTTTTGCACCCATCCTTTTAAGCGCACCGTTTGACCGATCGCCATATTTGTTACTTCTCCACAATAATGCGTCCTTCCGAACATACTTTCCCCTCCTATTTCAATACGTTTTCCATATGTGAAACAAATGTGTCAAGAGGCACTTCTTGCTGCTCTCCCGTTGCCATATGTTTTACGTTAATGACACCTTTTTGCAATTCATCTTCACCTAAAATTGCAACATACGTCGCATGTAAACGGTCTGCGGCTTTAAGCTGTGCTTTCACTTTTCGATCTTGATAATCTTTTTCTGCCGAAATGCCTTCTTTACGTAGCGCAGCAACGAGCGCAACCGCTTCTTCTTTCGCTTGTTCACCTAAAGCTACAACATAACAGTCAATTCCTTCTGAAATCGGTAACGAAATACCCTCGGCCTCTAATGCAGCAAGCAAGCGCTCAATGCTTAAAGCGAATCCGATCCCTGGCGTTTCCGGTCCGCCAATTTCTTGAACGAGACCGTTATAACGCCCACCGCCACATAGCGTCGTAATGGCGCCAAACCCTTCTGCCTCGCTCATAATTTCAAATGCCGTATGATTGTAATAGTCTAAACCGCGCACAAGCCGTGAATCGACTTCAAATGCGATGCCAAGTTTCTGTAAATACATTTGCACTTTTTCAAAATATGTGCGCGACTGTTCATTTAAGTAATCAAGAATCGATGGGGCAGTACGCATCAGTTCGTGGTCGCGATCTTTTTTACAGTCTAAAATGCGCATTGGATTTTTATGTAACCGTGCTTGGCAATCATCACAAAACTCATGAATGCGAGGTTGGAAATGATCGATGAGCGCTTGGCGGTGCGCTTTTCTACTTTCAACATCACCTAAACTATTGATGACAAGTTTCAGCTTTTTCAATCCGAGCGTGTGGTAAATGTCCATCGCTAAAGCGATGACTTCAGCATCAATCGCAGGATCGTTACTTCCGAGTGCTTCGACACCAAATTGGACGAACTGACGAAAACGACCTGCTTGCGGACGTTCGTAACGGAACATCGGCCCCATGTAATACAATTTCACTGGCTGATTCGGGTAGCCATACATTTTATTTTCAACAAATGAGCGAACAACCGCTGCTGTTCCTTCTGGACGAAGCGTTAAACTTCGACCGCCACGATCTTCAAATGTGTACATTTCTTTTTGAACAATATCCGTTGTATCACCGACACCGCGTAAAAACAGCTCCGTATGTTCAAAAATGGGGGTGCGAATTTCTTGATAATTGTAACGACGGCAAAGTTCGCGCGCAATGTGTTCAATATATTGCCATTTTGCTGCTTGTTCGGGCAAAATGTCTTGCGTTCCGCGCGGAATTTGAAATGACATATGTTTCCCTCCTTCAGTTTTTATGCAAATAAAAATCTCCCACCCCTAATAAATTAGGGACGAGAGACGAGTTCCCGTGGTGCCACCCTAGTTGAAGCGCATGCTTCCACTTTCATCCGATAACGCCCGGAAAGCGTTCTCTCCTACTGACTGACGCGTTCAAAGAGAAACCTACGGAGTGTTCGTTCGTTAAGTCATCATGGAGAAATGCTTCCAGCCTACGGCATTTCCTCTCTGGCCATGTGTACTCTTAACTACTTTTCTCCATCATCGGCGAGATGTTGAATTTTCTTTTTATATTACGTACGAACAAACCATTTGTCAAGATGGCCTTATTTTCCGAAATACTGAAGCAATCCATTGCAAATCGCCTCTGTCGCTGCTTGTTGATAGTCTTGTGACATAACAAACAACTCTTCATTCGGATTGCTTAAATAGCCAAGTTCAAGCAATACAGAAGGGCGACTATTTTCGCGCAACACATGGTAATTGCCACTTCGAACCCCGCGTTGCTGAATGCCTGTTAGACGGCTCAGCGGATCAAACATCGCATTAGCGAGCGAACGATCAATTGATTTATAGTAATATATCGTTAAACCACTTGCCGTGCGGTTTAATGCGCTATCGTAATGAATGCTAATAAACGCATCTGCTTGATGTTTCCCCGCTATGTAGACACGCTCACTAAGCGATAAAAAGCGATCATCTTCGCGTGTGAAAATGACGTTCGCCCCCATTTGCTTTAGTTTTTCACCTAACAACAATACCGTTTGTAACGTTAACATTTTTTCAATTGTTCCGTTGACTCCAGTCGCCCCATAATCTTTTCCACCATGCCCTGCGTCAATGACAATCGTTTTCCCTACAATCGTTTTTTGAGAAGGCGTAGGTTTCTTTGTTACTTGAACGATCCATTCTGCGACATAACCGATCGTTTGTGCATCTACTTGTATGACGTACCATCGTCCTTCTTTTCGAATGACTGCAAACTGGTCGCCACGTTTTGCTTTAGTAATGATAGAGGACTGTGTTGAAGCAGCAGAACGAATATTTGTATTGTCATATAACATTTGGACGTATGTATTTTGTTCTGCATTTTGTTCTGCATTTTGTTCTTTATTTTGTTCTGTGTTTTTTTCAACATTTGCTATGTATGAGCGATGCACCCAACCTTCTTTTCCATCCCAACGCACATACATCCAATCCCCTTGTATCATCGTTGCCGTTCCTTTTTCGTTACGATTGACATACCCGATGATCGCATACGTCGTTCCTGGTCCTTTACGAAGTCGTAATCCGTCTGCTTGGCATACAACAAGTTGTTGTATTTGTTTTTTCTTTTCCATCTGTTCGTTTTGCATTTGCACGTATTTGCCGTACACCCAACCTGTCCGATTCGAAGCGAGCCGAATTTGCAGCCATTCCCCTCGCTTTTGAACGACAGCATATTGCTTTCCTTTCGCTACTTTTCCTTGCACCGGAAATGTCAATCCCGGACCTGTTCGTACGTTTAATCGGTCAACAACGATGCGCACGTTCATTGCTGCTGATGCTGTTTGAAAGATCATCAAGAAACAACAACAAATGAACAATGAAGCCATGAACGTTTTTTTCATGCTGTACATCCTCCTACGTTGTCAATGGTCGCTACTTTATTTCTTCACAAATAAACAAAATCCTTCTTTGAATGAAAAGGTAGAAAAATTGGGAATAATACGAAAGACATTTGATGCGAAAGGAGATTGATCATGCGCCATAGTGAAAAAGGGGAATTTATTCATTCACAATCCCCACTTATGCACGTCGATTTTCATTCATTTATTCAAAAAGAAAATGAGCTCACATCGTTTGAACTCGCTTCTGAATTCGGCCTTACCCTCCGTGACGTACAAAAAATAAAAAAACATTTAGCACGAGGATAAGAAAAAACCGGGCTCGTCCACATGCGAGCACGGTTTTTATTTGCTTTCAACGATGAGCGTCACAGGACCGACGTTCGTCAACGTTACATCCATCATGGCACCAAATACACCTGTTTCTACACGAATTCCTTTTTGACGCAATTGTTCATTAAACGCCTCATAAATGTGTTTCGCGTGTTCTGGTTTTGCTGCATCCATAAAGTTCGGTCTTCTTCCTTTGCGACAGTCTCCGTACAGCGTAAATTGCGAAATTGATAAAATCGCTCCGCCAACATCTATAAGTGATACGTTCATTTTTCCGTGTTCATCTTCAAATATGCGCAAATGAGCAATTTTATCGGCAACAAATGCTGCATCTTCCTCCGTATCATCATGCGTAATGCCAACTAACAAAACGAGCCCAAAATCAATTTCTCCGACTACTTCGCCAGCTACTGTGACTTTTGCATCTTTTGCGCGTTGAACGACAACTCTCATGGCGACAACCCTTTCTAATTCATGATCCGTCTAACTGAATAAATATCTGGAATTTGTTTAATGCGCTCCACCACTTTTTGAAGATGACTTACGTTATGAATAAAAATCGTCATATGAATCGTTGCCATTTTATTACGATGATCCGTTCTTCCAGATACAGCAGAAATGTTCGTTTTCGTCTCATTGACAGCTTGCAACACTTCGTTCAGCAAGCCACGTCGATCATATCCAGTAATTTCGATGTCGACTGTATATTCCCGTTGACAGTTTGCCCCGCTCTCCCATTGCACAGGAATAAGTCGCTCTTTTGCTTCTTCAACAAGCACGTTCGGGCAATCGGCACGATGAACAGAAACGCCACGTCCTTTTGTAATAAAACCGATAATTTCATCACCAGGCACCGGATTGCAACAGCGTGACAGACGAATAAGTAAATTGTCTACTCCTTCCACGCATACACCAAAATCGCGCTTTTTCATTGGAGTAATTGTCTTCGCCTCTTGCAGCATGTCCGATAAGCGTTTCGCTTGCTCTTCTAAATCGCGTTGTTTCCGCCACTTTTCTGTTAGACGATGCGCAACTTGGGCAGCTGTAATGCCGTTGTATCCAACAGCAGCATACATATCTTCTTCGTTAGCAAAATTAAATTTTTCCGCTACCCGTTTCATATTTTCAACAGTGAGCACTTCTTTGACATCAAAACCCATGTTGCGAATTTCTTTTTCGACAAGCTCTTTTCCTTTTTCAACGTTTTCTTCACGGCGTTGCTTTTTGAAAAATTGGCGAATTTTATTTTTCGCATGTGATGTTTGGGCGATTTTTAACCAATCTTGACTTGGGCCATATGAATGATTGGACGTCAAAATCTCAACGATGTCTCCTGTTTGAAGCGGATGATCGAGCGGCACCATTTTTCCGTTCACTTTTGCCCCAATCGTTTTATTTCCAATTTCTGAATGAATGCGATACGCAAAATCAATCGGCACCGAACCGGCTGGAAGCTCAATGACATCACCTTTTGGCGTAAAAACAAACACCATATCGGAAAATAAATCCATTTTCAACGTTTCGACAAACTCTTCGGCGTTGTTCGTTTCGTTTTGCCACTCAACAATTTCGCGAAACCATGCTAGTTTTTCTTCAAACGTATTTGGTCGAATCGTCTTTCCTTCTTTATACGCCCAATGGGCAGCAATTCCAAATTCCGCAATATGATGCATCTCAAACGTCCGAATTTGCACTTCAAGCGGTTCGCCTTTTGGTCCTACAACGGTCGTATGAAGCGATTGATACATATTTGGCTTCGGCATGGCAATATAATCTTTAAAACGCCCAGGCATCGGCTTCCAACATGTGTGGATGATCCCGAGTACCGCATAACAGTCTTTAATGCTTTCGACGATGATGCGCACAGCAAGCAAATCGTAAATTTCGTTAAATTGCTTATTTTGCAAAACCATTTTCCGATAAATGCTGTAAATATGTTTTGGACGTCCAGAAATTTCGGCCTGAATCCCGACTTCCTGTAACCGTGCACGCATTTCTTGGATGACTTCTTCTAAATATTGCTCACGTTCTGCCCGCTTTTTCTTCATCAAATTGACGATGCGATAATATTGTTGCGGATTTAAATAACGGAGCGCTGTATCTTCAAGCTCCCATTTAATTTTTGAAATTCCAAGCCGATGGGCAAGCGGCGCAAAAATTTCAAGCGTCTCATTCGCAATTCGGCGTTGTTTTTCGATCGGCAAATGTTTTAATGTGCGCATGTTGTGCAAACGGTCCGCCAACTTAATTAAAATGACTCGTATATCTTGCGCCATTGCTAAAAACATTTTGCGATGATTTTCTGCTTGTTGTTCTTCATGCGATTTATATTTAATTTTTCCGAGCTTCGTTACACCATCAACGAGCATCGCTACTTCTTTTCCGAATTCTCTTTCTAAATCTTCTTTCGTCACATGTGTATCTTCAACGACATCATGTAAAAATCCAGCCGCAATTGTCGCAGGGTCCATTTCTAAATCGACTAAAATCCCTGCCACTTGAATTGGATGAATGATATACGGCTCCCCAGACTTCCGATATTGCTCACGATGCGCTTCTTTCGCAAATTCATATGCCCGTTCGATAAACTGTACGTCGTCTTTCGACAAATAACGGCTCGCCTTTTCAATAACTTGTTCCGCCGTTAATACTTGTTCATTTGCCATGCAATCACCTTTTATTTTAAACGTATTTACAATATTATCATGAAAATTTTTTCAAATGTAAAGAGCAACGATGTGAAAAAGAGGAGCGTTTTGCCCCTCCTTCATTAAAATTGCATTAGCGTCAAAATATCGTATCCTTTTAATTTTTCGCGACCTTCTAAATATGTTAATTCAATCAAAAATGCAATCCCCGCGACAATGCCGCCGAGCTGTTCAACGAGCTTAATCGTCGCTTCAATCGTGCCACCTGTCGCTAGCAAGTCGTCTGTAATAAGAACGCGCTGTCCTGGCTTAATCGCATCTTTATGCATCGTTAATACGTCCTTGCCGTATTCTAAACCGTATTCGACACGAATGACTTCGCGAGGTAATTTTCCTTCTTTACGGACAGGGACAAATCCAACACCGAGCGCATAAGCAACTGGACAACCGATAATAAAACCACGCGCTTCTGGTCCAACAACGACATCAATTTTCTTTTCACGTGCGTAATTGACGATTTGATCTGTTGCGTACTTGTACACTTCCCCTTTATCCATAATTGTTGTAATATCTTTAAATTGAATGCCTGGTTTTGGGAAATCAGGAACAATCGTGACGTATTGTTTTAAATCCATTGACATTTTCCTCCTCATACAATGAATCAAACCAACGTTTCAGTTGGGAATAAGATGAGTATAAAAACATATGCTCGAGCTCTGCCTGCGCTTGTTTCAATCGGTAAGAAGGCGATTCCGTTAAATCCCGTTTTTGGACATCGCGAGCTAAAGAAACGATTCCGTTTTCAACAGTTATAAAGCCAAGCTCTTTAAACACTTGAATCATAAACAAAATCGTGTCTTTTGTCCATCCGCGCGAGCGAGCTAAGTCATCAGCGTAACGCCGCACATCAAACGGGCTACGCTTATGCAAAAAGGAATATAACCACTTAAAATGTTCACGCGTTGGCAATACGCTAAAGAAGTGATTCTCCCTTTGATAGAATAACGCATAAATGCGTTCAGGTAAACTACAACTTAATAAAACTTTAACGATTTGCTGTGACGGAGGCAAATCAAGAAAAACAATATACTTTCCACCTACATCAATTATCGCCTCTTGTTCGTTCGACACATATACAATTTCATCTGCATATGCCGACAATTGCAATGCGTCTACTGTGTCGCGATGAAAAGCGATCAATAACCGCTTTTCTTTCGGTAGCAACGCCATGAACTTACTTGGATGACGAATGTGACGCATATCAAACAATTGCCACTCATTCACTGCTATATCTTGAATCATTAACTGCGGCTTTCGAAAGTTGTTCCATTCGTTAATAGCAAGTTCTCCTACGATCGAAAGACGAACGTTCGGTGCAATTTCGTCACCGATGTTGCCAAAACCGAATCCGATCGCTTCTAACGTTTTTCCGTCTTCCGTTAACAACAATTTTAAGTGGTTTTGATCCGTTCCAATTTTTCGCAACGTATCGAGTTGCACATGTTGGAAAAGGACACGCGGCTTCGGATTCCCCATTCCAAACGGTGCAAGCCGATTCATTTGTTCGATAAGTTCAAGCGAAACGTCTGGGATGGAGCAACATAAATCGATGTGAGTGATAGGAATGAAATGTTCGTCCGTTAATTGTTGCTCCGCTGCTTCGTTTAGGCGACGACGTAATTCATCTACATCATGAAAAGAAAGCGTCATTCCGGCCGCCATCGGATGCCCGCCAAAATGCGGCAAAATATCGCGACAGTTTGACAAGTTCGCAAATAAGTCAAATCCCTCAATACTTCGCGCTGATCCTTTGGCTATTCCTTTTTCTTGATCAATGCTTAACACGATCGTCGGACGATAAAACTTTTCGACTAAACGAGATGCCACAATGCCAATAACACCGACATTCCATCCTTCTTTCGCCACAACTAATACACGATCATCTCTATAATGTTGCTCGACAAGTTGAATCGCTTCTTCGGTTATCTCGTTAACAAGTTGTTGACGTTCGCGGTTCATTGCATCAATTTGCTCCGCTAGCATGTCCGCTTCGTGTGCATCTGTCGTCAACAACAGCTGAACAGCTGGATCAGCGCAATCGAGACGTCCGGCGGCATTAACGCGCGGACCGATCATGAAAGCAATCGTATCTTCTGTCACAGCTGTATGTGATACGCCACATTGTTTACAAAGTGCCTGTAAACCGAGACGGTTCGTTTGACGAAATTGTTCAATGCCCAATCGAGCGAGTAAATGGTTTTCGTCTTGAAGCGGAACGAGATCGGCAATTGTCCCGATTGCAACAACGTCCAACCATTCATACGGCACGCGCCCGATAAGCGCATGAGCAAGCTTAAATGCTACGCCGACGCCAGCTAAATGTTTAAACGGATAATTCGGGCTTATTTTCGGATGGATCGTTGCGTACGCTTCCGGTAGTACCGGACCAGGTTCATGATGATCGGTAATAATTAAATCGATCCCAAGCTGTTTCGCTACGTTGGCTTCATGTAAAGCAGAAATGCCTGTATCGACTGTAATGATAAGCGAAACACCTTGTTGTTTTGCTAGCCGAAACGCTTGTTCATTTGGTCCGTATCCTTCTGTAAAACGATTCGGAATGTAAAAAGACACATTCGCTCCTTTTTCTCGTAATGCGCTGACCATGACGACTGTACTGCTTACTCCATCGGCATCATAATCACCGAAAACGAGAATATGTTCATCGTTTGTAATCGCTTTCTCTATTCGCTCAACCGCTTTTTCCATATCGTTTAATAAAAATGGTGAGTGAAACGATTGCTTTCGCTCAAAAAAAGAACGAGCGGCTTCAACGGTATGGTAGCCGCGGCTAACAAGCAATGAAGCAACGAGCGGAGTGATATGTAGCGCTTGCGCAATCATTTGCACTTGTTGCTCGTTTACTTGTTGAATATTCCAACGAGTTTTCGATGCTAACATGTCATTCACCCCTCAACCTTTTTATTATACAAAACAATAGGCTGAGGGGCAATTCATTGTTCATCGTACGGATTAATATGCACCATCACATTATGCACTTGCGGAAACGTCAGTAGCTTTTCTTTCACCCTTTTCCCGATCTCATGCGCTTCTAAAACTGTTAAATGTGGTGACACAGCAATTTTTAAATCGACAACAACATAATGCCCATGTTGACGAGCATAAAGTGAATCAATGCGTTTCACTTCAGAAAATGACAAAACCGCTTCGCGCAAGTTCACCGTCTCTTCTTCGTGCCACACGTGATCAAGCGCATGATGAATCGACTCTGCTCCTAACTGCCACGCCATTTTTAAAACGAGGAGCGAAACGAATAGCCCTGCAACGGGATCTGCATAAACGAGCCATGGTGCATGTAATGTTTCACCTAACATCGCGGCAACAATGCCAATGCATGCAGCAATCGAAGAAAAAACATCCGAACGATGCTCGTACGCATTAACGATAATCGCATCGCTTTTAATTTTTTTCCCTAACGCATATTTATAGCGAAACATCGCTTCTTTTACGATGATGGATAAGATGACCGCATATACAGCTATCATTTTCGGCGGTTCAATCGGGTGAAAAAATGAAGAAAAAGAAGATGTTCCAATTTCTATTCCGACGAGAAAAAGCAAAACCGCGACAATAATGGCAGCAATCGATTCCGCCTTCCCGTGTCCATACGGATGATCGTCATCAGGCGGTTGTTTTGCCGCCCGCAACCCAATCCATACCGCAAGTGAGCCTGCTACGTCAGAAGCGGAATGTACCGCATCAGCCATAAGCGCCTTACTGTTTGCGATCATCCCAATCCATCCTTTGATAACTGCTAAAACAACGTTGCCAACAACACCAACCATCGCGGCAAATTGAGCTTGGCGAAAGCGCGCTTGTTCATTCACCCCATTCGCTTCCTTTCCCTTTTGTTTTTTTTAGTGTATCCTATTCACGCCACGAAAAAACGTCGCGGCATGCGCCACGACGTTATACTTCTGGTTCTGCTTCTAGTTGGTCGCGTTTTTGCTTTCCTTTTTTCAATTGCTTTGCTTTCCAAATGAGCCACAGCTGTGCAGCAATGAAAAGCGAAGAATATGTGCCGGAAATTAAACCAGCAAGCAATGCGAATGAGAAATTGCGAATCGCTTCACTACCGAACAATAAAAGTGCGACAACGGTAAACATAACGGTTAAAACCGTATTTACAGAGCGTCCGAATGTTTGTTGTAATGCTTTGTTGACGACATCTTTTAAATCGTCAACCGTTTTTACTTTCCGCTTTTTCATCAAATAGCGAATGCGGTCAAATGTGACAATTGTGTCGTTAATGGAATAACCTACGATCGTTAACACAGCAGCGATAAATGTTAAATCAACTTCTAAACGTGTTAAGCTGAAGAAGGCGATGATAAAAAACGCATCATGCAATAGCGCAACAATAGCCGCAATCGCCATATACATTTCAAAGCGAACCGTTACGTAAATGATGATACCGATAGATGCAATGAGTACGGAAATAAACGCATTGCGCGCCAATTCTTTTCCGACTGTCGGCGATACGGTACTTACGTTCGGTTCTACCCCGTATTTTTCTTTAAAATGCGATTTTAACTTTGAAATTTCTTTTTGATCAAGTACCCCGAGAAAACGCACAATCGCCATTTCGTTGTTATTGCCAGACAGGACAATATCTTTCGGTTCGAGTTGTAATTGTTTTAACTCTTGCTTCACTTCTTCGGTCGTTAATGATTTTTCGCTCATTAAATCAACGCGCGTACCACTAGAGAAATCGATTCCTAAATTTAATTTAGCCGTTAGCAATAATACAAGCCCGATAGCAAACATGGCCCCTGAAATGATGAAAAATAGTTTGCTTCGTTTCACAAAATCAAGACGTGCAAACTTCGTCGGCACATCTGTATCATCTGTCACTTTCGCAATGTCTAACACGTCCTTCGGATTGACGCCAAAGTAATGTAGTTTTTTATCAAATAAACGGCTTTTCACCAATAAACCAAGCAATACACGCGTGCCATATACCGCTGTAATAAAGCTCGCCAAAATGCTAATAATGAGCATTGTCGCAAATCCTTTAACAGAGCTCGTCCCGTACACAAACAAAACAACACCGGCAATGATTGTTGTAATGTTTGCATCTAAAATCGTGCCGAAAGAACCGCGATTACCGATGCGATATGCTGACATGAGCGATTTTCCGAGCTTTAATTCATCTTTGATGCGCTCGTATGTAATAATGTTTGCATCGACTGCCATCCCAACACCTAAAATAAGTGCCGCAATGCCCGGTAGCGTCAATACACCGTTCATCCAATCGAAAACAAGTAAGATCACATAAATATATACACTTAATGTAACGACAGCAACAATTCCTGGAAGACGATAAAAAATGAGCATAAACAAAAAGACAAGGGCAATGCCGATAATGCCAGCAAAAATCGTTTTTTGTAACGCTTGTTCACCGAACTGCGCACCGACCGATGTTGAATAAATTTCTTTTAACTCAACAGGGAGCGCTCCGGCGTTTAATAAATCAGCTAATTGTTTTGCTTCTTCAACAGTGAAATTTCCAACGATTGAAACATCTGTCTGGTTGAACACTTCGTTCACTTGTGCTGCCGAAATAAACTTCGGATGCTCTTTTCCTACTTCTTTTGCATATGAGTCAACACCTTCTTCGAAATCGAGCCAAATGACAAGCACGTTGTTCGGTGCCATGCTTAATACTTTTTGTGTCACTTCTTTAAACTTGTTGGCGTCTTTTAATTGAATGGCAACGCTTGGTTTCCCTTTATCATCAAACGTTTGTTTCGCGCCCCCTTCAACGAGGTCGCTCCCATCCATTAATACGTTATCGTGTACATCGCGAAATGTTAACTTCGCCTCTGTAGATAAAATTTCACGGGCCTTATTTTGATCTTTCACTCCTGCTAATTGAACGCGAATACGATCGTTTCCTTCTACGTCAATGCGTGGTTCGCTCACCCCAAGCACGTTAATGCGTTTATTTAGGGCACTAACTGTGCTAAGCAACACGTCTTTCGTAATTTTTTCTCCTTCTTTTGTCGGCTTCACTTCATATAAAATTTCAAAGCCACCTTGCAAGTCTAAACCGAGTTTAATGTTTTTTACAATTTTCTCCGCTGTTGTTCCCATCATGCCGCCTAGTAAAACGACAAGAAGGAAAAAAGCAATGATGCGACTACGTTTTACCATAAAAATCCTCCTCTATTCTGGCATCTGCCAGAATTTTTACCAACAAAACAAATTATGAATGACAGTACACTTTCTGTCAATTTCCAAACGAACAATTAAAACAATTGTTCTAACTCGGAGAGCCCTTCTTCTGTAAACCAATGATCATGTTTTTGTTCCTTTTGAACGACATATGCCATGTAATCACTTGCACGCAATGATAAAATGTCGTTAACAAGTTCAAACAGCCGCTTTTCTTCTTTGTTTTTTTTCCATTTTTTCACCATCAAACAATTCCATACATCTTCAATCGTCGCTTGCTCATAACCGAGCAGTTTTAGTTCATCTACTTTACTTTGTAGCGCTGGCATTAATTGTTTTCGATCCACATTCATCTCCCCCATTTTGTCATGCTTGGCCAACATGTGCATATATTTCATTGTATAAAAGATGACCTCATTTGAGAAGGTAGGGAGGAACATGTCCAAATTTTTGAAAGGAACGATCATTTTAATTGTTGCAGGATTGTTGACGCGCATACTCGGTTTTATTAATCGCATCGTCGTTGCTCGTCTCATTGGTGAAGAAGGCGTCGGTTTATATATGATGGCAGTTCCGACACTTGTATTAGCCATTACGATTACACAGTTCGGCCTCCCTGTCGCCATTTCAAAACTTGTCGCCGAAGCAGAAGCGGTGGGCGACAGACGAAAAGTAAAAAAAATATTAGTCGTGTCTTTATCCATTACAATTGTTTTAAGTATGATCTTTTTTCCAGCTCTACTTGCCATTGCGCCTGTTCTTTCTCAAACGTTATTTACAGATGCACGCGTTTATTATCCGCTCGTGGCGATCGCTCCCGTCGTCCCAATCGTCGCTGTATCTTCCGTTTTGCGTGGATATTTTCAAGGGAGACAGCAAATGAAACCATATGCGTATTCTCAATTGCTTGAACAAGCGGTCCGCATTACGCTTATCGCTACTTTTACAACCGCTTTTTTGCCGTATGGTATCGAATATGCCGCAGCAGGGGCGATGATTTCTGCGGTCGTTGGGGAGTTTGTATCGCTCGTTTATTTATTCATTACGTTTAAACGAAAAAAGCCGATTCGCATTCGTTATCGCTTTTTCGCTTACGTAAAGGAAGGAAAGGATACGTTCGTTTCACTTATGCGCATTGCTGTACCTACGCTTGGGAGCCGCATGATTGGATCAATTGCCTGGTTTTTTGAACCAATTGTCGTGGCACAAAGTTTGGCGCTTGCTGGCATCACTGCAACCCATGCGACAAAACAATATGGGGAGCTGACTGGATACGCCCTGCCCCTTTTAATGCTTCCATCATTTATTACATATGCGCTCGCCACTTCACTCGTTCCGGCTATTAGTGAAGCGGCTGCTCAAAAGCAACACCGACTCATCGAGTATCGTTTGCATCAAGCTGTGCGGCTATCCCTTTTAGCTGGAGGGCTATCGATTGTTGTGTTGTACGTATTGGCGGAAGAAATAATGCAATTGATGTATGGTGCGAATGGAGCTGCAATTTTTGTGAAAGTGATGGCTCCGTTTTTCATCTTTTATTACTTGCAAGGCCCACTGCAAGCTGTGTTGCAGGCACTCGACTTAGCGAAAGAGGCGATGACAAATAGTTTGATCGGTGCCATCGTGAAAACAGCACTTATTTTTTGGCTCGCCTCTCAACCATCGCTCGGCATTATGGGGGCTGCGCTCGCCATCACCGTTGGCATCATGGTTGTTACATTATTACATGCAGCAACGATCGTGAAAGCTATATCACTCTCTTTATACGTTAAACAATACATCGCCCATTTTCTCGTCATCGTTTCTGTTGGAACAGTTGGACATTGGATCGTTCCGCTTTTACCATTTTCATTGCTTACAAAAACAATTGTCGCAATCACAGTTATGGCGTTCGTATATCTCGCTCTTGCTCAATCGTTTCGGCTCATTGAAAAAGATGAGTTTCGCCAATTATTTCGTTAATCACTCATCTTTTTCATCAATATAAAACGTTCCATCTTCATATGTACAATACGAAATGTGATCGATCTGCTCATATCCACGTTTTTTTAGTTGTTCGATTAACCATGCAGCTGTTCGATTGATGAGCGCTAAATGTTCTTCTTGAATGACGCCGTCTTTAATAAGCGGCAACGCTAAAGACGGTGTTTTCTTTTTTCCTTTTTCTTTTTCAAATACAGACAGTTTACCAGACGGCTCTAAAATGGCGAACTCGACATCAGCAACGTTTTTAATATTTTTTTCCCGCAACTGAATAAGTAAATCATCAAAATTGTATCTTTGCTTTCGCATCGCTTTTTCATCGATTTTTCCGTTGTTAATAATGACCGTCGGTGATCCATCGACGAGGCGGCGAAACATTTCACTTTTTAAAGAAAAATACGCAAAAGCCATTTGAGCGGTTGTCAATACAATCATCGGCACGAGCGTGTGAAAAATCGGATCTTTCGGCTGCTCAATCGCCATGACTCCCATTTCCCCGATCATGATAAACACAACTAAGTCTAAAATACTTAACTCCCCGATCTCTCTCTTTCCCATCATACGAAAAATAAATAAAATGACACCGTACAATAGTAACGTTCGAAAAATAATCGTGACGTACTCCACATTCATCCTCCTCGTTTGTTGCTACGTTTTTATTCTAAACAAATAGACAACCGAATATGTTTGTACTAAATGCAGGAAGGAGGGTTACGAATGATTCGTGCTATTTTTTATGGGGTTATAACAATTTTTATAAGTGCTATCATATGCAGCTTTATATTTGCTCTTTTGTTGAAGTTGACAAGTTATGACGAAACATCATTGCAATGGGTGATGCACGGTTTTGCATTTTTATCATTGTTTTTTGGTGGGTTTATTGCTGGAGGAAAAGGGAAAACACGCGGCTGGATGCTTGGCGGGGCAACGGGTGTCATTTTTACAACCATCATTTTTTTATTTCAATTTCTCGGCATGGATCAAACGTTTTCAATTGAACAATGGGGATACCATGCTGGGTTTCTCATCACAGCCATCATTGGCGGAATGATCGGCGTCAACGTAGCGACATCTCGCTCACGAAGCGCATAAAAATAAGACAGGCAACAAACCTGTCTTATTTTTCATTGACGACTTCGCGAATAGCCGCACGATCGTATGTAAGGCGCGAACCGTCGCCCGCGCGAATAACGACCGTATTTTCATCAAGTGAATCGATGATGCCATGCAATCCGCCAATCGTAATGACTTTGTCTCCTTTTTGCAAATTTGCCTGCATTTGTTGAACAGCCTTTTGGCGTTTTTGTTGCGGGCGGATAAGCAAAAAGTAAAAAATCGCAAAGAATAAAATAAGCGGTAATAAGCTTGCTAACGTCTCCATATTTTCACCCCTTTCTAAAAGTTTTTCGCATTCGGCTTATTGAAACCGTATTGTTCAAAAAACTGTTCTCGGAAATCGCCAAGGCGATCTTCGCGAATCGCTTGTCGCACTTGCTCCATTAATTTTATCAAAAAGTACACATTATGGTAAGAGGTTAGGCGAATACCGAATGTCTCATCGCATTTAATTAAATGACGAATATACGCCCTTGTATAATTACGGCAAGTATAACAATCGCAATTCGGGTCAAGCGGTGTAAAATCGCGCGCATATTTGGCGTTTTTAATGACGACGCGACCTTCGCTTGTCATCACTGTCCCATTGCGACCAATGCGCGTCGGTAGTACGCAGTCAAACATATCGATACCGCGAATCGCCCCATCGATGAGAGAATCTGGCGAGCCAACTCCCATTAAATAACGCGGTTTATTCGCTGGCAATAATGGCGTTGTAAACTCTAACACCCGATTCATTACTTCTTTCGGTTCACCAACGGACAAGCCGCCGACTGCATATCCTGGGAAATCGAGCGACACTAAATCTTGCGCGCTTTGTTTGCGCAAATCTTCAAACTCCCCGCCTTGCACAATGCCGAATAGTCCTTGCTCATTCGGACGCTGATGCGCTTTTAAGCACCGCTCCGCCCAACGGCTCGTTCGCTCAACTGACCGCTTCATATACTCATACGTAGCAGGATACGGTGGACATTCGTCAAACGCCATCATAATATCAGATCCAAGCGCATTTTGAATTTCCATCGCCTTTTCTGGTGATAAAAATAATTTATCGCCGTTTAAATGATTTCGGAAATATACACCCTCTTCTTCAATGCGGCGAAACTCACTTAAACTAAATACTTGAAATCCACCAGAGTCCGTTAAAATACCGCGATCCCAATTCATAAAGGAATGGAGCCCGCCTGCTTCTTTGACGATATCATGCCCTGGTCGAAGCCATAAATGATATGTGTTACTTAAAATGACGCCTGCTCCCATTTCCTTCAATTCCTCAGGTGAAAGCGTCTTTACAGTCGCGAGTGTACCGACAGGCATAAACATCGGTGTTTCAAACGAGCCGTGCGGCGTATGAAGAATACCGAGGCGCGCCCCCGTTTGTTTACATGTTTTAATGAGTTCGTAACGAATTGGTGTCACATATAGTCCCCTTTCTCAACTTATATAATGAGCATTGCATCGCCAAAGCTAAAAAACCGATAACGCTCTTTTACTGCTTCTTCATAAGCGCGCAACACATGCTCTCGACCTGCTAGCGCACTAACGAGCATAATGAGCGTCGACTTTGGCAAATGGAAATTTGTAATCATGCCGTCAATTGCACGAAACGTATAACCCGGATAAATAAAAATGTCCGTCCAACCGCTTTCAGCGAAAAACGTTCCATCGTGACGGGATGCAATCGTCTCCAACGTGCGTGTTGAAGTCGTCCCAACAGCGATAATACGTCCGCCGTTTGCTTTTACATCGTTCAGCAATTGCGCAGTTTGTTCTGACATTTGATAAAACTCTGCATGCATATCATGTTCTTCAATGTTTTCTACATTCACAGGACGAAACGTCCCTAATCCGACGTGCAACGTAATGAAGGCGAGATGTACCCCTTTTTTCCGTACATCTTCAAGAAGTTGCTCTGTAAAATGTAACCCTGCTGTCGGAGCCGCAGCTGATCCTGCTTCACGAGCATAAACCGTTTGATATCGTTCGCGGTCATGAAGTTGTGCTTTAATGTAAGGAGGAAGCGGCATTTCGCCAAGCGACTCAAGCACTTCAAGAAAAATACCATCATACGAAAACGAAAGAATGCGTCCACCATGTTCGAGCTCCGCGACACATTCCGCACGTAAACGACCGTCACCAAATGAGATGATCGTTCCAACTTTTACACGCTTCGCTGGCTTGACAAGCGTCTCCCATTGATCGCCATCGAGCTGTTTCAATAAAAGCACTTCGATATGCGCCCCTGTTTCTTCTTTTTCTCCATATAGTCGGGCTGGCAATACGCGCGTATCGTTTAAAACAAGGCAATCGCCTTCTTTCAAATACGATAAAATAGAACGAAATGTTGGCTCATGTGTCACTTCGCCTGTTTTTTTATCGAGCACCATAAGGCGTGATGCTTCACGATTCGGAAGCGGGGTTTGTGCAATGAGTTCTTCTGGTAAATAAAAATCAAATAAATCGATTTTCATATTCGCGTCCCTTTCTTTATTGTATTAACGAAAACGGCCAATCATATAAAAAATAAGCGATAAAACAACACTTAAAATGATTGACGTCATAATCGGAAAATAAAAAGTGGCATTTTCTTTTTTAATAACAATATCCCCCGGTAAACGACCAAGTTTAATAAATTGCATCAAAAAACCGACGATGATAAGAACGACACCAATAAGCATGATTGTTTTTGGTAGGTTCGTCATTGCGGCACCTCCACTCCAAAATGATGGTATGCAAGCGGTGTAACGATTCGTCCACGCGGTGTTCGTTGTAAAAAACCGATTTGTAACAAATACGGTTCATATACATCTTCAATCGTTTGTGCTTCTTCCCCAATCGTTGCGGCAAGCGTTTCTAATCCGACAGGCCCACCGCGAAATTTTTCCATCATACTTTTTAATAGTTTATGGTCAAGATGATCTAATCCTAATCGATCGACTTGCAATTGTTCGAGCGCCTCATTCGCTAAAAGAAACGTGATCGTCCCATCACCGCGCACTTGGGCAAAATCGCGTACACGTCGCAACAGTCGGTTTGCGATGCGCGGTGTGCCCCGTGAACGACGAGCAATTTCAAACGCGGCTTCTTCCTCGATTTGTACTGCAAAAATGTGCGCTGTTCGCTTCACAATATGCGCAAGCTCCTCAGGGGTATAGTATTCTAAACGGCTTAATACACCAAAGCGGTCACGAAGCGGGGCAGAAAGCGCCCCAGATCTTGTTGTTGCCCCTACGAGCGTAAATGGTGGTAAATCGAGGCGGACAGAACGAGCAGCTGGTCCTTTACCGATGACAATATCTAAACAAAAGTCCTCCATTGCCGGATACAACACTTCTTCTACTGCTCGCGGCAGACGATGAATTTCATCAATAAAGAGCACATCACCAGGTTCAAGCGTTGTTAAAATTGCGGCTAAATCGCCGGGCCGCTCAATCGCTGGTCCCGCTGTTGTACGCAATTGTACCCCCATTTCGTTTGCGATAATCGCGGCAAGCGTTGTTTTTCCAAGCCCTGGTGGACCGTACAACAACACGTGATCAAGCGTCTCCCTGCGCATTTTCGCCGCTTCAATAAATACAGTTAAATTTTCCTTTACCTTTTGCTGTCCAACATATTCCCGCAACTGTTTCGGGCGAAGACTGTATTCAAGCGATGCGTCATCATAGTCAGCTGCGCTTGAAATGAGACGCTCCTCCATCATGCATCCTCCTTACTTTAGTAGTTTCTGTAAAGCAAGCTTAATATATCCTTCTGTCGATAATCGTTCTTGTTTTAGCATCGGCACAACTTTTTGAATTTCTTTGTCTGCATAACCGAGCGCCTTTAACGCTTCAAGCGCTTCAGAAAGTGCGTTCGTTTCTTCAAGCGGCTCTGTAAATAAATTCGGGAAAGCATCAGGTACAATGGCTTGCAGTTTTCCTTTTAAATCTAAAATCATTTGCCGCGCCGTCTTCTTCCCGACACCTGGAAACTTACATAAAAACTGATCGTTTTCTGCTTCAATCGCTTCAACAAGTTGCTCAAGCTGACCAGCTGCTAAAATGGCAAGCGCCCCCTTTGGTCCGATGCCCGATACTTGCAATAGTTTAGCAAATAACGTTCGCTCTTGGCGAGTATGAAAGCCGTAGAGCGCAAGCACATCTTCACGCACGTACTGATATGTATATACAACAATTTGTTGCTGTTTGTTCATTTGAAATGAAAACGGATTGGGAGTAAAAATTTGATAGCCTACTCCGTTATTTTCGATGACAACATATTCCGGGCAAACGTAATCGACATATCCACGAATAAATTCAATCAACGCCTCGTCCTCCTTTTCTCACGCTTTTCATTTTAGCATAATACAAGAAAAGCGGAAAGCAGAAGGCCAAACACAAAAAGTCCGCTTTCGTGCGCGGACTTATTTTCCAAACGGTTTATATGCTTCGATGACACGTTCATAATTTCTCTTGGAACGAACTGAAATGCCTTTTTTCAATTTCTCTCGTTCATGACTTTCTAGTTTTTTTACATCAATTTGAAAAAACGATTGAATGACGCGAGATGATTCACCTGGCTTCCCTTCAAAAATCGAGAGTGTGCCATCTTCAGTAAGACCGAAATACCCTGCTTTCGTTAATGGAGATAAATCGTCAACATATCGTTGAAAAACAATTTGCTCGTCATCCATATTGATTAGGCGCCAATCTTTATATTTGTTCCAAATGTCTTTCATTGATGTTACCGTTTCTTCCCTTATTTCCTCGCCCACTTCCCCATCCATATATACGGTTTCTAAAATAATTGTCATCTCCACAGGAAACGTATGTTGCAAAACAAATAAACTGAACAGTAATGTAAGTATCATGATTTTCACCTCATTCATATGTTGCCCATTTTCTCCAAAATTAAACGGTCTTGCTACCGCAAGACCGTTATTCTAACATAGATTCGTCTAAATTATGGTAAATTTCTTGCACATCATCATCATCTTCAAGCATATCAATGAGTTTTAACATTTTCGTTAAATCGTCATCCGTTAACGTCGTATACGTTTGCGGAATCATCGTTATTTCGGCTGTCGCAAACGTAAATCCTTGGGCAGCTAACGTATTTTTTACTTGTTCGAACTGTTCTGGGGATGTATAAATTTCAAATGAATCTTCCGTTGTTTCCATTTCATCTGCCCCTGCTTCAATCGCTTGTAACAGCATCTCATCTTCATCGATATGTAAATTTTCACGTGCGATAACGATTAATCCTTTTCGATCAAATAAATACGAAACACATCCCGTTTCCCCTAAGTTTCCGCCATTTTTTGAAAATGCGACACGAACGCTAGAGGCTGTACGATTTTTATTATCTGTTAAGCAAATCACCATGACCGCTACGCCGCCTGGTCCATATCCTTCATAACGAATTTCTTCGTAATGTGTATGTTCTTGATTTCCTGTTGCTTTTTTAATGGCACGTTCAATATTTTCGTTCGGCATGTTCGCTGATTTTGCCTTTTCAATCGCAAGGCGCAACGTAGCGTTTGTTGTTGGATCGCCACCGCCCATCTTTGCCGCTACATAAATTTCTTTTGCCAACTTCATAAATAGTTTTCCGCGTTTCGCATCTTGTGCATTTTTGCGCCGTTGAATATTTTTCCACTTAGAATGTCCTGCCATTCGGATCCCCTCTCATATGTGAAAAATGTCCATAAAAACTATAACAAAAATAGATGAAAAAGAACAGGGGTGAGCCCCTGTTCTTTAGCCGCGATTCATAAATGGCCGTTCGATCATATCGCCCATATCGTTAAATATATCGCGAATATCGCGCTCTAGTTGATCCATCGGACCACCATCGCGAATGTCATTATCTAGCGTACGAATGCGATTATACATGCTTTCATTTGCTACAACACGAACGGTTTTGCCCGCGGTATATGGAGCGATCGCTTCACGAACGAGACGTTCGATGCGCGCTGTATTTTTTTCTGTCGTCGATACAGCAACAACAACTCGGTCACCTGAGACGACGGCACGTGCATCTTTTACGTTTGAAACGTTTGTAGCACGTTTTGCAATTTTTTCAGCTAACGCTCCGTTATAATTACGGTAATACGACGGGCGGGTGCGTTCATCCATCGCATTTAGATGCCCGTGATAGTTGCGATCGGCGCGACTAAAATTTCGATCCACTTGCGGTGTTCGTGTTGTTCGGTTCATGCCACGATCGAGCATTTCCGTAATCGGTCCATCATTGTCGCGCACTTGACGAACGTTTCCGTTTAAACGCTCTGTACCGTAACGACCGTATTGAAACCCATTCATGTCGTTTTCATTTGAGTAATATCCAATCGGACGTGTACGGTCAGTGTAACGTGTATCAAATGCTTGGTTATTGCAAGCAACTAACCCGCTAAGTGCGATAACTGCCCCAAGAGCAACAATTCGCTTCCGCAAAGGAAAAACCCCCTTTTTGCTTTTGTAGACCATGGTCTACATCATTAGCTTGGCGCAAAAAAGGAGTTTTATCGCTGTTAAAATTTCGGTGGAGCAATCGCTAATTGCCGTTTATGATGCGAACGTTCATGAAGCCGTTCAATAATCGCACGGTCACGTTCTGGAATAGGCTCACCTTTTAAATATTTATCGATCATATCATACGTTGTACCCATTTCGTTTTCGTCTGTTTGTCCTTCCCAAAGACCTGCGCTAGGCGCTTTCGTAATAATTTCTTCAGGTACACCGAGAATGCGAGCCATTTCACGCACTTCTCCTTTTGTGAAATGAACAAGTGGGACTAAATCAACGCCACCATCGCCGTATTTTGTAAAGTAGCCCGTATGCCACTCTGCTGCATTATCCGTCCCGACGACGAGGTAACCATAATTATTTGCGACCGCATACAACGTCGTCATACGCAGACGTGCACGTGTATTCGCATCACCAAGGCGCGCAGCTTGCTCGTTCCATTGCCCCTTTTCTTTTAGTTGTTTCTCAATTTCACCGAATAATACGCGATGTGTTTCTGTTAAGTCGATGACATGATAATCAATGCCGCAACTTTGTACAACTTTTAATGCATCTTCTTTATCTTTTGGGTTACTTTTACATGGCATAATGAGCCCTAACGAGTTGTTAGGAAATGCCCGCTTAATTAAATGGGCAACGACCGCAGAATCAATGCCGCCACTAATCCCGACAATCGCTCCGTTCATCCCTGCTTCCTGTACGCGTTCACGAAGCCATGCAATTAACTTCTCAATTTTTTGTTCCATGTATGTACATCCCTTTCTTTTTACATCATCATGTTCATTTTATCACACAAAAAGCAAAAAGAAAAAGAGGCGACTTATTGCCCCTCTTCTTCTTCACGATAAGGAACAGAAAAATATGGATTCATTCCATACGGTTGCCCCTGCCACCCTTGTTGCCATCCGTACGGACCATATGGCATAGCTGGCTGTGGCATATACATTTGCTGTGGCATCATCGGCACGTTTTCACCATACATTTGTTGTGGATATGATGCTTGTTGCGATTGTTGTGAATACTCCCCTGCACCTGTTGGCATCTGTGGCATCATCGGTTGCGACTGTTGAGAATATTCACCTGTTGGCATTTGTGGCATGTATGGTGTCGGTTTCGGTTCACCACATCCGCAATCATCGTTGTTTGCCATGTTTTGTGGATATGTCCACGGCATCATTGGATACATTGGCGGAAACCACGGATAAAAACCGTATCCTGGCATCATTGGCGAAATAGGAATGCACGGCATTGGCATCGGCAAAGGCATTGGAGCAGGCTGCGGCTGCATCGGTTGTTGTGGTTGTTCTTCCATCACTGGCGCTTGCGTTGCTGGAATTGGTGGAATATTTGGAAATGGCGGCATTGGTATCTCTTCGTCAGGTTCCATCATATTCGGCATAATATTTGGCGGCTTTGGCGGCAAAAGCGGCATCTCTTGTTTCGGCTCTTCTTTTTTTTCCGATGCTTTTGCAATTGGAACTTCTTTTGCGATTGGTTCAACGTTTTGCGGTTGTTGTAATGGTTGCTCTTTTTCGTTTACATGAATGTCAACATCAACAGAAACTTTTGGCGTTTCCTTTTTGACTGGTTTCGCTGGTGCGGCTGGTGTTGGTACCTTAATTTTCATCCCCGGCATAATGGAATTTGGATCACTTAAATGAGCGTTCATTTTTTTTAGCTCTTCAAAATCAACCCCATATTTCTCCGCAATTTTCCAAAGGGTATCTCCTTTTTGAACGATATGAATTTTCACGTGTTTCCCCCTCCTATGTTCAGACGTGACGTATATGTCATGTTCAGCTTGTCGCTACTAGGCTTCAACATAACTTATGAACAGAAAGCTTTTTTTATGATAAAAATAAAAAAGACCGGCAAAAAAATGCCGATCTTATGCGCGTGCTAACATGCGCTCAAGTGCTAACATCGCTCCTTCTGCTACATCTTTTGGGACAGTAATGCGATTGACGATTTTCCCTTCAAACAACGATTCAAGCGCCCAAAGTAAATGCGGTAAATCAATGCGATTCATCGTTAAACATGGACACATATACGGGTTTAACGATACAATTTCTTTATCTGGATGTTGTTGAATGATGCGATTCACTAAATTCATTTCTGTTCCGATCGCCCATTTGCTTCCTGATGGTGCGTTGGCAATCGTTTCGATAATATATTTCGTCGATCCTGCATCATCTGCTTGTTGCACGACTTCCCAGCTACATTCTGGATGAACGATAATTTTCATATCTGGCTTCGTTTTTCGAATATGTTCAATATGTTTTACTGTAAAGTTTTCATGAACGGAACAATGCCCCTTCCATAAAATCACTTTAATTTGTTGGACATCTCCCTCATATTGCAATGTATTTGTTATCGGGTCCCATACAGCCATTTGCTCTAACGGAACACCGAGATCGTATGCTGTATTTCTTCCTAAATGTTGGTCAGGCAAAAAGAAAATACGCTCCTTTTGGGTAAACGCCCATGCGACCATTTTTTTCGCATTTGATGATGTTACTGTTGCACCGCCATGTAAACCGACAAACGCTTTAATCGCAGCTGTAGAGTTGACGTACGTTAACGGTAAAATCGTATCGCCAAACAGTTGTTGTAATATAGGCCATGCTCGTTCCACTTGTTCAATTTCTGCCATATCAGCCATCGAACAGCCTGCACGCATATCTGGCAAAATGACGATTTGTTCATCACTCGTTAAAATATCCGCTGTTTCCGCCATAAAATGGACGCCACAAAATACAATATATTCAGCCTCTTTATTTTTCGCTGCTACTTGAGCGAGTTGCAATGAATCACCTGTCGCATCCGCAAATTGAATGACTTCGTCTTTTTGATAATGATGACCTGGAATAAATAAACGCGTGCCGAGCTCCCGTTTGACACGAGCGACTCGTTTTTCCATTTCTTCAACTGACAACTGTTTATATGTCTCTGGCATCGTGTCGTGTTGTTGCATGATTTGTAATACGTTCATCGTTCATTCCTCCTATTGCACGTTTAAACTAATGTCCAGCGCTTTCGCTGAGTGCGTTAACATCCCTAACGAAATGTAGTCAACCCCTGTATCCCGATATTGTGCAATATTTTCAAGGGTAATCCCACCTGACGCTTCTGTAATGATAGACGATGGGACGAGTTGGACAAATTCGCGAATTTCATCGGGTGTACGGTTATCAAACATAATGATGTCCGCCCCTGCTTCAACCGCTTCGATGACTTGTTGTTTCGTTTCCGTTTCCACTTCAATTTTTACCATATGACCGAGTTGGGAACGAACGCGTTCGACCGCTTTTTTTATCGATCCACAAAACGCAATATGATTATCTTTAATCATCACCCCATCATACAAACCGAAGCGATGATTATAGCCGCCACCGCATGTCACCGCATATTTTTCTAACATGCGAAGCCCTGGCGTTGTTTTTCGTGTATCACAAATGCGAGTGTGATTGCTGTTGAGTGCCCGAACGGCTTGGTTTGTCAATGTAGCAATACCACTCATACGCTGAAGTAAGTTTAAAATGACGCGCTCACCTGATAAAAGCGGGATGATTGGACCTGAAACGACGGCGATGACCTCTCCTTTTTTTACGCTTTCCCCGTCTCGTTTATATGATTGACATGCGATAGATGGGTGTAATAACTGATATCCGATTTCAATAATGGAAACACCCGCGATGATCCCATCTTCTTTAGCAACAAATATCGCTCTTCCCTCATTTGAAGGAGAGAAAATTGTTTCGCTCGTAATATCACGTTCCCCAATGTCCTCTAAAAAAAACCGCTTCAATAGCTCTTTTAACTTTAGTTCATTCAACTCAAACCCTCCTTCATGAGATGCTCTGCTCTCGTGCGCATGATGCGCCGCTTTTCCCAATACATTTTTTCAAACGGCTCATCACTTCGATAATGAGCACCGCGACTTTCTTTTCGTTGCAAAGCTGAAGTCGTGATAAGCCATCCAACGATTAACATGTATATGGTCGTCCGTTTCTCATCGTCATGTTCAGGTGCCATATCCACGAGTTTATGAATCGCGTATTGCTCAAACCATCGTTTCGCTTGTAACAGTTGATCATAATCACGCACAATCCCAACATATTGCGTCATCGTTTGTTGAATTTGTTCTTTTGTTGGTAACGTGATACGTACGTGAGTTCCTTTCCTCTCGCTTTTCTTTAACGTCCGATGTTGTCCCCTTTTTTGCAACAAGTGAAAAGCTAATCTTCTACTAAAAACAAGCGCTTCAAGCAACGAGTTGCTCGCTAAACGGTTTGCACCATGTACACCTGTACATGCCGCTTCCCCAACTGCATACAATCCCGGTAACGTCGTTTCTCCATCCGTATTTACAACGATACCCCCCATTAAAAAATGAGCACCCGGGACAACAGGAAGAAGACCGTTACGCCAATCAATATGATAGCGCTCACAAAGAGATGTGATCGTTGGAAACCGAGATGAAAAGTGTGGGATCGTAGAAATATTTAAAAAAACACGATGACCATTTTTTATTTCACGATCAATGGCTCGAGATACAACGTCACGTGGAGCTAAATCTTTTTGCGGATGCACCCCGTCCATCACGCGTCGACCGTCATCGGTGACGAGAATCGCTCCTTCACCGCGCACCGCTTCGGAAATGAGACCAACCGCTTTTCCATTCACATAGAGCATTGTCGGATGAAACTGCACAAATTCCATATCCGCCACAGCCGCGCCAGCTCGATATGCCATCGCAATTCCATCGCCTGTTGCTGTTTCAGCGTTCGATGTAAACGTGTACAACTGCCCAATTCCACCTGTTGCAATAATTGTTGCATTCGCTACATACGTTCCTTGCTTCGTTTGCACCCCTACACAACGCCTATCGGAGACAAGCAAGTCAATCACAGGATCGTTTTCTATAAACGTTACACGTCCGGAAAGCTTCTCAAATAAGAAGGATACCATATTTTTCCCAGTCGCATCTCCTCCAGCATGTAAAATACGCTTCGTGCGATGCGCACCTTCTTGGCCAAAAAGGAGCTGTCCACGTTCGTCCACATCAAATGAAAAACCGAGATTCATGAAATGTTGAATCGCTTCACGTCCTTCTTGAACTAAAATACGTACCGCCTCGTTATCATTATGCTCACACCCAGCAATGATCGTATCTTCGTAATGAGATGACCAATGATCATTCGGGTGGATGGCAGCAGCCACTCCCCCTTGAGCAAGCCAAGAATTACTCGTTTCTTTATTCGACTTCGTGAAAATAATCACATTTTTATGCTCACATAAATGGTAGGCAACCATTAATGCTGCAAGGCCGCTACCAACGATAATCACATCCGCTTCACGCATGGATGCTCCTCCATTTCATACTGTCTTGACACCTATATTGACATATATTTAAACTGATGACAAGACTTTTGTTTTGGAAGTTGGTGAATGAGATGATTTATTTAGACCACGCTGCAACAACACCGATGAGTGAAGAAGCGTTAGCTGTTTATGTAGAAAGCGCAAAAAAATATTTTGGAAACGCCAGCAGTCTCCATGACATCGGAACAGCGGCAAATGAGTTGCTTACCGTTTGCCGAAAACAAATCGCTCAACTCGTTGGAGGAGAAGAAAAAGGGATATATTTCACAAGCGGTGGGACGGAGGCAAACGTCCTTGCTATTCGTTCGCTCGCTTATGCCCATTGTCACAAAGGAAAACATATTATTACATCAAGCGTTGAACACGCTTCCGTCCATGCGGTATGCGCCCAGCTAGAACAAGAAGGATTCACCGTCACGTACGTTCCTGTCGATCGTTTTGGACGAGTAAATATTGAAGCGCTTGAACGGGCGTTGACAGAAGAAACGATTCTTGTATCTATTCAACATGCGAATTCTGAAATTGGCACAATTCAACCATTAAAGCAAATTGGTGAATTGTTAAAGAAAAAACAAATTATCTTTCATAGCGATTGTGTACAAACTTTTGGTAAAATACCGATAGATGTGAAACAGTTCCATCTCGATAGCATATCCATCTCTAGCCATAAAATTTACGGTCCGAAAGGGGTTGGAGCTGTTTATATCAACCCACGCGTCCCTTGGCACATGTCGTTACCAAACACAACACATGAAGGCGGATTTCGACCGGGAACGGTCAACGTCCCCGGCATCGCTTCTTTTACAACGGCAGCTCTTGAAATCGAAAAAAAGCGCACAACAGCGCAACACCATATGAATGAATTGCGTCGCTATTTTGTTGAGCAAATCGTTCAAAAACAACTACCGATAACTGTTTTTGAGCATCCGACTGACCAATTGCCACAAATTGTAGGCTGTCTCGTTCACGGCTTTGAAGGACAATATGTCATGTTGCACTGCAATCGTCACGGAATAGCCATTTCGACGGGAAGCGCATGTCAAGTCGGAAAACAAGCTCCTTCAAAAACGATGATCGCGATCGGCAAGGAGGACGATGAAGCGAAGCAATTCATTCGTCTTTCATTTGGTGTGCATACAACAAAAAGCGAAATCGAAGCCGTTGTTTCTGTACTTGAACAGCTTCAAAAAGAAAGGATGTCAACATGAAAAAAGAGAGAAAATTACTTGGGGAGGAACGACGAGCGCTTATTTTGCAATGGCTAAAAGAGAACCATCGCCCGATGACAGGGACTGAATTAGCCAATAAAACAAACGTCAGTCGTCAAGTTATCGTTCAAGATATTTCGCTATTAAAAGCAAGAAACGAACCAATTATCGCCACAAGCCAAGGATATTTATATTTATCGCCTTCTTCTACTCACATGTATACGCGCGTGGTTGCTTGTTGTCATACGCCAGAACAAACAAAAGACGAACTGTACACTATTGTCGATCATGGCGTTACTGTTAAAGATGTCAAAATTGAACATCCCGTATACGGTGACTTAACAGCGTCGATTATGGTCAGCAATCGGTTAGAAGTCGATGAATTTATTCGAAAAATTAACGAAACGAAATCTGCCTATTTATCTCAACTGACAGATGGTGTGCATTTGCATACGCTTGAAGCAGATCGTGTAGAAAAGCTCGATGAAGCATGTGCAGCTTTAAAACAAGCAGGATTTTTAATCGAATAAAAAACATCCCTTTACACGAGGGATGTTTTTTTTACGGTATAATATGGATAGCTGCCTAATAGTTGCACCGTACAGCCGAGCGCTTCTAGCTCCGCAATCGCTCCCGGAATTAAAACGTCATCCATTTTTTGATCGATATCAATAATGAAAAAGTAGTTCCCTAAGCCTGTTTTCGCTGGTCTTGACTCAATTTTTGTTAAGTTGAGCTTTCGCCATGCAAACGCCGATAACACTTGATGAAGCGCTCCTGCTTGATCTTTTGGCAACATAACCATCAACGTTGTTTTAAATCCGTCTTCTTGATCTTTTACAGGCAATAAACAGCGTTCACGGTGCAATACGATAAAGCGCGTATGGTTGTAGTCATAATCATGAATGTTTTCTTTCGCAATCGCTAAACCGTATTGTTTTGCGGCAAGACGATTGCCAATCGCTGCAATATTTTCTTTCGGATGCTCGCTTACATATTGAGCTGCTGCACTTGTTGAAGTGACGTATTCGTACGTGGCATGCTTTAAATGACGATGTAAAAACTTATGACATTGTGCAATCGCATGTGAATGGGAATAAATACGTTTAATGTGCTTCCAATCGTCCAATTGAGACGGATGAACGAGCAAATGTTGTTCAATCGGTGCGATAATTTCCCCTACAATCGGCAAATTACATTCGTGAATTAAATAATCAATCGTCAAATTGACGGAACCTTCGAGCGCATTTTCTAACGGAACGACAGCAAACTCCACTTCGCCGTCACGGACAGCGTCCATGCATTGCGGAATTGTATGATATGGGACGTTCAGGATATGTGGAAAAACCGCCTCAACGGCCGCATGCGTAAACGTCCCTTTTGGTCCTAAATATCCGATTTTCACATTTCCTCTCCTCTCTACGCCCCTGAACCGAGAATCTCTACTTTTTCAACAAAAGGCAGTTGTTTTAATTGCGAAAGTAGCTCATCAATCGTCATCGTCATCTCGCTTGTACTGATCGATAACGTCACGTTTGCACGTCCTTGAAGCGGAATCGTTTGGTGAATCGTAAGCACGTTGCAATTGGCTGCTGCAACAACACTTAACAGCTTTGAAAGGGTGCCTGAGCGGTCTTCTAAATGAAAAAAAAGCGTAATAATTTTTTCGCGAACCATCGTATGAAATGGAAAAACGGCGTCGCGATATTTGTAAAAAACGCTTCGGCTAACATCGACAAGTTGCACAGCGTCAGCGACGGAATCAACTTTTTTTCGTTCAATTAATTCTTTTGCAGCCAATACTTTTTTCATCGCCTCAGGCAACACATCTTCACGCACTAAGTAAAACTTTTTATCCACCGCACAGACGCCCCCTTTCGCATTAATCAACAAATTCAAATTCGTAATTCAACAGTTTGACAATATCTCCATCTTTTGCTCCGCGAGCGCGCAATGCATCGTCGACTCCAAGTGAACGCAACTGACGCGCAAAACGACGCACGGACTCTTCGCGTGAAAAATCGGTCATTTTGAACAGTTTTTCAATCTTTTCTCCGGATAAAATAAATGTCCCATCATCATCGCGCGTAATATGAAACGGAGCTTCTTCTTTTTCAAGCTTGTAAACGACGCGATGAATCGCTTCTTCCTCTTGTGGATAGAGCGGAAATTCTGGCGTCGTTTCAAGCAAGTCGGCAATCGCAAATAACAGTTCACGAATCCCTTGGCGCGTGACTGCTGAAATTGGGAAAATCGGCACATCTTCATTTAATTTTTGTTTGAACTGTTGCAAATGTTCCTCTGCATTTGGCATATCCATTTTATTCGCCACAATAATTTGTGGTCGCTCTGTTAAGCGTAAATTATATTGTTTTAATTCTTCGTTAATGACTACATAATCTTCGTACGGATCCCGTCCTTCGATGGCAGCCATATCAATTACGTGCACAATGACGCGCGTTCGTTCAATATGACGTAAAAATTGATGCCCAAGTCCAACGCCTTGGTGTGCCCCTTCAATGAGACCTGGTAAATCTGCCATTACGAAGCTGCGGCCATCTTCCGTTTCAACAACACCTAGATTAGGAACGATCGTCGTAAAATGATAGTCTGCGATTTTCGGCTTCGCTGCTGAAACGACCGACAGTAACGTCGACTTACCGACGCTTGGAAAACCGACAAGCCCCACATCTGCAAGCAGTTTTAATTCTAACGTCACGTATCGTTCTTGTCCCGGCTCACCGTTTTCAGCAATTTCTGGCGCCGGATTCGATGCGGTTGCAAAGCGAGTATTTCCTCGTCCACCGCGACCACCTTTTGCTACGACAAATCGTTGTCCATGTTCTGTTAAATCAGCAATGACTTCTTTCGTTTCATCGTCAATGACAACTGTTCCCGGCGGCACTTTCACAATTAAATCTTCGGCGTTTTTTCCGTGTTGATTTTTCGACATACCATGTTCGCCACGTGGCGCTTTAAAATGACGCTGGTAGCGAAAATCCATTAACGTACGTAATCCTTCATCAACAACAAATACGACATCGCCACCTTTTCCACCGTCCCCTCCAGCAGGCCCGCCTTTGGGAACGTATTTTTCGCGCCGAAACGCGACCATTCCGTTTCCGCCGTCGCCACCTTTCACATATATTTTCACTTGATCAACAAACATCGTCTTTCTCCTCCGATCTGTTCATCTTTCATTTAAAAAGATGAAATAGTTGCACATAGCGTTAGTTCATGTTCTTGAATGACATATTCATAAAGCGAGAGCGCCTCATATTGACTATGTTTTTGAATCCATGCTTTCACCGCCTCGAGTTTGTGAAGCATGCCGCGATAGTCAAAAAATAAGCGCACATCTTTTCCTGTTAAATCGATCGTAATCGTTACATAGTTTTCAACATGTGGAGAAGAGCATTCCTCAAGCATATGTAAAAATGTTTGACACCATGTAACGAGCATATGATCGTATGCATGTAGCGAGCGTGGCTCTCCTAACACTTCATACTCTAATTGAATATGACGAGCTTGCCAATGGTACGTCATAAGCAATTCAGTGAACCGCTCTGCTTGTAAATTCGTTAGCTTCGCTTCATGTTCTGCCTCAATGATAATTTGTTGAATAATCTCATTGACGCGATCCATCCGTTGCAAAGATAAATTCCCTTTAATGAGCTGAATTTTATTGAGCCAGTCGTGCCTGGAATGACGCAACGCTTCTACAATTGTCCACCGCTTCTCCATCATTCATTCTCCCATAAACATTTTGAGTATAATTATAACATACGACAACAAAAAGAAAACCCTAACCAAGTTGGTTAGAGTTTTCCACTTCCTTATGCTTCTTTTACAACAGGATAAACGCTCACTTTTTTACGATCGCGACCCATGCGCTCGAAGCGAACGATGCCGTCAACTTTCGCATAAAGTGTGTCGTCGCCACCGCGGCCTACGTTTAATCCTGGGTAAATTTTTGTTCCGCGTTGACGGTAAAGAATCGAACCGCCTGTAACGAATTGACCGTCCGCACGCTTCGCACCAAGACGTTTTGCGATCGAATCACGACCGTTCTTTGTTGAACCTACCCCTTTTTTCGATGCGAAAAACTGAAGATCTAAACGCAACATGTCGTGTCACCTCCTACAACGTTTTCGTCGTTATGTTGACGTATTTACCGTAATCACGCTCAATCGTTTGGAGCGACACGATCATTCCTTCAAGAAGAAGTTGCACATCGGCTAGTACTTTCGCATCTTCAATTGTCGGAAGTTCACAATGAAGATAGCCGTCTTTCCCTTGTTGAATGATCGGTTTCACATTCGTCAAGGCAATGATTGCATTGACCGCACCAAACGAAATGGCTGATACACCTGCACATACAATGTCTTGTCCACGCTTTGCAAACTGAGCGTGTCCGCTAATAGTAAAGGAACGAATCGTCCCTTCTGACGTTCGATTAATTGTTATGCGAATCATCGCTTACGCCTTATGCGTTAATTTTTTCGATAACAACTTTTGTGTATGGTTGGCGATGACCTTGCTTACGACGATAGTTTTTCTTTGGCTTATATTTGAAAACGATGATCTTCTTTTGACGACCATGTTTTTCAACTTTCGCCGTTACTGTTGCGCCAGCGACTGTAGGATTGCCAACTTTTACGTTTTCGCCACCTACAAATAACACTTTGTCAAATGTTACAGTTTCGCCTTCCGCTGCATCGATTTTCTCGATGTAAATCGCTTGGCCTTCTTGTACTTTAATTTGTTTTCCACCAGTTTCAATAATCGCGTACATATTTGCACCTCCTAAATTAGACTCAGACTCGCCAGCTGCGAGGCGGTTCAAGCGAACGCTTAAATAGCCTTAGCTGAGCGGTTGTAGCACGGGTGCTACACAACATAGAAGATGATAGCATAAAAAGAAAACAATTGTCAATACGTATAAATGAAATGGCCGATCGGTTCATTTGTTCGTTTCTCATGAAAATATGCGTACAATAATTCGTTTTCGTCGAGCTCCATTTCCATTTGATTTTTCTTTACGATAATCGCATGTTTTTTTCCGCGATGAAACAAAAGAAGGACGCGAAATAACGGATCATTTGCATCAACGACAAGACGCTTTAACGCTCGATATTCCGTTCGTTTCCCATAGTAACGTTCAAGTAAGAAACGGATCCATACGTACGTTCTTTGCTTCCATTCAAACCAAATAGCATGCGCTAAAAAAAGACCAATGATCCATAAATTCATGTGCGCCGGTGCGACGACCAATAAAGCAATAAAATATATAATCAAGAAAAGGAAGGAGAAATAAAGCGTTTGCTCATGCGCACGCCGAAACGACGTACGCGCTGTGCGATAAAGGAACATTAGCTTTCCTCCATCAAGCGGCCAAATCGGCAATAAGTTAATAAGTAAAATAGATAAATTATATTCAATAATCTGTTGATACCATTCATTAGATAACATGTTTGCCTCGTGAGCGATATATGCCATAAAAAAAATAAATATGTGCTGAAACGGACCTGCTAGTGTTACGATCAATTCTTCATGAAACGGACGATTTCCGTGCTCATCTATCTCCGCTACCCCGCCAAACGGCAAGAGTAAAACGCGTTTGACACGCCATGAAAACAAATGAGCTGCAACAACGTGTCCAAGTTCGTGCCAAAGCACAATCCAAAATAGTAAAAGGAGCGTCTGAAATTGCGCAGTCATGACAGCTATCAACGCAACAAACCAAAAGAGCGGATGAATATGAATGTTCATAAATATAGCTACCCATTTATTCAAAGGAAATCACCTGAACCGGATCAATGAAGCGATCCCCTTTTTTAACGGCAAAATAAAATACACTTTTCTGATTATTCGCTTCCGCCTTCCCTACTTCTTTTCCCGCTTCAATAAAATCATATAACTTTACAGAAATAGCTGATAATTTTCCATACCACGTTTCACTTCCGTCTGCATGTTGAATAATGACCGTTTTTCCATACGGTTCTTTCACACCGGCAAACACGACAATCCCTTCTTCGACTGCTTTAATGGCTTGATTAGTTTCAATAACAACGCCTTGTCCATTATGTTCGAATGTTTCTACAACACGTGCTGAAGCAGGGAAGGCATACGTTGCAGCAGTTGTCTCTTGTTGTTTTTTTGTTTGAAAAAATGCAAGCGGCTTGCCGAATGTGTTTTCATACCATTGCGCAACGGTCGCAAATTGAAAATCTTCTTCCATCACTTGTTTGACGAATGTGCGTGCTTCTTCCATTTTCGGAGAATCATATTGAAACAAAATGGCAACGCTAAAAAATAACATCGCCGCCAAAAAACTTTTCAATAAAAATATATCTTTACGAAACAGCGGCGGCTCCCGATCGCCGTCATACGTCACAACGGTCGGATTTCCGTATTTTTCATCTTCGCTCCAATTCGTCAACATCGTTTGAACGTAGCGTTCGCGTTGCTTTTTTCGCTTGGCCATTCGTTTTCGAATATGTTCAATTCGATCGCTCACACTCCCACCCCTCTCGTCCGATTTGTATTATATGTATTTGGGAAATAGAGAAGATATGAATGAAAAAAGCACCTCCAAATGGAAGTGCTAACGAGCGCTAAACAGTTTTTTAATTTTCGAGAAAAAGCCTTTTTGTTCTTCATCATCAAGCGACATAAGCGGCACCGATTCACCGAGAAGGCGACGGGCGATGTTGCGATACGCTAGCGATGCTTTACTATTCGGATCGAGAACGATTGGTTCACCATTGTTTGATGCTTTAATCACATGTTCATCATCGACAATAATACCGAGTAAATCAATCGATAAGTGCATGACAATTTCATCAATATCTAACATATCATGATTTTTCAACATATGACTACGAATGCGGTTAATAATTAAACGTGGTCGTCTCATATGCTCTTCTTTTTCAAGCAAACCGATAATTCGGTCGGCATCGCGAACCGCTGAAATGTCTGGGGTTGTCACAACAATCGCTTCATCCGCTCCCGCGACAGCATTTTTATATCCTTGTTCAATACCTGCAGGACAATCAATTAAAATATAATCGTAATCTTGTCTTAAATCGTCAATGAGCTGTTTCATTTGTTCCGGCGTCACAGCAGATTTGTCGCTCGTTTGAGCAGCTGGCAACAAATATAAACGATCTTCAAATCGCTTATCTTTCACAAGCGCTTTTTGAACGGTGCAACGTCCTTCAACAACATCGACAAGATCGTAAATGATGCGATTTTCCAATCCCATAATGACATCAAGATTGCGCAAACCGATGTCAGTATCAACGAGACAGACACGCTTTCCTAAAAGCGCAAGCGCCGTTCCGAGATTTGCCGTCGTTGTTGTTTTGCCAACGCCGCCTTTACCAGAAGTAATAACAATCGCTTCTCCCACTGTCAAATGCTCCTTTCTAATCGGGTTAAATTCGGTCGTAAATGCATCAATAGTTGCAACCGATCGACAACAATTTGATCGTGTTCATCAATATAAGCGCACTCCATTTCATTTCCTTCGTCGGCACGATAATCTGGTGCTCGATTCATCACATCGCTAATGCGCAACTGTGTCGGCTTCATAACTGACGCAGCAATGATCGCTTGACGATTCCCATCATATCCCGCATGAGCAATGCCACGTAACGCCCCTAATACAAAAATGTTTCCTGTGGCAATGACAGTTCCGCCAGGATTCACATCACCTATTAACAGTAAATCTCCATCGACATGTAGCACTTGCCCAGAACGAATAATTTTCGCAACAGATACAATTTCATTTTTCTTCTTCCATTCTAACGCCTCTTGTTTCGTCATCACGTTGCTTACAATCGAGTGAACGATTAAGTTTTTTTTCATTCGAATCACATCGCGCAATCGCTCTTCTTGCTCACGCGTCAAATATCTGTTTCCCACATGTACATGCACCGCAACAAACGGACCTTCTTCATCGCGAGTTGTCGTCATCAACAACTCATCCACTTGTTTTAATAATTCGTCATAGGCGCACGTATCGTCGAGATACAACGTCAGTCCTTCTTTCGTTCCTTTCATCGACACATATGCTCTTTTCTCCTTGCCAGCCACGACTTTCACCTCAATGAATATTTCTCCGCATTTTTTTTGTATTCCTTCACACTGGCGACGATTCGTCCTGTTTCTCATGCCACTTTAACAACGTTTGCTTTAGCGGATAGGCGGCGACCAAAATGATTACTGTATGAATAAACAACGTTGGCAAAAAACGTGCTTGTAAAAACGTTTGAACAGACATGGTCGTTCCACCAATAACAAGTTGGATGGCGTATGCGTACCATTCGACACATGCAATCGCCACAATGGCAAAAAAAGAAGCCGTCCATGCATTTTTATGAAAAATGTTCATCGCTTTTGCGATTAAATAGGCGATGAGCGAAAAGGCAAAGGCATAAGCACCTAATAGTTCCGTATATGCTACATCGTATAATAGCCCGAAGATGAATCCGTACATCATTCCTTCTGTTTGTCCAATAAAAATCGTAATAAACACGATAAAAACGAGCAACATACGCGGAACAAGTAAATAAACATCAAATAATGGCTGTGAAAACAATTGAACAATAATGCTTTCAAATAAAAACATCACGGTCACAAGGAAAGGAAGAAACAAACGGTTCATTGTCCTTCCTCCTCTGGCGACATTTCAATTTTCCGTTTCACAATAATCACATCATCGATGTCATAAAAATTCGCTGCTGGCTTGATATAGGCAATTTGTGTAAGCCCGTACTCATCCGCAACGACTTCTTCCACTTCTCCGATAAACAATCCTTTTGGAAAAATCCCGCCAAGTCCTGATGTAAAGACACGCTGCCCTTTCTCGATTTTCGCGTCATACGGAATGCGTTTAAGCAGCAACGTCTCTCGCTCTTCATCGTATCCTTCTATTAAACCGAATACGTTTTCATCTCCTTGAATAAATGCGGAAATGCGATTTTGCCGATCTTTTGCGCTTAGCAGTTGCACCGTGGCGCTAAATGGCGATACGCTCCGCACTTTTCCGATTAGTCCTTGTGGCGTAATGACCGCCATATTTTTTTCCACACCGTGCTGTGACCCTTTATTGACAATTAACGTCTCTTCCCAACGCTCTGGATTGCGCCCAATGACTGTCGCTTGAATGGCAACAAAGTCACGTAAACTTTCTTTTTTATTCAAAAGTTCACGCAAACGTTCGTTTTCTTTTTTTAGCGATTCCACTTCCGATTGCAAAAGAACGTATTGCTCTAAATGCTCTTTTAAACGCTTGTTTTCTTCGTATGTATGGCGCAAATCATTCACATTTTCAAAGAAGCCCGCAACAAACTGTGCGGGCTTATGCACGATCGATTGCATAAAAACAACAGTGTCTTTCACAAACTTTTCCATCCAACTTAATTCGTTTCGCTCTTTCAATGAAAAACCGATCAAGGCGACGAGAACCATGATACTGACAAGCAATATGATGAGCCGTTTATTTAAGAAAAACTTCGGCATAAAAACACCTTCTTACGTATTAGCGATGGTCTCGCGCTTTATTTTTAAATAAGTGAATATGATCAAGCGCTTTTCCTGTACCGATCGCAACGCAATCGAGCGGGTTTTCGGCAATAATGACCGGCATGTTCGTTTCTTGGCTAATGACTTTATCTAAGTTCCGTAACAAAGCTCCTCCACCTGTTAACACGATGCCGCGATCCATAATATCGGCTGCAAGCTCTGGCGGCGTTTTTTCTAGCGTATTTTTTACGGAATCAACAATCGCATATACGGTATCACGCAAAGCCTCTGCAATTTCTTCCGCATGAATTTCAATCGTTTTTGGCAACCCTGTTAATAAGTCGCGACCGCGAATTTCCATGCTTCCGATTCCTTCTGGATTTCCTGCGGAACCAATTTCAACTTTAATTGCTTCTGCCGTGCGCTCCCCGATCATTAAATTGTACGTCTTGCGAATATACTGGATAATTGCCTCATCCATTTCATCACCAGCAACACGAATGGATTGGCTCGTTACAATCCCACCTAAAGAAATGACAGCGACTTCCGTTGTGCCACCCCCGATGTCAACGACCATACTTCCTGTTGGCTCCCATACAGGCAAGTTTGCTCCGATCGCCGCCGCAAATGGCTCTTCGATCGTATATGCATCACGAGCCCCTGCTTGTCTCGTCGCATCGATGACCGCGCGCTCCTCTACCGCTGTAATTCCTGATGGTACGCATACCATGACGTACGGCTTCCCAGCAAACAGGCCGCTATTTTTTGTCGCTTGCTTAATGTAGTACTTCATCATAATGGCTGTCGTTTCATAATCGGCAATAACTCCGTCTTTCATCGGGCGGAGTGCGACAACATTTCCTGGTGTACGTCCGATCATTTGCTTTGCTTCATTTCCAACCGCCACAATTTGCTTCGTATCTTTTTGGAGCGCGACAACAGAAGGCTCGCGCAAAACAATGCCTTTTCCTTTGACGTATACAAGCGTATTTGCAGTACCTAAATCTATTCCGAGATCTCTTGATCCAATGCCAAACATATTCGTATCTTCCTTTCTGAAACAAAATGCTTTCAAAAACTCATGACACTTATTATAACGCAATTACAACGAAAAGAGAACGATTTACACATATCCTTTTTCTTTTAAGCTTACATATGTTTTGTCGCCAATAATTAAATGATCGAGCAGCTCAATGCCAACGAGACGACCACATTCCACGAGCCTGCGCGTCACTTCAATATCTTCACGGCTCGGTGTCGGGTCCCCCGACGGATGATTATGAATGCAAATAATCGACGCTGCCGAACGTTTTATCGCCTCTTTATACACTTCGCGTGGATGAACAATTGATGCATTTAAACTGCCAATAAATACTGTTTTTTTATGCATCACTTGGTTTTTCGTATTTAAATATAACACAACGAAATGTTCTTGACTTAAAAAACGCATATCTTCCATGACGTATCGTGCACCGTCTTCTGGCGAGCGAATGACGTAACGATCGTCATATTGAAGTTGATGCACACGCCGACCGAGTTCAAGCGCTGCAATAATTTGAATCGCTTTTGTTTTTCCGATTCCTTTAATGCTTGTCATTTCTTCAATCGTTGCATCTTTTAGTTGGCGGAGTCCTTCAAAATGGGTGAGTAAATGTTGTGCAAGTGTGAGAACAGAATATTGTTTCGTCCCCGTGCGAAGCAAAATGGCTAACAATTCTTGATTTGATAAGCTTTGCGGTCCTTCGGAAAGCAAGCGTTCACGCGGGCGTTCATCGGGCGGAACATGACGAATAAGCATACGTTCCCCCCTCTATTTTAACCTTTTTTTAACGAAATGGACAAAATCCGAATTTTTTTAATTCGCGAGCAAGTTTAGCGATCGGCAAACCAACAACAGAAAAATAATCGCCATCGATTTTTTGAACAAAAAGCGCTCCACGTTGTTGAATGCCATATGCCCCTGCTTTATCAAGCGGCTCTTTCGTTGCAATATATGCCCAAATGTCATCGTCTGAAAGCGGCCAAAACGTCACGTCCGTCTTTTCAGCAAACGTCACGCACTCGTTTGCGGTACAAATCGCTACCCCTGTCCACACTTCATGTGTCGTTCCAGATAAACGTTTTAACATGCGAAAAGCGTCTTGTTCGCTTACTGGCTTTCCAAGCACTTCTCCTTCACATACGACAATCGTATCTGCACCGATGACGCACGCATCGCTTGCTTGTTGCCATACCGCATTTGCTTTTTTATATGCGAGCTGTTGTACAATTTCACTTGGGGATAACTTTGCATCAAACGATTCATCGACATCGCTGACGAGGATGTCAAACGGAAGTCCAAGCATATGGAGAAGTTGTTTTCGACGAGGAGAACTAGAAGCTAACACAAGTTGCATCGTCATCACCTTTCTGTCATGAGCGTTTGTTTCAAGGAAGATACACTTGTATCGTACCAAATTTATACACAATATACAACGGTTCGACAAAAAAAAGAAGCTGCCCGCTTCTTAATGTAAAACATGCAACATATGTTGTTGTGCTTCCCATAATTGTTTTTCGTCGTTGGACTGACGAAAAGCGAAAAGTGCTTCATATGCTTTTTTCATTTGTTCATTATGAGGCGAATACGACTGCAATTGTTGCCACTGTTCATTTTGAAGTTGCTGTCCATTTAATAATCGACTAATGACGGACACGACCATCACAAAAGGTTCGCTTTCTTTTTCGTCGATGGATACATTCCATGATTTCACATATGTGTCAATACCGAGCGATTCGTATAAACTTGCGATTTGCTTTGCCTCCTCTTTTGTCAATGCCATGCCTAAAAATACATAAACAGGCTGTTTTCCAATCATTACACTCGGACGTTGTTGTGCCTTTATTTTTTGTACATATACATTCGCTGCTTTTTCATCTTGAAACACTCCACCTTGAATGACAAAAACCGTTTCCGTTCGTTGCGCGATCGATGTTTCTTCTTTTTGTTCTTGTTCCAACGTCGCTGTCGATGCCGATTTATTTTCAGTTGTCGGAATGATTGTTAACACAAGGAAACCGAAGCTTGTCCCAAGAACGACTGCTAAAACAACCGCCAACATAAACGAGCGCCAAGGGGATCGTTTTGTATATCGTTTACCCGTTTCAAATGGTGTAAGCTCGTCCTGTGTTTCGTTTTGTTTATCATGTTCTTCACTCGACCATTGGGGCAACGTATTTGTTACTGTCGTGTATGGCTGTTCTTTTCCGTTCACTTTAATCACGATCGCTTTTTTCGCTGGCTTGTCCATTTTTTTCCCTCCCGCTGTCATTCTTCGCCCATCGTAACATAAAAAAAGAAAAAAAAAACGAGACATTTGTCGTCTCGTTGCGGAAGGTTTTCGTCAAATTTCGCACTACTTGTCTTGAATATCATTGACAGACAATTGATCGACAGGCACGCCGTTTTCTTTACAAATTTGCTTCGTTTCCCCTTTTAAACAAACGGCATATGTGATCGTACCGTCACTTTGTTTTGTCACAATGACGTATGAATCATCATTTGGCGGCAAACGTTTCGATGTGTATGGATCGATAATTCCTTCGAGAACCCCATCAGCGACTAATTGTTCATACGTCAATATCTCGCTTTCATTTGGCGTTAAAAACTCTACTTTTTGCGCACCAACGTGAAGCCGTGCTGCTTCATAGAGCGTATACGCTGTTGCAACAAACGCCCGATCGCGCGATTTTTTAATGATCTCAACGACAGAGACAGTCGCAATCATGACTAAAATGCTTAAAATGACGATGACAGCTAACAGTTCGATTAACGTCATTCCCCGTTCATCTTGCATTCGACCGCCCCCTTTATTGTTCCGTTAGTGAAGGAAACGGATTGCGCTTTTCGCTCGGTTGCGGTAAATCAAGTGGTGGCAATTGCTCAATCCATTGGCGCAATTCTGGTGCATAAAATGTTGATACAGTCAAGGAATAAGACAATGCTGGTACTTCATCCATAACCGTCGTCCATTCTTCATATCCGGTGAACGATAGCGAATCAACGGAAACGATACGCTTTGACCGCTCCAACGTGTCGATAAACTGTTCAAGTGCAAAATAAGAAGGAGAACGAACAGATAGATTAACTGTCAATTTTTGAATGGGTGTTGGCGGTCCTTCCACGTTTTCCCCTTCTTGAAAAGTAAGCGACAATACTTCACTCTTGGATACAACTTCTGCTTTTTCTATATTTAATAAAAACTGCTCGACAAACGGTTGAACAGGAACGCGCTTTTGCAATTCTACGATGCTCACGCGCAATTCGTCTGGCGTTTGTTTCGCTTGCAACGTTTGTAACAACTTTTTTTCGGTTTGTAGTTCCGTTTTAATTTGCTCTCTGCGGTCATCGAGCGGCTTATATATATACATATAAAGCACAAGTGACAGTAATGTAAGCAACAAAAGAGAGAGGCTAATGACTAAAGTTTTTCTCATGTTTCCCCTCCTTGTTGCTGTTTCTTCCATTCCTCCATATTTAACTGAAGCGAAAACTGTCCAATATATCGCGGCATTGTTCCTTCTTCTTCCGCCTTCCCTTCTACTGCTGTTAAACTCGTTAGTTTTACGTCAGCGATAAACGATGCTTCTTTTAATGCTTGTAAATAGGCGGCGCTTTCACGTGTTGTATCAAATTGGGCCGTTAGTTGAATGGCACCATCACGGGCGTACGAAACGCTCATTAAAAAGCCGCGCTCTGGCAATCGCTCAATCAATTCATGTAAAAACGCGACCGTATGAACAGGGTATTGTTCTGCCCATTGAATCGCTTCTTGTAACTGTGCGCCGACGGAAGCATTCGAGGCTGTTTTTTGTTTTTCTTCTTCAGCGATACGAAGCGCTTTCGTTTGATCGAGCTCTGTTTTCAATTGCGCAATTTGCTGTTCCATACGCTGAACGATGAAATAAAAGGTTGTCGCGCCAACGATCAATAAAACAGCTACCACAATCGATATCATTGGGATAATTTGAGATTTCCGTTCACGTTTTGGCAGTAAATTAATTTCTACTAACATGTCCATTACCCTCTTTTAATCCGAGTCCGATTGGTAAGTAGTAAGCAGGGTCGATCGGAAGTGGCAACGTTAACGTTTCAACAGTGACATCAAGACGCTCTTGTAACAAATGAGAGAACGTCTGAACGAGTGGATGATCGCCAGTCATAACGATGCGTGTAATTTGCGCCTCGCCTTTTTGCAGCGAAAAACGATAAAAGCTCATCACACGCTCGAGCTCTTTATATACGTCTTCAAGCTGTCGCTCTGGTTCACCTTCTTTTAACCATTTCCATCCTTCATTCGTTTTTTCCCAATATGTCCATTGTGAATCAAACGCTAACTGACGCGTGAATATTGGACGGTGCTGATGAAAGACACTGACGTTTAACGATGATAAATCAAATTGAACGAATAAAAAGTGATCGACGTCATTCGCTAAATGAAAATTGTAAAACAAACGATATAAACTAAGCGGGGAAATATCTGCGACAATCGGTTTTAATTTCACCGCCTCAAACAACTCGGCATATTGCATGACACTTGCTTCTGGCGCCGCAAACAGTAAAACGTGAAGCGCTTCTTTCGTTTTTTCAAGCACCGCATAATCGAATACCGCATCGTCAAACGGAAGTGGAATGGTCGCCCCGATTTCCATAAATAAATAGCTACGTATATCATCATATTCGATTTCTGTCGGCAATGGGATTTTACGAATGACAATGAGCGGATCAGGAACGAGAAAACGAATACGACGATGCTTCATTTTCCACATATCGACACATTGCTCCATAATATGAGTAAGCTGTTCTTCATCGACAATTTTCCCATCGCGCACAACTCCTTCTGGAAGTGGCCATTCCTCGCACGTATGCAAAACAAGCGGTTGCTTTTGTTTAAGTTCTACGTAGCGAATGACATGATCTTTTATGACGATGTTGCCTACTTTATTTTTCATCGAAAAAAACCGCATAGTTTGTTCTCCTTACATCATAACCTTAACATACGCATCGATGATCGTTTCACCAAAAAAATAAGCGACAAGTGTACCAACGACAATGGCCGGTCCAAACGGTATCGGTTCACCACGCTTCACACGCCCCATCGCCATGCCGACAAGCCCGAATATTGTCCCGATGAGCGTCGATAAAAAAAACGCTAAAATCGTCAGTTTGACCCCAAGCGCCAAACCGATCACGGCAAACAGTTTAATATCTCCACCGCCCATGCCACCTTTACTCACGAGCGCAATAAGAAATAACGTCATAAATCCGATAGCACTTCCAAGCAAACTATCCCACCACGGAGTAAGCGGCGCAAACCATAGACGCTCAATAAGAAGAAGCGGGGCGAAAAATAATAAAACACGGTTTGGAATAATCATATAATGCACATCAGAAACGAAAATAATAACGAATAAAGAAATGAGCGTCCAACTAACGGCTACTTCCGCCGACCAACCGACAAAAAGCGGGGCGAGCGCAAACAATATCGCCGTGGACAGCTCAATGAACGGATAAACAAAGGAAATGCGCGCCGAACATGCGCGACATTTCCCTTTTTGTAACACATACGAAACAACCGGAATTAATTCAAACGCCGTTAACGTTCGCTTACAATGCGGACAATGCGAACGCGGCGCAACAATCGACTCCCCTTTCGGCACCCTTAACCCGACAACGTTATAAAAAGAACCGAGAAGAAGACCGAGGAGGAAGGAAATAAAAAACAACATATGCGATCACTCTAATTGTAAATTTAAATTTGTTTATCTATCTTAATCATTATGATTGCTGCTGAATTTTGTTTACTGCATCACGTTTTAAGTCTTTTTCTTCTACAGCAGCTCCACCTGTTCCAAATACACCACGTGAGCTATTAATTAGTTTCACATAATATTTTAATTTTGTGTCTTCATTTTTTATAAGTACATAGGAATATGCTGCTTTTGGATCATCAGATTGGCCGGTAATTGGTTTGCCATCATATGAACTAGGTCCTTTTGTATATGTTGCAGTATCCCCGTCTGGATCTTTTACTGTCTCTAAATAGCCCTCGTTTTCTAAATAAGCAAGTGGAAGAACTGTATATTTACCATCAGCTGGAATTAAATCTTTATCCGCCGTTACAGCAATTTTTGCTGCGTTAATCATTTGTTGTGCGTTTGCTACATGAGCATCTTTTTTCGAGTTGTCAATTAATCCCCCAATACTCGGAATCGCGATGGCAGCGATAATTCCTAAAATAACGATAACTGCCAGCAATTCAATTAACGTTAAACCTTTTTCGTTACGAATAAATCGTTTTAACATAATTCCTCTCCTTTGCATTTTTTTGTTTTCTTTTATCATTTTACACGATAAACTATCTAGTTGAAAAGTACTAGTTTTATTGTTGAATATGATTAAATATATCAAACATTGGGACTAAAATGGATGTGACGATTGTCCCGACGACGCTAGCGAGCAATACGATCATGAGCGGTTCAATTAACGATTTTAGTCGATCGGTCGCCGCTTCAACTTCTGCTTCGTAAAAATCGGCAACTTTTGCAAGCATCGCATCAAGTGAACCCGTTTGCTCTCCGATCGCAATCATTTGCGTCACGAGCGGTGGAAACGCCCAATGTCGTTTCATCGGTTCCGTCAATGATTCCCCCCGCTCAAGTGCATCACGCGATGTGCGAATGACGCGAGCGACGACTTCATTTTCAACGACTGCTTCAACGATCGCAAGCGCCTGTAAAATCGGGACAGCGCTTGAAAAAAGGGAACTTAATGTGCGCGTCATACGAGCAAGCACCGCTTTTTGCATCATGCTGCCAAAAATCGGCATACGTAATACGATCACATCTAAATAATATTTCGTCTTTTTTTGCTTTTTTAACAATAGAAGTAAGCCGTACATGATCAACATAAGTAAAATGACGCCCCACCAATACGTTTGCATCACTTCACTTGCACGTAGCACAAACTTCGTAATCGCTGGCAAATCAGCACCGAAATCAGCAAACATCGAAACGAATGTCGGAACGACTTGAACGAGCAAAAAGATGACGACGATGACCGCAATGATGCCAACAACAACAGGATAAGCCAAAGCGGAAACAATTTTTTGTCGCGTTCGATGCACTTTTTCAAAATGATCAGCAAGCCTCTCAAGCGTTTCATCCATACTTCCGCTCGCTTCCCCTGCGCGAATCATATTGATGACGAGCGGTGGAAAAATGTTCGGATGATCAGTCATTGCTGTAGATAGCGGTTGACCGCTTCTTAATTGTTCCTCAATGTGAACAAGCGCTTTTTTTAACGCTTTACTTTCCGTTTGTTCCGCTAAAATGCGCGTAGCATCTACAATCGTCACTCCCGCTTTTAAAAGCGTCGCAAATTGACGTAAATAAATAACGAAATGTTGCAGTTTGACGGGGTTACCGAATGTAATTTCTTTCGTTAATAACGTTTGTGGCACTTCGCGTACGTCGATCACTTTCAACCGTTGTTCACGAAGTTTCATCATCACATCGCGACGTGACGAAGCAACAATCGTCCCTTTTTTTACTCGTCCGCGCATATCACGCGCTTCATAGCGAAATTGCGCCATTTGTCATCATCCTTCCTGCAAGTACGGCTCAACCGTTTCTCTTGCAATCAGTCCTTGTTGAACAAGCTCTTTAATGTTTGCCTCAAGTGTATGCATGCCAAGCGCGCGATTCGTTTGCATAACGCTCGGAATTTGATGAATTTTCCCGTTGCGAATTAAATTCGCAACGGCTGCATTGTTAATTAAAATCTCGGTCGCTGCAATTCTTCCATTTTTTTGCGCGCGCGGAAATAGTCGTTGTGAAATAATCGCAACTAAAACTGTCGCCAACTGAATGCGAATTTGTGCCTGTTGTTCTGGTTGAAATACATCAATAATTCGGTCAATCGTCGCAGGGGCACTTGACGTATGAAGCGTCCCGAAAACAAGATGTCCTGTTTCTGCGGCGGTAATTGCCGTTTGAATCGTTTCTAAATCGCGCATTTCACCAACTAAAATGACGTCCGGATCTTGACGAAGCGCCGCCCGCAAACCGTTTGCGAAATTGTTTGTATCTGTTCCAACTTCGCGCTGATCAATGACACATCCCCCGTGTTTATGCACGTATTCAATCGGATCTTCAAGCGTAATAATATGTTTGCGCATCGTTTTATTCATATAATCAATCATCGCAGCTAACGTTGTCGATTTTCCGCTCCCCGTCGGTCCTGTCACGAGAATGAGGCCTTGAGGTTTTGTGACCATCTTTTTTAATACATCTGGTAGTTGCAATTCTTCAAGCGATGGAATTTTTGTCGGCACGATACGAATAGCAAGCGATATGCAACCACGTTGTTTAAACACGTTGACACGAAAGCGTGACACGCCTGAAAGACTATATGACAAATCTAATTCGCCGTCTGTTTCAAAGCGCGTCCACATATGCTCTGGAACGATCGCTTTTGCCATTTGTTCTGTATCGGTTGGCGACAATACATCTTGCCCATATCGTTTCAAATCTCCGTTCACGCGAAAAATCGGAGGAATACCGACCGTTAAATGAATATCAGATGCTTTTAATTCAAATGCAGCACGCAACATCGCATCTACTTTTTGTTTCATCTTCATCACCTTATAAAATGCTTACACGCAACACTTCTTCTGTTGTCGTCAGCCCTTGTTTGACTTTTAATAGCCCATCATCAATTAAAAAAATCATTTTATTTTTGATCGCAATTTCACGCAATTTCGAAAGCGGTTCACCGTTTAAAATCACTTTTCGCATATCATCAGACATAACCATTAATTCATGTAGCGCGATACGCCCTTTATATCCAGTCATATTACACGTTGGACAACCGCGACCACGCATCACTTTTTCAATTTTCAAACCACGACGTGCAAAAATATCGATTTCCCGCTTTGTCGGTTCGTGTTCTTCTTGACAATCGCGACAAACGCGGCGCACGAGACGTTGGGAAACGACTCCTGAAAGCGATGTCGCAACTAAAAACGGCTCGACGCCCATATCAATTAAACGCGCGACCGTGCTTAATGCGTCGTTCGTATGTAACGTACTTAACACAAGATGCCCTGTTAAAGACGCACGAATCGCTACTTCCGCTGTTTCACGGTCACGAATTTCCCCAACCATAATAATGTTTGGGTCTTGTCGCAAAATGGAACGCAATCCTTCTGCAAACGTCATTCCGACGTTTGGATTAACTTGGATTTGGTTCACCCCTTCAAGCTGATATTCGACAGGGTCTTCAATTGTAATAATATTCACATGTTCGCCGTTCAATCGATTTAACGCGGCATAAAGTGTCGACGATTTTCCCGAACCAGTCGGTCCTGTAATTAACACGATGCCTGTTGGTTGTTCAATGAGTTGAATAAATCGCTGTAAGTTTATTTTATTAAAACCGAGCTTATTTAAATCATTTAACGCTGCTCCTAAATCAAGCACGCGCATAACGATTTTTTCGCCGTAAATCGTCGGTAACGTCGATACGCGCAAATCAATCGGATGAAAATCGATGTTCATTTTAATACGTCCATCTTGCGGAACACGGTGTTCTGTAATGTCCATATTCGCTAAAATTTTAATGCGCGCCGTTAACATTCCTTGCATATGTTTTGGCAACGCTCGCTCCGTCCGTAAAATTCCGTCAATGCGATAACGAATAACGACTTTCGTCTCATGTGGGTCAATATGAATATCACTAGCTCGCTGTTCAACTGCCATTTGTAAAATTTGATTGACAAGCTTTACGATCGGCGAGTCATCTTCAACAAGCTTCTCTTGCTCACGCACCTCTTGTTGAGGAGCGATGTTTAAAAACTCTTCAACCGTGTCGTCAATATCATAATACTTATTAATGGCTCGTAAAATATCGTCCTTTGAGGCAATCGCCACTTCGATATGAAAACCTGTCGACAGGCGCAAATCATCGATCGCAAAAAAATCCATCGGATCTGCCATCGCAACAAATAAACGATCTCCTTCTTGCTTTAAAGGAATAAGCATATTTCGTTTCGCAAATTCTTTCGGCACAAGGTTCATTAATTTCGGATCAATTGGATAACGATATAAGCTGACATGTGGAATACCGAGTTGAAACTCTAATACTTCGATTAATTGTTGTTCTGTAATATAGCCACGTTGCAACAACGCATCGCCTAATTTTTGCCCAGGGGCTTTTTCTTTTAACGTTTCTTCAAGCTGTTCTTTCGTAATGAGCCCTGCTTCAATTAACAAATCACCTAATCGTTTTCGCTCTTGCTTTTTCATGAGGTCTCATCCTCATTTCCTTTGATTTGCTCGTTTTCATTTCCCCATATGTCATCTTGTTGTGGTGGCTGCTCTGAAGGTGTGTCACTTGGGGGTAGCATTTCACTCGCTCCGTTATTAGCTCCCGCTTGTAATCCGCGCAATTCAACGCGATGAACAGGCGGATAAAAATCTTCCGAAACGAGCACCGTTTCGACTAATGTGCGGTTTCGATCGTACACTTCTTTATACAAACGAATAAGCATCCCTTTTTTTCCTTCTTCTTTTATTCGCTTTTCATTCGGCTTCAACAATGCACTATATTGCACAATCGTTTTCGGATCATAATACTCGATCGGGTCTGTTTTTAGCGCGTATTGATAAATAAAAGGTGGACCGATCAAAGTCACTTGCATTCGATCGCCTTCCATTTTCCATTCGAACGTGTACGCTCGATCGTTTGGATTAAAAAAAATAAAGTCCTTTTTATTTTGTTCAACAGCCGCTTCAAATCCTGCTTTCACTCCGTTTGGCAATACAGCGCTCGTATGCCGTTCAACAATTTCAAAATTTGTCGGTATTATCGCTTCATATAGTGCAGATGCAAATAGCGTCATCGCTTCTTTAGATATACCTAAACCTTGTTTTTTGAAAAAGTCCAAAACAGAAAATACTTGCTTTGGCTCGATTGTCATTGTTGTTTGCGATATTGCACGAAGCTCTTCATGCAATGGAATCGTGGCTTGCGATAAAACCGTTTCTTGTTGCATATCCTCCCGAACGTATTGCTGAAGCGATAGTTGAGCAGATGTAAGCGAAGCCGCTGTTTGTTCTAATTGATTTTTTACCTTCTCCACATCAATCCAATCACTTGATGCACCAATAGAAGAAATGGCTTCTTCCAACGCTTGTCCATCAACAGAAACGAGGAGAGGGGTGCGCTTTCCGCTTACCGCCTGTTTCATGCTCTCCTCGATATGAAATGAAAAATAATCCGTTTGTACCGTGGCTTCTTTTTTCTCTAGTACGAGTTTGATCGTTGCGGATTGCTTCCACTCAGTCACTTTTTCATTCATTCGTTCATACGCTTCTTCCCGTGAACGATTCGATAAATCAACAGGACCGATCATCGTTCCTTCAGCAAATGTGTCATGACTGATAAACGACTCGTACGCCCATGTTGCCACTTTTGTAGTTGTCAGTAAATATGAAACGGTCAAAAGCAACGTAAAAAACAACTTTAGCGAAACGGTTTGGCGCATGACATACGCCTCCTTACTCGACATTCATCGATAGCTCGATCACAACATCTGGCCCTTCTTCTTGTGCGCGAATAATATGTTCTTTCGTTAAAATTGTATCTTTTGAAATGAGCACTTGACCATTGACATCAACAATATCTTTTAATACTCGTTTTCCTTTTAACATATCGATTTGTTTTTGACGCAGTTCATCAAGTTCGTTATCAACTGTTTTTGGGACGATTTGTTCGATAAGAGGTTCCACTTGTGTCCCTTTTAATGTCACTAACTCATCAACGTTTGAAACGAGCGTCTGTTGTGCATCTTCATGAACAATCAACAAATCTTTTCCATACGTAATGACATGATCAGCGCGAACGATGCGCAACTCGTTTCCAATTTGCACTTCGATTCCTGTGATGTGTCCTGTTTCTTCGTCCATATAAAATTCCGTTGCTTCCCCAAGCAATTGTCCTTTTCTTGTCATAACTTTCGCTTGTTTAATCGTAATTTTTTTATTAACAAGCTCATTCGCAATCGGAATGACGTTTAAATCAAGGACAGCTCGCTCTTCTTCAACTGTTACGGCAAATTCCCCAATTCCGATCACATGTCGAAACGGAATCGCTTTCATACTAATTTCCCAATTTTCTTGATCAACGATTAGAAAATCAATCGTTCCTTTTTCTGGATTTACCACAAGAGACTTTACTTGTCCGAGTTGTACTCCGTTTTGAATACTAATGACTGGAAGACCGATAACTTGTGCGCTACTTTTCATTTTTTCCACCCCATTTTTTGTTCAGCATAATGTATCATATGTGCTAATTGTTGTTGAATAATTGGGTAACCATCATATTGCTCATACAGCTGTTTCGCAACGTGATATAATTTTTCATGTTGCTTTGAAGCAATATAATGCTCCATTAAAATATTCGCAAATGTGTAATAATCTTGTTCGTGTAAGCGAGGATGTAAATGTTTATGAATAAGCTGTTCATATTGTTCGTCCGACAACAATGGACGCATCGCGTATAAAGAAGCAAGTAAATTTTTCATGAACGGTCTCGGGAGCATATGCACCTCTTCATTGTTTTCTTCTACTGTTACAAATTCATCATCGGCCGTTCCTTGTTCTTCTTCGCTCACTTGCTCTACTGCTTCCTCAACGCTTTGAATACTTTCTTGTTCTTCTACCATATCAGCACTCGCTTCCGTATGTATATCATCGTTTTCTACAATCGGCTCGATGTTATACCATTCATCGCTCACATGCTCGCTCGTTTCTTCGACGACAGCAATCGTTTCGATGTCGAGTAGCTGACTATCTTTTTCTTCCTTCATTTCATTTTGATCATGTATAATCTCCATATTTTCTTCACTGAGCAAATCAAGCCACTGTTGTTCTGCCACGTCTTCGGTTGTTTCGTTTACACTTGTATCGTCACTGTCTACCATATGTAACGGCTCAATGACGTCATCTACACTTTCTATCGGCTCAATCATATGATCAAAGTCATTTTCACGGAGCGGTTCAATAGAGGCTTGTTGTTCAATTTCTTCAGGCCATTCCCTTTGAAACCATTCCTCATCGATGTTTTCGGTTTCTTCTTGTCGAATCTTCTCATTTTGTTGCTCGACCACCTCTTCTATAGCAGACGGTAGTTCGTCTTTTCGCTCGTCTTTTTCGTCGCCTTCAACAATTAAATCATGTTCATATATGCGCGCATAAAATAAGTGACCGAGCTTTTGTTCAAGTAAATATGTGCTTGTAACAACTAAAAGAAAAAGAAATAATGCGGCTTGCCAAAGCGGAAATTGCTCGATCGCAATCATGCCAAAAACGCTTAATAAACAAGCGACCGTTAATAAAAGTGCAATCCCTTTTTTTGTCCATCCAAAAGGCAACCGAGTATAGATGGGGATTAATATGAGAAAAAAGATCACGAAAAATAAATACGGCAAATCGCTCCCCCCATTCAACATGATACAACACTTAACTCTAACATATTGTATAATAAAGTTATGTATTTTAAAAGAAGGGGAAGGAAAATGTGTCAAAAGAAAATGAATATTTTTTATGACAAACGTGCTTTTACGTTAATTGAAGTACTATTATCGATTGTTATTTTATCTTTTGTTGTGAGCGGCATGTTTATGTTTTTTACAAATGCGATGACATACACCGCGTATAATCAATCAAAAACGGTTGCTGTCAATATCGCTCGGGGTGTTATTCATTATATGGAGCGACTTGACTTTCAAACGATGAAAGCATATGTCGATGATCATATCACCGAACAAACACCTTTTGTCCATTTCGATGCTTCAGCATGTTCCAATACATCGTTATTTCCCGACGAAAACGTATGTAAAGCTATTTTTTCACCAACAATTAACAATGTGACATATAATGAGGAAGATGTACAAGCTTGGTTAATTCCATACGATCAAGCGATATGGTCACAAATAAAAAACAACCCACCAAGTGAATTTCCTGATCGTTTAAAACAAACGATCCAACAAGAAAAAGAGATGGCCGAAGACGTGAGCAACTATTTACTTCGTTTGTATGTCACCGTCCGTTCAAATAACGAACTGATCGTCTTAAAAGGAGTGATCGCCAATGAAAGTATTCGCTAATGAACGTGGACTTACGCTTATTGAACTACTTGTCGGCTTAGCGATCACATCGATTATTGCCGCTTCTGCATACGGTGTATTTACAGCGGGAACGAAGGCGTATAAACGGATTGGCATTGAAAATCAGCTACGAAGCGAAGCTGATATATTGATGACAACGATTTTTAACGAACTATATGCCCTTGCTCCAGACGGATTAAAAATAGACGAATCAAACGATGATACACTAACATTTGTGAATGAAATAAAAAAAGAGATTGATACAAATACAGGGCTTGTGGAAGACAAAGAACAAACTGGTCAAACGTTACAAGTCATGATAGATAAAACAAACGAGACATTACTTATAAATGGGAAACAAGTCACACCTTCAAATTTACGGATTGTTTCAGACCAATCAAAGCTTACTTATACGTGTGTACGGTCGCAACAAAACGTATGTAAAAGCGGCGTCATTTCGATTCGCTTATCCGTTCAAGATAACGACCATCGCAATCCGGACGATCCGTTATATATTGAACCGTTTACGTTGCAATCACAATTCGGCTTCTAAGGGGGGGGAGAGAGGTGAACGAAAAAGGGTACAGTCTCGTACTCGTTATGTTAACGGTCACTGTCTTTTTTATCATTGGACTTACGATTTTATCTGTCAGCATATATCAAGCGAATTTTACACAAGTACGCGTCGAGGATGTCACATCGCTCCATGACGCTGTAAAAGCGGTAGAGGAAACCGTCGCCGAGTTAAAAGTAAAAGTTGAACAGTTGTCGTTATCAACCCCATTGCAACTCGATCTTGATTTAGGAAATGCACAAACTGGCTTTTTGAGCGAGCTAATCAATCGCCATCATGTTACCATTGAAGATGTAACAAGTTCAAAAGGAATTGACCGCAATAAATTGTTTACACGTGTTTTCCGTATCTCTGCCCCATACGGAAACAAAACGGTCACACGTGAAGTCATTATTACGAACGCACCGAGCTTTTTAAAATATGCGATTGGCTCGCGTAAAAACGTGACATTGAACGGCGGTTCTTATATTGACGGCAATATATACGCAGGAAATGATATATACGTTACGAACATCGCGAACTATATTTATAACTCAACGCTTTATTCGGTACAGACAACGTTTCCAACGACAAGTGAAAAAAGTATATTGTTTGTAGAAGGCAACCGTTATACGTGCGACCACGGAAATGGGGCAAAGAGCTGTTATAGCATATCCACACAGTTTACAAAAAACATAAACGATTTTTCCTTAGGTTCACTGTCGTTTCAACAGCAAGGACCAAGCGTTCAAAAAGAACAAGATGAGTTTATTGATGTCAATTTTGATTTTACGTTAAAGGATAAACTGTTATCAGCGGCTGGCATTGATGGATTCGACCCAAGCAAGCAAGCGCAATATCAAAGCCTTATTTCTTTGCCATTATCCGAGCTTATCGAACAAATAAAATCGTCGTTTGTCCCTGTTGTCGTTAATGATTCTATCGATTTACCAACTGCGTTAGAAGGGGCAATTGCTAGCGGAAAATCCATTTTTCTTGATACAAGTACCGTCCCATATTTCGATGTTACTTCATTAACGTTAAATGATGGGCAATGGCTTATTGTAAACGGTGATTTTGTATTAGAAAACGCTGGAGAAAATCCGCTACAAATAAAAGGAAATATCATTGTGCTTGGCGATTTAACGATTACAGGACAAGTGGCATTCGACTCTACCGTTTATGTCGATGGAGATACATCTATTTACAATACGACAATTAGCGGACTAAACGGAAAAGAAGTTGTGTTATTGACTAAAGGAGAGTTAGAAATCGCCCGTGTAAACGAGTTTGCAAACAATTTTTCCTTAACAACGCCAAACTTAAAAGGATTTTTCTATACAGACAGCAATGCCGTGATTTATGCTGTCGGATCATATATAAATATTGAAGGTGGGCTATTTGCGCGAGGAAACAGCTCCATTATTCCGTACACAGATGAAAACGGGTTGATTGTGAATACGTATCGCGGCGAAACAAGCGATGCCGGAACAAATCTTTCATTTCAAACACCTATCTCATCAGAAGAAGAACAAAAACAATATGCTCGTTTTGTCGTGAAACATAATAAAGATGTGTTTATTAACCGCGGGCTTGGTTTACCGCTTGTTAAGCAGCTTGCCGTTATTGTCGATGAAATACGCGTACAATAAAGAAAAGGAGCTAGCTACTTAGCTCCTTTTTCCTTTAGTTGCTTTATAATGTTTTCATGTTTCCAATATTGTGCGAGAGAAAGAGCGGTGTTGCCGGTATCATCTTTTACATGCACATCGGCACCGTAACGAAGTAAAAGTGTTACTAATTCATCATAACCGTACTCTGCTGCAACCATTAATGGTGTTTTCTTAATGTTCGTTTTTGTATTGACATCGGCACCTTTTTCTAATAAATATGTGGCTACATCAATAAAGTTTCGTTCCACCGCTTTATATAGCGGCGTTTCCCCCGCTTCATTTGCGATCTCTACATTTGCCCCTCGCTCATATAAAAAGCGAACAACATCGACATTTCCCGCTTGCACCGCAAGCAATAACGGCGTTTCGCCATGTTTATTTACCGCATTGACGTCCACATTGTATTGGCAAACAAGCTGTACAAGATCAACATTCCCGCTCCCTGCTGCAATATGCAAGGGAGTATTATTTTCTTTATCTTTCTCTCGCACCGTCTGTTCATTTACTATTTGTTTTACGATTTCTATATTTTCTTCATTTCCTTGCGCTAAAGATGAAGCAAGTGCGAAATGTAGGGGAGGAAGCGGCATAACAGCCGACTTTCCTCCAGCTTTTAATAGTTGTGCTGCAATATCGTGCTGCCCGGTGCGCATCGCCACATCAAGCGGTGTTTCATTTTTTATTTTGAAGTTAATATTTTTTTCCTTCTTCATATAGTCGCGTACCGCTTGAATGTTTCCTTGCTCAATCGCTTGTATAAATCGTTGCTGTTTTTCTTCTTTCGATGAAAAACATCCGCTTAGCAAGCTGATGATGACAAATAGCGTCATCACTTTTTTCATACATGTTCACATCCTTCGTTAGTACAACCAGCCGTCTTTATTTCCGCCTTTCGTCGGATCTGTCGCATGTTCAACGACACGAATGACCGTTGATGCCGTCCACGTTTTTCCGTTTTCATCGATCAATTTTACCGTTAACGGCGTTTCACCGAGACGTTTCGCAGTCACCTCTCCATTTTCGTCAACAACAGCATAATAACTGTTTTCGATCGTAAATGAACGGCTCACAATTTTTGTCGTCGCATTTGCTGGAATTGGTGCAATGTACGGTAATACATTGATCGTTTTTCCTTTTTGTACAACTAACGTTTCTGGAAGCGAAATACCTGTTAACGGTGATCCGACATGAACGATGGCTGTTCCAATCACACCGTTATGCGCTTGCGCGGTAATCGTCACTTGTCCGGTACTCAATCCTGTAACCTTTCCATTTTCATCAACCGAAGCGATATTCGGATTCGATGATCGCCATGTAATTGTCTTATACGTTGCATCGTTTGGTGCAACTGTTGCGGTGAGCGTAGTTGTTTCACCGATATTTATATTCACAACTGTTGGCGATACGACAACGGCAGTTACTGGGATCGCTTGAACGGTTACTGTAACCGTTTTTTCAATTAGTTCGTCATTTTTGTTAAATGCTTGAACCGTTAACGTCGTTACGCCTTCTTTTAGTCCCGTAATCGTTCCGTTTGCTCCATTTATTTCGGCATACAAACTATTTCCTAGTGAATAAGAGACTGCTTTTTTCGCATCTGCTGGTGATACGGTAATCGGAATCGAGATCGTTTCACCGACGTGAACAGTAAAATCGTTGATTGTGATCGATTCGACCGGGATGCGTACGATGACCGTCATCGTTGTTGTTTTTACGTTACCGAACATATCTTTTACTTTTGCTGTCACTTGTGCAGTTCCTTCTTTTACTGCGGTAATGATACCATTTCGGTCGATAGAAATAATTTGTCCGTTGCTATTTTCACTCCACTCTACTGAGGCGATCGTTGCTTCTTGCGGCAAGATGTTTAACAATAACCGCGCATTTTTCGGCACGCCACGGTTCACGAAAATGGTGCTTGGTAGCGTAACATCTGTAATTTTGTAATCGGAAACAAACGACAAAGTGTTAAAGGATAAGTTGACAAGTTGTGCATTTATATCTTTGTACGTCAGTTTTGCTTGCGATAACGAAAACGTTCCTTTTTTTGTCGGCTTCACTTGAATGGCGAACGTTTGTGGTTCAGCGATATACGTCTTTCCTGATTTTACAAATGAAATGTCTGGTAGCGTTCCTTTGATTGTATATCCTTCTGTTACTGTTCCTTGTTTTGTAAATCCACTCGGCAAAGAAACGACTTCAATGCCTGCTGGTAATTTTTCTTCAAACGCAATGTTTGTCACTTTTAATAGCGTATTCGTCAATAACGATAATGGTTTCGGTGTGATTGTATACTGCATCGTAATCGATTCATCGACTGGAGCGAGCGTTTTTGAAATCGTTCGATTCACTTCCATGTTTGCCGAAACTTTTTCAATGACGACTTGAAATTCTTTCGTTACTTTCGCTCCACGTGCGTCGGTCGCTTCAATTTTCATTTTCGCTGTTCCACCGTTTGGCATATTGTGCGGAAGCGATTGAATAATCGTTGTGCCGTTTGGCACATCGTTTTGCGCGTACACTTCTTGATCGTTTATCCACACTTTCGTAGAAAACGTTCGATCGACTAAATCTAAATCTTCCACTTTATATGATAGTTCAATTGGCTGATTGCTCGGAATCGTTTCGTTTTCTTTCGGTGAGATAACCGTTAATTGCGGTGCATGGTTCGATCCAAAAAACGCACGATACATCGTATTGACAAATAGCTTTTGTTCTTCTTCTGGGAAACCAATCGTATGACCTGTTCCAGAATAAGTGACATTTCCTTTGGAATATGTGTAATAATGGTTCCAGCTATCATATACGTCACGTGGAGAACCATCAATGTTGTACCACGCAATTACATTTTCATCCTCTAAATCGAGCGTATAGTATTGGTTATGCGTTGTTGCGATCGTAATGCTATCATCTAGTTCAAATGGGTAATTTGTCATAAGCCCATTATTTACTTGTTTCGTACTCGTTGATCGGTTTGGCGCACCGTTTCCTAAATCCGTCTGCGGCTGAATTTGCCCAACAATCGGACCAAATTCGTTTACCCATACGTTATTTGCTCCAAACATCACATCATGTGTAAACATCACGCTTTGACCAGAAGCAATAAAACTTTTAATTGATTGAACAGCATTTGGATTTAAAGAAATGATCTTACTACATCCATTGTAACAATCTGCAAAACCGAAAATAATCATATCGTATTTTCCATTAATCACTTCATGCGAATAATTTGGTTCATATATTTTGCTTTTTTGAAAATCTGTTAATGTTGTTACGTCAATACTGATGCTGTATTCGTTCGCACGAGTTAAAAAGCTCGGGTTCATGTTTTTTGTATTTAATAATGAACTCGCATCGTTCCCTTTACGTATTTGTAATACTTTGATCACCGCTGGCACATCTTGGAACTTCACAAACCCTTTTTCATAATCTTTTAAGGCGCTTGTTTCATCAACAATTTCTACTTTCCAATAACGTGGTCCAGAATAGCCAGCTGGAAGAGTGTACGAAATCGTTCCTGTTGCTCCTTGTACTTGTTTGGATGCAACAATTTCTTCATTTGTATATTTATCGTTAAAATCAGAGTCGATATATAAGTTGACTGTTAGTAATTTATTTTTAAAATGTTGATAGTTAATAATATTATACGTAAACGAAAGCGTGTCACCTTTTTTCATTACTTGCTCGTTCAAAGGAGCGGATGTTAAGAAAAAGCGTGGGCGTGTTTTGTAGCTTTCAAGTGAACCATTTAGTCCAAATTTCGCAAAATCATTTTGCAGTTTATTTCTAAAGAAAATAACGTTATCTTTTTGGTTTTTTAAATATGAAGAAAAGTGTTTATACAACTTACTGTTTGAATATTTTAGAACATCTTGGTCACTTCCACTATTTCTATAAATAAAAATTGGAAGGCCTTTTTCAATGTAAAACTCTTTTATCTCTTCTGCTCTCAAGTCAGTAATATCATTCATTATATTTGTTGTGTTATGAGCTTGAGCATTTCCAGAACTTTTACCAAGCTTTTCCGGGTTATAATCCCCTTGAGAAATCACAATCGCATCATATTTTCCATCAAGCTCGTCACGTAAAGCGACAAAGCGTTTCATCGTCATCGTTGTAATGTTTAAGTTTTTCGTATTGTTTACATAATCGTCAGCTAGAGGTGAACCGGATGAATCATGACTGACAATCTCTAATATTTCATACTTTTCACCTGTCTGTTTATTGCTTGCCGCGTTGCTGTTAACAGCTGGAAATAATAACGATGACCACAAAAGTAGCACAAGAAACATCGAAACAGCTCTTTTCACCTACCTCTCCCCCTTTCGAAAGTCCTATTTTTTATCTATTATACATCAGTTTTCGTCTTACTTATATTTATTTTTTATAAAATTTCGCACATTTGAGATGAAATAAAGTGAACCTGTAATTAAAATAATATCATCTTTTTCAACTTGTTTCCGTTTTTCTTTTAACCATTGTTTCCAGTCGTTTGTCCATTGCACATTCGGATGTGTCGCTTGTTCGGCGAGTTGTTCAGCGGAAAGAGCGCGCGGAAAATCAAATGTTGTAAACGTCATCGTCTCGGCAATCGTTTCTAGCTTTCGAATCATCGCTGTGACTGGTTTGTCGCCTAACGCTGTAAAAAGGACATGCACACGGCGGTTCGGATAATGAGCGTTCATTGTCGAAACGAGACTATCGATTCCTTCTTCGTTATGCGCCCCATCAATAATGATAAGCGGACGTTCATCCATCTTCTCAAATCGCCCGAGCCACGCTGCTTTTCGAATGCCGTTGTACATATGTTCACGCTCAATCAAAAACGAATAATACGTACGTAAATAGTCGGCAACCATCAGCGCAAGCGCTGCGTTTTTCACTTGATGTGCCCCAAGCATCGTTGTCGTTACATCGCGATATGTCGTAAACGGTGTTTGTAAAGAAAAACGTTCTCCGTCCGTCGTTGGTTCGTGAGCAAAAACGGTAAAATCGCGATCGAGCACATATGCTTTTGTGCGTACCGATGTCGCTTTCTCTTCTACTACTTGTAGCGCCTCCGGCTGATCAATCGCTGTCATAACAGGGATTCCTGCCTTAATAATTCCCGCTTTTTCAAACGCAATTTGTTCAAGTGTATTCCCTAATATATGTATATGATCGTAACCGATGTTTGTAATCACCGATAAAAGCGGATAAATAACGTTCGTTGAATCTAAGCGTCCGCCAAGTCCTACTTCAAAAATGACGACGTCTTGCACGTTCATTTTTCCAAAATAATAAAGTGCCATGGCGGTAATAACTTCAAACTCTGTCGGTCCACCTAATTCCGTCTGTTCTAACTCCTCTGCCAAAGGCTGAATGATTTGCACAAGTTTAATCAGATCAACATCGCTAATTGGTTTTCCGTTTATACTAATGCGTTCATTAAATTGTTCAACGTATGGCGATGTAAATGTCCCGACACGATAACCTGCTTCTTGTAAAATGTGACGTAAAAAGCAAACGGTCGATCCTTTTCCGTTCGTTCCACCGACATGAATCGCTTTGATGCGACGCTCTGGATGATCGAGCTTTTCCATCATCCATTCCATTCGTCTTAATCCCGGTTTGACCCCTAACTTTAACCGTCCATGAATCCATTCAACTGCTTCTTTATATGTACGAACCATGAAAAATCCCCCTTCTATTAAAGTGAAAGACGAATCCGAAATGGATTCGTCTTCATCATAAAACTATTGTTTTAATTGTGCAAGACGGGCGCGGACCGCTTCGCGTTTTTCGATGTAGTCGCGTTCTTTTTTCCGCTCCTCCTCGACAACGTGCGCTGGCGCTTTTGCTAAAAAGCCTTCGTTACTTAATTTCTTTTGCACGCGCTCGACTTCTTGATCGAGTTTTTGTAACTCTTTTTCGAGACGTTTTACTTCTTCTTCAATATTAATTAATCCTTCAAGCGGCAAGCTTAGTTCTGCACCTGTCACAACAGCTGTCATTGCTTTCTCAACTGTTGGAATCGTCGTGTCGATGACAAGTTCACTAGGGTTACAGAAGCGCTCAATATATGAGCGATTTTTCTGAAGCGTGCTCGCAATTTGTTCATCTTTTGCTTTAATGTGCAACGTAATTGGCTTGCTTAACGGTGTATTCACTTCTGCGCGAATGTTACGCACCGCGCGAATAATATCGACGAGCAAGCGCATTTGTTCGGCCGCTTCATGATTGCTTAGTTCAGAACGGACTTGCGGCCACGAAGCAACTGTAATTGACTCTCCTTCATGAGGAAGTTGTTGCCAAATTTCTTCCGTCACAAACGGCATAAACGGATGAAGGAGACGCATCGTTTGATCAAGCACATAAGCAAGAACAGAGCGCGTCGTTTTCTTCGCTTGTTCATCGTCGCCGTATAGCGGCAATTTCGCCATTTCGATATACCAATCGCATAAGTCGTCCCAAATGAAGTTATATAATACGCGACCGACTTCACCAAACTCGTATTTATCGGCAAGTTTTGTCACCGTCTCAATCGTTTCGTTTAAGCGCGTTAAAATCCAATGATCAGCAACCGATTTTTCACCATGTAAGTCAATGTCTTCATACGTGAATCCTTCCATATTCATGAGCGCAAAACGAGAAGCGTTCCAAATTTTATTGACGAAGTTCCATGTCGCTTCAACTTTTTCTGTGCTAAATCGCAAGTCTTGACCAGGTGCGCTTCCTGTCGCTAAAAAGTAACGAAGCGAGTCGGCACCGTACTGATCGATCACATCCATCGGATCAACGCCGTTACCGAGCGATTTACTCATTTTTCGTCCTTGTGCATCACGCACTAGTCCGTGAATGAGAACATCTTTAAACGGACGTTTGCCTGTAAATTCAAGCGCTTGGAAAATCATGCGCGATACCCAGAAGAAAATGATGTCATATCCTGTTACAAGCACATCCGTTGGATAATAGCGCTCATAGTCTGCCGATGTTTCATCTGGCCAGCCCATCGTTGAAAACGGCCAAAGCGCAGAGCTAAACCATGTATCTAATACATCTGGATCTTGTTCCCAATTTTCAATATCAGCTGGTGGCTCATGATCGACATACACTTCGCCTGTTTCTTTATGATACCATGCTGGAATGCGATGTCCCCACCAAAGCTGGCGAGAAATGCACCAATCGCGAATGTTTTCCATCCAATGTAAGTACGTTTTTTCAAATCGCTCTGGAACGAAATTTACTTTTCCTTCTGTTTTTTGTAGTTCAATCGCAGCTTCAGCAAGCGGCTTCATTTTAACGAACCATTGTGTCGACAAATATGGTTCTACGACGGCACCGCTACGTTCACTATGACCAACCGAATGCATATGTTCCTCGATTTTAAATAGCACGCCTTGTTCTTGTAAGTCTTTCACGATTTGCTTACGGCATTCGAAGCGATCGAGCCCCTTATATTGAAGAGCGTTGTCGTTCATCGTACCGTCTTCGTTCATGACGAGAATACGCGGCAAGTTATGACGGTTTCCGATTTCAAAGTCGTTTGGATCGTGTGCCGGCGTAATTTTCACCGCCCCAGAACCGAACGACATGTCGACGTACTCATCACCAATAATCGGAATTTCGCGACCAACGATTGGTAAAATGACTGTTTTTCCGATAAGGTGTTTGTAGCGTTCGTCTTCTGGATGAACGGCAACGGCTGTATCGCCAAGCATCGTTTCTGGACGTGTCGTTGCCACTTCGATATAACCTGAGCCGTCCGCAAGCGGATAGCGCATATGATATAGCGCACCTTGCACATCTTTATATACGACTTCAATGTCCGATAATGCTGTTTTTGTCACCGGATCCCAGTTAATAATATATTCGCCGCGATAAATAAGACCTTTTTTATATAACGATACAAACACTTCGCGTACGGCTTTCGATAATCCTTCATCAAGCGTAAAGCGCTCGCGTGTATAATCGAGACCAAGTCCAAGCTTCGCCCATTGAGAACGGATGTGACCTGCATATTCTTCTTTCCACTTCCACGTCTCTTCCACAAACTTTTCTCGCCCTAAATCGTAACGTGTTTTCCCTTCGTTGCGCAGCTTTTCTTCTACTTTTGCTTGCGTAGCAATACCCGCATGGTCCATGCCCGGAAGCCATAAAACGTCGTACCCTTGCATACGCTTCATGCGCGTAATAATGTCTTGTAACGTCGTATCCCACGCATGTCCTAAATGAAGCTTTCCTGTTACATTTGGCGGTGGAATGACAATCGTAAACGGCTTTTTCGTCTCATCGCTTGTTGCTTCAAAAAACTTTCCTTTTAGCCACCATTCATAACGATTTGCCTCAACAGCACGGTGGTCGTACTTCGGCGGTAACATAAAAATCCCTCCTTCACTAAAATAAAAAACTCCTTTCATCCGAAAAGGACGAAAGGAGACTCTTTCGCGGTACCACCTTTTTTCTTAAGCAATGCTTAAGCACTCAAATCGATAACGGCGATGCACCGGCCTCTTCTACTTTCGTTCGAAGAAGCAGCTCCAGGGCGACCTTCCGACGACCACGAACCTAGGAAATCTCGCAGCTACTGATTTCCCTCTCTGCTAGGCGGGTTACGCCGTACTCTTCCCTATCTTCGCTTTTTTCTATTCATACATAATACTATATAAAAATCATATGAATCGTCAATAAGGTTTGCCACATTTTCACTTCTTTATACATATGATAAAAAATAAAAGCTCCAACATGTGGAGCTAATCATTTGAAAAGGAAGTGAGCATATGCGTAAGCGTTACAATCCGTACGCCTGGCCACCGTGGTTACGAAAACTTCGCTTTATTGCTGAACAATGCATCATCCCGATTACCGTCGTTCAGGCGATTCGTACCATTTTATTTCCAACAACCATTGATGTCATTTTACTCGCCATTTTTATTTTGCTTTCCTTCGCTTTACATCACGATTGGATTTGATTCGTTTGTTTTTCCTCTTCCCATTTTCCGATGACATATTCAATATTTTTCATTTGCCAATACGCTCGTTGCCAAGCAGCGGTCAGTTGTCGGTCATGACGTTGTTGTTCGTACCGATGAATGAGACGAACAAACCGATGTGGATCAACAAGTAAATGAAAAAATAATAACCGTTCATCTTCTTCAAGCTCCAATATTTGTTCGTACTGTGCAAGCCATTGTACTGCTTCATCACATGTTATCGGATACGTGCGCAAATATTGGCGAAAAAAGAAAAGTAAATCATGAAACGGTGGGGCCCAGCGTGCTCGTTCGAAACTAATAAAATACGATGTGCCATCTTCTCGTTCCACATAATGTTGAAACGATGGTCGACCGTGAATATAGCAAATACGCACAGTCTTTTTTTCACGCATGCGCTCGCGCCATTCATTTAACGTATGTTCAGAAAACGAAATGGCGCGCATGACATCAAGAAAATGCGTGCAACATTGTAGTTGAAACGGGGACATATACCATTGTTTTTCACATGTCTCGATATAGTGAGTGATCGTTTTTTTCGCCTGTTCAAGAGAATGTTTTCGTTCCTCATAATACCGCTCAATTTCCGCTTCCGTCGTTTCAATGTCTTTTACCGAATGTTTATGCCATCGCGCTAAATCTTGAAAAAACGATGAGGCTGGTTGCGTCTTTTCTTTTAGCCATGGCATTGTGTAATACCATTGGCCGCCCCGTTTTTTCGTTTCATAAATCGGAATGGCAAGCGGTATGCGCAAACGATAAGCTTGCTCAATCGCCTGCCAATGCGCCAATGATTCTATTCGTTTGAGCGCATGTGTCCCGTTCGGTGTTTTCCACTTTTGGACACGCTCACGTTGTTGCATCGTGTTCATTTTCATGCCGCCCTTTTACACTTTAGTTGGCGTTGGAATGTATAGCAACTGTCCTTCGTGTATATCCGCACCGCTTTCTAAGTGATTTGTACGCAATAACTGCTGGACAGATACATCATAGCGCTCGGCAATCTTGTCCAACGAATCACCTTGTTGGACGATACAAATTTTCAAACGTGCAAATGCCTGTTCTTCATTTTTACCGAATAGCTTCGTTAAATATAAGGCGTTTTCATTTCGCTTTTCGTTCGTATCTCTCCCTTTCATTTCGAGCTGAAACGATTGCTGTTCTTCTTTTCGTTCTTCAGCTCGTTCCACTTCATGTTGCTCTTCTACTTGGTCATTTTCTTCATGAAACATATAAAATGGTGGAACGTTAACAATACTCTCTTGTTCTTCTTCCGTCTCTTCTTGTTGATATACTTCTTGTCGGGCAACTGTTTCAAACGGTTCGAACTCGTCTACGTTGTACGGTTCCCACTCGTCATCTTCACGATCATCCATTTGAATGCCATGAATCGCTACTTCTGCGATTAACCGTAGTTCCTGTTGTTTGAAGTCATAGTCAAATGATTCAATCATTACATATACTTGTTCCAAATCATCAATTCGCTCTTTCGGCACAGTGACGTCGATCGGAAATTGATGTAAAAACTCACCAATTTGTTCATCAGTTATACGGACATGTTCAACGTAGCGAGCGGCTTCAAATGGTTGATTGTCCTCTCCATCTTCCTCTCCCTTCGTATATTCCCCTGATAACTCCAGCACACCGCGAATATACACGTAATCTTCTTGTTCCTCAATCGTAATGGTCGGTTGCAGTGAAATTGATAATAACTGATCGACGTGATGCTCACGCCGAAAAGCAATCGCTTCTTCAATTGAAAAACGCAACATGCTCATCTCTCCTTCAACGTCCAAGTCATTTCACATTACTATGATTATGAGGAGAAAAAAAGAAGTATGCATAAAAAAAGCGACGCCTTACAGGCAATCGCTCATTTTCGCAAACGCACGTCGCGCTGCTTCTATTGTTTTTTCGATATCTTCATCGGTATGTGCAGTCGATAAAAACATGCCTTCAAATTGCGATGGCGGTAAGAAAATGCCTTCATTCGCCATTTCTTGATAATAACGAGCAAATAAGTCTAAATTGGACGTTTTTGCTGTTTCGTAGTTTGTGACACGCTCATTTGTAAAGAACATGCCGATCATCGAGCCAGCTTGGTTAATCGTATGTGGAATGTTATATGCTTTAGCTGCTTCACTTAGTCCCTCTGCTAACCGATTTGCTTTTTTCTTAAACGCTTCATACGTTTCTGGCGTCAATTGTCGCAACGTTTCATAACCAGCTGTCATCGCCATCGGATTTCCTGATAACGTACCGGCTTGATAAATCGGACCACTCGGTGCAATTTTCTCCATAATATCAGCCCGACCACCGTATGCCCCGACTGGTAGTCCACCACCGATGACTTTTCCAAGGCACGTTAAATCTGGTGTCACCCCGTAATATCCTTGACCGCTATAATAGTCGACACGGAAACCTGTCATCACTTCATCAAAAATAAGAAGGGCACCGTATTCGTTCGTCACATCGCGCAACCCTTGTAAAAAGCCTGGCTCTGGCGGAACGACTCCCATATTTCCTGCAACAGGTTCAACAATAACCGCTGCAATATCTTCCCCAAACTTTTCAAACGCATAACGTACGCTTTGTAAGTCGTTGTACGGTACAGTAATTGTATGTTGGGCAACCGTTTCTGGTACTCCTGGACTATCAGGCAAACCGAGGGTAGCAACACCCGATCCTGCTTTAATTAAAAGCGAATCGCCATGACCGTGATAACAGCCCTCAAACTTTACAATTTTATTTCGTCCTGTATAGCCGCGTGCTAAACGAAGGGCGCTCATCGTCGCTTCTGTTCCCGAGCTAACCATACGAATGATTTCAATAGACGGCATGCGCTCCATGACGAGTTTGGCGAGTTCGTTTTCAATTAACGTTGGGGCACCAAAACTTGTTCCTGTTTCCGCTACTCGTTTTAATGCTTCAACAACTTGATCGTTCGCATGACCTAAAATAAGCGGTCCCCAAGACAAGACGTAATCAATATACTCATTTCCATCAATGTCGTAAATTTTCGAGCCTTTTCCACGCGCCATAAAAATCGGATCCATTTTTACCGCTTTAAATGCGCGCACCGGACTGTTTACACCGCCAGGCATAAGCTTAACTGCCTCAACATATGCCGCTTTGGAACGTTCATAACTACGCATCATTTCCCCTCCTTTAACCATCGAGCAACATCTTTTGCAAAATACGTTAAAATTAAGTCGGCGCCTGCGCGCTTCATGCTCGTTAACATTTCAAGTACAACAGATTTTTCATCGATCCAGCCGTTTTGCGCAGCAGCTTTCACCATCGCATATTCTCCGCTTACGTTATAAGCGACAATCGGCAAATGAAAATGATTTTTGAGGTCGCGAATAATATCTAAATACGACAGCGCTGGTTTCACCATTAAAAAGTCAGCACCTTGTTCCACATCTGCTTCTGCTTCACGAAACGCTTCTAGACGATTGGCAGGATCCATTTGATACGTTTTACGATCGCCAAACTGCGGGGCGCTATGGGCTGCATCACGAAATGGCCCATAAAATGCTGATGCGTATTTTACAGCATAGGACATAATTGGCACATATGTAAATCCTTCTTCATCTAACGCTTGACGAATCGCTGCGACAAACCCATCCATCATGTTAGATGGCGCGATGATGTCCGCCCCCGCTTTCGCTTGACTGACTGCTGTTTTTGCCAATAATTCAAGCGTATCGTCGTTGACAATCGTTCCGTTTTCTACGATACCACAATGTCCATGGCTCGTATAATGGCATAAACATGTGTCGGCAATCACGACAAGTTCCGGAAATGCATCTTTGATCGCGCGAATGGCACGTTGAACGACACCGTGCTCACAATAGGCTTGCGAAGCGATTTCGTTTTTCTCGTTTGGTACACCAAATACGATAATCGACCGTACACCTAATTGAACAGCCTCTTTTACATCTTCAAGCGCATAATCAAGCGACTGCTGATACACCCCCGGCATGGAAGGTACTTCGTTTTTTATGTTTTCTCCTTCAATCACAAAAATCGGATAAATGAAATCTTCCATATGAAGATGTGTTTCACGCACCATAGCTCGTAAATTTGCTGTTTGGCGCAGACGACGATGACGTGCAAATTGCATATTATTCACTCCTTGTAAAATATTGATTCAGCTCTTCGATCATTGCATCGATCGTATATGTATGTGGGCAAACGTGAACAGGAATGCCTAAATGAAGAGCTGTCTGTTTCGTAATCGGACCGATACATGCGATGGTGACAAAAGATAAATCAACGTTTTTCCCTGCGATCGCTTCAACAAAGCTATGTACTGTCGATGAACTTGTAAACGTAATCACATCGATCATCTGTTGTTGAAGAAGTTCGATTATTTTTGGTTTTGCATCTTCATTGTATGTCGTTTCGTATACGACCCAATCTTTGACGTCTGCAATGTTGCTTAATTGTTCTCGCAACGTATCGCGCGCTAAGTTTCCTTTCACAAGCAACACGCGCGCATGCGTAGAAAGTAACGGTTTTAACGCTTCGACTAAACTTTCAGCGACAAATTCATTTGGAATGAGGTCGACAACAACGTTTCGTTTTTGCAATGCTTTCGCTGTTTTTTCCCCTACTGCAGCCACTTTCGGCCACGTTGGTGGTTTCATTTCGCCAATCAGCTCGAAAAAATATTTAACTCCGTTTTGGCTCGTAAATACAATCCAATCAAACGTATGCCATTTGTGTAATAAGTCTTGACCTACTTGTTTTGCCCGTTCAATGCGAATCAGTGGTAACTCAATCGGAATCGCACCATGTTGTTCTAAAGCTTGCGATAACGCTTTTGCTTGCGATTTTTCGCGCGTCACAAGCACCCGTTTCCCCCGAAGCATTTACTCCAGCTCCTTTAATACTCGTTCAATGAGTTGTTTCGCTCCTCGCTCAATTAGCCGTTTTGCCGCTTCCGTACCCACTTTTTCGGGCTCTGTTCCTTTCACAACTTCTTTCAATACTTCTGTTCCATTCGGTGTTGCAACAAGTGCTGTAAGCACAATCGCATCTTCATCAACGTACGCATAACCGGCAACAGGCACTTGGCAGCCACCTTCAATATGCTGTAAAAATGCTCGTTCTGCGCGAGTGGCTCGTTCCGTTTGCTTATCGGTCAACTTATTTAACCAATGTAAAAGCTCCGCATCATCTTCGCGACATTCAATGGCTAACGCCCCTTGTCCAACGGCTGGGACGCATATGTCGGTCGATAAATATTGTGTGATGACTTCTTTCGCCCATCCCATGCGATGCAATCCAGCAGCTGCCAGTATAATGGCATCGTACGCATCTGTTTGTAATTTCGCCAAACGAGTGTCAATGTTACCGCGAATCCATTGAATTTGTAAATCTGGACGAACGGCTAACAGTTGCGCGGAGCGTCGTAAGCTGCTCGTTCCAACAACCGCTCCGCTTGGTAGTTGTTCAAACGGAATATGCCCTTTGGAAATAAGCACATCGCGATGGTCTTCACGCTTCGGTACGCATCCGATCATTAATCCGTCTGGCAAAACAGCAGGCATATCTTTCATACTATGAACGGCAAAATCAATTTCCCCATCTAACATTGCCTGTTCAATTTCTTTCACGAACAACCCTTTGCCCCCTACTTTCGATAACGTGACATGTAAAATTTGATCGCCTTTTGTGACGATTTCTTTTACTTCAAATTCAAACGGGGCCCCGAGTTGTTTCAGTTGTTCGATGACCCAATTTGTTTGAGTTAGCGCTAACTTGCTACGGCGCGAACCAACAATAATTTTTCTCATTTTTCTTTCCTCCAACAATCGCTAAAAATGAAATTGCGATAACGTACCAAATAAAAAGAAATTAATAAGCAAAATAAGAAACGATCCGACATTCCAAACTGCCATTTCTTTCCCTTGTATCCCTTTGACAGCTCGCTTATATAAATAAAAACTGTATGTTGCCAATACAGTAAACGAGCCGAGCACTTTTGCATCGTATAAAACGAAATGATCTACTTTCATATATGCCCAAACAACACCTAAAATTAAACTCAATAACAAAACCGGAACACCGACACCATTAAGCACGTACGCAAGGTCATCAAACTTGGCTAAATCACCAAGCCGCCATAACCGCTTTCCCCATTTCTTCTTCTTCAATAACTCGTATTGGAGCAAATATAAAAGCGAAAACATAAACGAAATCGAAAATGCCCCGTACGATAAAATAGCCATCGTAATATGAATAAACAACAGTTCAGACATTAGTTGCTCTGCGATGCCAACAGTGTACGGCGTCGGTGCGAACGTATGCAATGAAAGAATAAAAAACGCTAATACATTTGTGAAAAAAACGAGAAAATCAACGCGTAGCCACCTATTAATCGCAAGCGATAACGTAATAAGTAACCACGCGTAAAACGACAGCCCCTCCGCAAGCGTTAAAACAGGGAATTTCCCCGTCTCGACCATTCTCGCAAAAAAGAAAAATGTTTGCATCCCCCAAACAATAGAAAGCAACCCGAAAGCAATGCGGTTTGCCTTCCGGTTGTGATGAAGAAAATCGATAAAATAAAATAAAACGGACGATGCATGTAAAAGAAGCGAGAGTTCATACCATCTCGTCATATCAAACATATGTGATCTTCCTTACGATTGAAAAGATGGTTCTGTCGCTCGCTCGTGAACACAGCTTATCTCTTTTTGTTGCTGCTTCACTTGTTGTTCAATATTGAAAATTTTCATAAACAACTGAAGCGCTTCTTCTGCATTGTCCTCTGCAGCCAATTCTTTTGCGCGCAAAATCGGATCGCGCAACAATTGATTGACGATACTTTTTGTATGTTTGTTTAACACTTTTTTATCGCGTTCCGATAAATGCGGTAATTTTCGCTCTAAACTTTTCATCGTTTCTTCTTGAATAAGCATCGCTTTTTCACGCAAAGCTGCAATAATCGGCACAACTCCAAGCATATGCAACCATTGTTGAAACTCGTCCATTTCCTCAGCAATCATACGTTCAATTTGCTCGGCCGCTTTTTTCCGCTCGGCTAAATTCGCTTCAACAATATCTTGCAAGTCGTCAATATCATATAAAAAGATGCTATCTAACTCAGCAAGCGCAGGATCTAAATCGCGTGGTACGGCAATATCAATCATAAAAAACGGACGACCTTTGCGCATTTTTTCAATGACAGCCATCGTTTCTTTTGTGATGACGTATTGCTTTGCGCCTGTCGAACTAATTAAAATGTCTGCTTCCAACAACGCACATTGCAATTGTGATAACGGCTTGGCATCCCCATGGAATCGTTCGGCAAGTTGCTGCGCCTTTTCAAACGTACGATTCACGACCGTCACGCGTTTGACGCCGCTTCCGTACAAGTTTTGCAGGGCCAATTCTCCCATTTTTCCAGCACCTAATATAAGCACATGTTTATTTTTTAAATCGCCAAAAATTTTTTTCGCCAGTTCCACCGCTGCATAGCTGACAGATACGGCATTGGCGCCGATTTCTGTTTCCGCATGGGCACGCTTCGCTAATGTAATCGCTTGTTTAAATAGTTGTTTAAACACCGTGCCTATTGTGTTTTCTTGTTGCGCTAAAAGAAAACTTGTGCGCACTTGCCCAAGAATTTGCGTTTCACCTAAAATCATCGAATCAAGACCGCAAGCAACGCGGAACAAATGTTCAATCGCCTCACGTTCTTCATAAATGCGTAAATACGGAGCGATTTGTTCTTTATCAAGGCCAAACCAATCCGCTAAAAATGTTTTTATATAATAACGCCCTGTGTTTAATTGATCGACGACCGCATAAATTTCCGTACGATTACACGTCGATACGATGACGTTTTCTAACATACTTTTTTGCTTTTGTAGCGCTTTCATCGCTTCAGCAAGTTCCGTTTGATTAAACGTCAATTTCTCACGAATTTCGACAGGGGCTGTACGATAGTTCACGCTGACAACGACGACATACATTTCCCATCACCCCGAAGTTTAAAGTCATCTCATTTCATTATAGCACGTCTACATTGTTTTTTCCTTATAAACTGTGAATACAATTTGACAACTTTCGATCTTTCTTAAATGGCGCACATTTAGTAAACTAGTGAACAGATGCTGTTTTAAGTGTCGCATGGAATTGGGGGATTTTCAATGAAAAAACGTGGTATTTTTTCTGGCATCATTTTAATCGGTTTTGGGATGTATTTTTTACTTGAGCGATTTTCACTTTTTCCATCTTTCCATACGTGGCCAACGTTGTTGTTCATTACTGGGATCGCTTTTTTAGGTCAAGCGTATATCGGAAAAGACTACTCCGCTATTTTATCCGGTGTTGTGTTCACAGGAATTGGCGTTCATTTTCATCTCGCTTCTCACCTTTCATCATGGCCGGATCATATAAGCATGGTCACCTTTATTATCGCGCTCGGATTGTTGCTACAGTACATAAAAACGAAACAAGCATTGCTTCCTACCGTTTTACTTTTTGTTTTGTCGACCATCTTTTTATTTTCACATCGGCTTCAACAAGTGTTTACATCCGTAACGTTTGATTCACTCATTCACATTTGGCCATTGTCGTTCATCTTGATCGGATTGTACTTATTATTTATAAAAAAAGGATAGCTATACAAAAAATGTGGGTCAATCACCCACATTTTTTACATCCATTTTTGCAATGCTCCCCACGTTTCATCTTTCCCTTGTCCTGTTTCGGCTGAAAAAATAATCAGTTCATCGTCTGGAATAAGACGCAATGTTTCTTTGGCGACTTTCGCATGTTGTTGCCATTTCCCGCGTGGAATTTTATCCGCTTTCGTTGCAATGACGAGTGTCGGAATGTTGTAATGTTTTAAAAACTCATACATCATCACATCATCTTTCGTTGGAGGATGACGCAAATCAACGATCAACAACGCTGCCTTTAGCTGTTCACGTGTCGTAAAATACGTTTCAATCATTTTCCCCCATGCTTCGCGTTCTGTTTTTGATACTTTCGCAAATCCATATCCCGGCACGTCAACAAAATAAAACGCATCGTTAATGCGATAAAAGTTCAATGTTTGTGTCTTTCCAGGTTTTGACGAAGTGCGCGCAAAATTTTTTCGGTTAATCATTTTATTAATAAACGACGATTTTCCGACGTTTGAGCGCCCAGCAAGCGCAAACTCTGGGAGCTGGCCTGCTGGATATTGTTCTTGCTTCACAGCGCTAATGACCATTTCTACGTTTGTAATTTTCATTTTTCTCCACCTACCAAAGCATGTTCAAGTACATCATCAATATGTGAAACGAGAACAAACTGCAATTGTTTTTTTACAACCTCTGGAATATCTTCTAAATCTTTTTCGTTTTCTTTCGGTAAAATGACTTTCTTTAATCCGGCGCGATGGGCGCTTAACACTTTTTCTTTCACACCACCAATCGCAAGCACACGACCGCGCAATGTAATTTCCCCTGTCATGCCGACAAAGCGACTGACTGGTTTTCCCGTCAATGCAGAAATAAGTGCTGTCGCCATCGTAATCCCTGCTGATGGACCGTCTTTTGGTACCGCTCCTTCTGGCACATGAATATGAATATCTAGTTTTTCATGAAACTCCGGATCAATGCCAAGTTCTTTTGCTTTCGAGCGAATGTATGTAAATGCTGCGTGAGCAGATTCTTTCATCACATCGCCTAATTGACCCGTCAACGTCAATTTTCCTTTTCCAGGAGCAATGGACACTTCAATCGCTAGCGTATCTCCACCAGCTGTAGTATATGCAAGACCTGTTGCTACCCCGACTTGATCTTCGTTCTCTGCCTGCCCGTAATGATATTTCGGTTTTCCTAAAAATTCACTTACATTTTTTTCTGTGACTACGATGCGCTTTCGTCCTTCTGACACGATCGTTTTTGCGGCTTTGCGACAAATCGATGCAAGTTGGCGCTCTAAGTTGCGCACACCTGCTTCGCGCGTGTAATAGCGAATCACTTGCATGATCGCATCATCGCGCATATGAAGCATGCGCTTTTGCAAACCGTGTGCTTCCATTTGTTTCGGTAATAAATGTTCTTTTGCAATGTGCAATTTTTCAATTTCTGTATAACTCGGAATCGTGATAACTTCCATTCGATCGAGCAGCGGACGCGGAATTGTCGCGAGCGTATTCGCTGTCGCAATAAACATCACTTTAGATAAGTCATATGGCTCCTCAATATAATGATCGCTAAAGGAATGGTTTTGTTCCGGATCTAACACTTCCAATAGTGCAGCAGAAGGGTCACCGCGAAAATCACTTGACATTTTATCAATTTCATCAAGCAAAAATACAGGATTAATCGTTCCGGCTTTTTTCATTCCTTGAATAATGCGTCCCGGTAAAGCCCCGACGTACGTGCGGCGATGTCCACGAATTTCCGATTCATCTCGCACCCCACCGAGCGAAATACGAACGAAATGTCGATTTAACGTTTTTGCAATCGAACGAGCGAGCGATGTTTTTCCAACTCCCGGCGGACCAACTAAACAAAGAATTGGACCTCGCAACGAGTTCGTCAGTTGTTGCACAGCTAAATATTCAAGAACGCGCTCTTTTACCGTTTCAAGTCCGTAATGCTCTTCGTTTAAAATTTTTTCTGCCCGATGAATATCGTGAATATCTTCTGTTTGTTTCGTCCATGGCAAGGCAAGCAACCAATCCAAATAGTTGCGAATGACCCCGCTTTCTGCCGAAGCAGCAGGTACTTTTTCATAGCGATCTAATTCTTTTAACGCCGTAGCTTTAACATGCTCGGGCATTCCTGCTTGTTCAATTTTTTCACGCAACAACTCAATCTCGCCAGCTTTTCCTTCTTTTTCGCCGAGCTCTTTTTGAATGGCCTTCATTTGTTCACGTAAATAATATTCTTTTTGTGTTCGCTCCATCGACTGTTTCACGCGCTGGCTAATTCGTTTCTCTAAATGTAAAATTTCTTTTTCATTATGAAGAATTTGAATGATTTGATGCACACGCTCTTTCACATCGACCGCTTCAAGCAATCGTTGTTTTTCTTCAAGCTTTAACGGCAAATGGGAAGCGATAATATCCGCCATCCGTCCCGCTTGCTGAATGTCCATCACAGATGTATAAATATCTGCAGACAATTTTTTCGATAGTTTTATGTATTGCTCAAAATATTCAAGCATCGTACGACGTAACGCTTCAAATTCAATGTCTTCGTTTTCTTGATCAGCGAACGGTTCTACTTGAACGACGTAGCACGGCTCTTCACTTACCCACTTCACTACTTTTCCGCGTGAGATCCCTTCAACGAGCACACGAAACGTTCCGTTCGGTAACTTTAACAATTGCTTCACACGTGCGATCGTGCCCATTTCATATAAATCCTCAAGCTCCGGATCATCAATTTGTACGTCTTTTTGCGACGTTAATAACACTAGATTTTCTTCAACCATCGCTTTTTCTAACGCTTGTACCGATTTTTCCCGTCCAACGTCTAAATGCAATACGGTCGTCGGAAACACAAGTAGCCCTCTTAACGGCAAGAGTGGAATGACTTTATTTTTCTTTCTCGCCACAACCCCGCACCTCCATCATACTTCTATTGCCCTATTGTATAGTACATTATAGCGTTTGTAAAATCTTTCATCGTAAAAAATCGACTTCAACGCTCCGTTGAAGCCGATCGCTTTCACATCCGCTCTGTTTTTGGTAAATGATGACGCATCGGAACAGAACGAACATGTTCGTGAAATAAGAAAGAAAGAACATCGCCAATATGGTCAACTGGAACAATTTCAATGCCCGTTACTTGCCTTAAAATTGACTGCATATTCTCCCGTGGAATGATGACCGTTTTTGCACCAGCTTGTTTCGCTGCCTTCACTTTTGGAAAAATACCTCCAACTGGCTTCACGTTGCCATGTACACCAATTTCTCCTGTCATTGCTATTGTTGGATGAACAGGTAAGCGATAAATCGCAGAGTAAATCCCAATCGCCATCGCTACACCAGCAGAAGGTCCGTCTATCGGGACACCACCTGGAAAGTTCACATGAATATCATATTGATCTGCCGGAACACCGAGTGAACGTAAAACGGTAACGACATTCTCGATCGAGCCACGCGCCATACTTTTGCGCCGAATCGACTTGCCCTGGCCACCAATTTGTTCTTCCTCGACAATGCCCGTCATATTGATCGTCCCTTTTTCTTTTGTCGGCAACACCGCCACTTCGATCTCAAGCAATGCTCCGCTATTTGGGCCATAAACCGCTAATCCATTCACTAATCCAACTTTCGCTTCTTGTCCCACTTTTTTCTCATAGCGTGGCGATAATTGACTTGATTGAATAACCCATTCAATATCTTGGCGTAAAATTTTAGAACGTTTCTCAGAAATGACGATTCCAGCTGCGATTTGTAACGTATTGACCGCTTCTCGTCCGTTGCGAGCATACATCGCAAGCTCATGAACCGCTTGTTCTTCAATCGGGAGGTTTACTTTTCCCGCTGCTTTTTTCACAATTTGAGCAATTTCTTCTTGTTCTAACTCCCTAAAAAACACTTCCATACAGCGTGAGCGAATAGCTGGCGGGATTTCGTTCGGTGTTCGCGTCGTGGCACCAACAAGTCGGAAATCAGCTGGCAACCCATTTTGGAAAATGTCATGAATATGGTTTGGAATATTCGGGTTTTCTTCGCTATAATATGCACTTTCGAAAAACACTTTTCGGTCTTCTAACACTTTCAACAACTTGTTCATTTGAATCGGATGCAATTCACCAATTTCATCAATAAACAATACGCCACCGTGGGCATTCGTTACTGCCCCTTGTTTCGGCTGCGGGATCCCTGCTTGTCCCATCGCCCCCGCTCCTTGATAAATTGGATCATGTACAGAACCGATGAGCGGATCCGCAATGCCGCGTTCATCAAAGCGGGCAGTCGTTGCATCTAACTCAACGAATACCGCATCTTTTCGAAAGGGGGACAGAGGATTTTTTTTCGCTTCTTCTAATACGAGACGGGCGGCCGCTGTTTTTCCAACACCTGGTGGCCCGTAAATGATGACGTGTTGCGGATTCGGTCCACATAATGCAGCTTTTAATGCTTTTATGCCATCTTCTTGACCAACAATATCATCAAACGTCTTTGGACGCACTTTTTCAGCAAGCGGCTCCGTGAGCGAAATCGAACGCATTTTCCGAAGTTGTTCCATCTCTTTTCGTGCTTCTTTGTCAATCGAAATTTTTTGCGTCCGTTGGCTTTTCAATAGATTCAAAAAGTATAGGCCGATAATAATCCCGAAAAACAACTGAATAAGCAGCGCAATATTTGTCCAATTCATGGCCGTTCCTCCTGCATATGTACTGTACGCATAGTATCTCCGAGCGAAGAAAGAAATAAACAAAAAAAGATCGACTTTCCGATTCGGAAAATCGATCTTTTTCTATTTACGCTGATGTTTTTCTTTCGTATTCGATAATCGTTCCATCGTGTAAAATGAGGAGTGGTGCTTTTTCCCCACGTACGGTCTCTGCTGTGATGATACACTTTTGCACATCTTCACGTGATGGCAATTCAAACATAACATCAAGCATAATGCCTTCAATAATGGAACGTAAACCACGCGCTCCTGTTTTTCGCTCAATCGCACGTCTCGCGATTTCACGAAGTGCCTCTTCTTCAAATTCAAGTTCAACATCGTCAAGCTCAAGCATTTTTTCATATTGCTTCACAAGCGCATTTTTCGGCTTGACTAAAATATCAACAAGCGCATCTTCATCGAGCGGTTGCAAGCTCGTAATGACCGGAAGACGTCCAACAAATTCTGGAATTAATCCGAATTTTAATAAGTCTTCTGGCAACACTTTCGACAACAAGTCCTTTTCTTCAACTTCCGCTTGTGCATCCGAACTAAATCCGATCACTTTTTTACCGAGACGGCGTTTAATAATTGGCTCTAAACCATCAAACGCCCCACCGCAAATGAATAAAATGTTTGTCGTGTCAATTTGAATGAATTCTTGGTGTGGATGTTTCCGTCCGCCTTGCGGTGGTACGCTCGCAATCGTACCTTCTAAAATTTTTAATAGCGCTTGTTGCACACCTTCACCCGATACGTCACGCGTAATGGAAGGGTTTTCTGATTTACGTGCAATTTTATCGATTTCATCGATATAAATAATCCCTTTTTCTGCCCGTTCAATATCGTAATCGGCCGCTTGAATGAGCTTTAATAAAATATTTTCTACGTCTTCACCGACATACCCTGCTTCTGTCAACGATGTTGCGTCCGCAATCGCAAACGGTACGTTTAAAATGCGCGCAAGCGTTTGAGCGAGCAACGTTTTTCCGCTTCCTGTCGGTCCGATCATTAAAATATTACTTTTCGCTAATTCGACATCGTCAATTTTGCTGTTTGAATTAATGCGCTTGTAGTGGTTGTATACTGCCACAGAAAGCGCTTTTTTCGCCTCGTCTTGTCCGATGACGTATTCATCTAAAATGTCGCGAATTTCCTTTGGTTTCGGTACATCTTTAAATTCTACTTCTTCTTCCGATCCAAGCTCCTCTTGCACAATTTCTGTACACAACTCAATACATTCATCGCATATGTATACACCTGGGCCAGCAACAAGCTTACGCACTTGCTCTTGCGTTTTACCGCAAAACGAACATTTCAACTGCCCTTTTTCATCATTAAATTTAAACATGTTTTCACCCCTTATTCCTCTACGATCATATGTACATAAAAATGAAAAACGTTATGTATTCGTCATTTTATCATAAATCTTTGAAAGTATGCCAACAAAAATACAAATGTGTGTGAAAAGTTAGAAAACTTTTGTATGTTACTATATGTGGAAAGAACAAGGCACGTGAGGCACCTTGTTCTTTCTCTTTTCATTATGCAACAACTTTGCTGTTTTCAACAAGGAAATCGATTGCTTTGCGCATTTTTAAGTCTTCTTTTAAGCCATCTAATGTGCCTAGAAGCTCTTTTAACTTATCAACAGATAAGTTGTAAATACTTGCCATTTCTTGCAATTCTTTCTCTACTTCTTCTTCTGTAACATCGATGTTTTCTGCTTTCACAATCGCTTCAAGCGTCAACGTTACACGAACGCGTTTTTCTGCTTCTTCTTTCATTTGTTCGCGAAGTGCTGCTTCATCTTGTCCAGAGAATTGATAGTATAAGTCAAGGTTTAATCCTTGCATTTGTAAACGTTGTTCAAACTCGCGAATCATGCGATCTGTTTCATTTTTCACCATCACTTCTGGAATGTCCATTTGTGCATTTTCTGTCGCCTTTTGAACAACCGCGTCGCGAAGTGCTGCTTCTGCTTCTTCTTTTTTCTCGTTTGTTAAGCGCTCTTTAATTTTTTCTTTCAATGCATCTAACGTTTCGACTTCTTCATCTACGTCTTTGGCAAATTCGTCGTCAAGTGCTGGAAGTTGTTTTGTTTTAATTTCATGCAATTTAATTTTGAACACCGCTGGTTTACCAGCTAATTGCTCTGCATGATATTCTTCTGGGAATGTTACTTCAATATCTTTTTCTTCTCCAGCAGCCATGCCAATTAATTGTTCTTCAAATCCTGGGATAAATGTGCCTGAACCGATGACAAGTGAATAGTTTTCCGCTTTACCGCCTTCAAACGCTTCACCATCAACAAATCCTTCAAAATCGATGACGACTGTATCACCGTTTTCTACCGTTCCTTCTTCTTTCACAACAAGCTCAGCATGACGCTCTTGCAGGCGTTTTAATTCTTGCTCCACATCTTCGTCTGTTACAGTATCGTCCAATTTTTCAACTTCAAGACCTTTATATTGGCCAAGTGTAACCTCTGGCTTCACAGTTACTTTTGCAGTGAAAATTAAGCTTTTTCCTTTTTCCATTTGCTCGACGTCGATTTCTGGACGATCAACTGGCTCAATACCTGTTTCTTCGACAGCTTTTGCGTATGCCTCTGGCAATAAAATATCTAACGCATCTGCGTATAATGACTCAACGCCGAAACGTTTTTCAAATAGAGAGCGAGGAATTTTTCCTTTACGAAATCCTGGAATTTGTACTTTTTTCACTACTTTTTTAAACGCTTCATCTAATCCTTCATTCACTTTTTCAGCGTCTACTTCTACTGTAAGAACGCCTTGGTTGCCTTCGAGTTTTTCCCATTTCGCCGACATGCTTCTTTCCCTCCAACTTCAAAAATAAAAATTCATGTAAATGAACTACATATATGTAGGCATACACGGTTTTATGTGTAATACAACCACTATATTATACCATACAATCATATACTTTCAACAGAGAGCCATAATTTTTCTACTTCATAAAGTTTGGAAACGAGCGGACTTGTCGATATCGTCTGTCCCATTTCACATTGCTCGATATATGTGTATAGCGCATTCACCCATTGTTGTACCGATTCTGTTGGGAGAAATGGATACATCACAAACATGTAACGAAGCCATATTTGTTTGCCCCATTCATACATTGTCGGGTTTTGTTTCGCCCACGTTTGTTCGACAATATCAAGCACTTGTTCAATCCAATCGTTTTGTTTTTGCTCATCAAGCTCGGCTGGAACAACGGTCATCGTTTGACCAAATTTTTTTACGGTTATCGGCTCTGTCACTTGTTCTTTCTTTAATATGTGCAACATGGTCGTCTTTACAATCGGGTGTTTTGTTTCATCACACAAATAGCGAGCAAATATCGGAACAATGCGCAAAACGATGGGCGAATCTAATTGGTGAAGAATGCGCAATTGTTTTGACCATTGTTCGCTTTCAAAAATGGCTTCATATTGTTTTGCTTGTTGTTCGTACTGTGAACGAATCATTTTTTCACTAAACTGTAAAAGCGGTAAAAATGGAGTGCAATCGATTCCTTTTCGTTGAATTTTGTGAATAACTGCAACCACCTCGTCGTATTGTTGTAAATGGACGAGCATCGAAATGTATACGGCCCAATCCCCGCTGCCGCGCTCTAACAGTTGTTCACATCTTTCTTTCGCTTCTTCGATCTGTCCCATTTCAAATAAACAAACAACAAGCGCCATTTGTACATCATCATCATGCCATTGAAGTTGTTCTAACTGCACGAAATACGTATACGCTTCTTTATATCGCTTTCCTTTTAACGCTTCCATCCCTTCTGCCAACAATCGCTCTTTTAAATAAGGATGTGGAACGATTTTTCGATTTTTCACATATACTCACCTTCGTTCACATTTGCCTTTCAGTTTAGCAATGTTTGCGAATAAATTCAACGAAAAACGCCCTCGACAAAATGTCAAGAGCGTGCTTTTTCGTAGGCGATAATATATGGTTCATACACGAACGTTAAATCAATTTCGTCCCAACCTTTTAAAAGGAGCTGTTTTCGATAAGGATCGATGTCGAACGAGCTTGTAAACCCTTCATCATCAAAAACGACTTGTTGTTCAAGCGAAATCGTTAGTTCGTAATCTGCCCGTTCCGCTTGTTTTAACAAATAAGCGACGTCTTCTTTTGGAAGTTTAATAGGAAGTAAACTATTTTTCAAACAGTTGTTGTAAAAAATATCAGCAAATGAAGGAGCAATAATGGCACGAAATCCGTAATCCGCAAGCGCCCAAGGAGCGTGTTCGCGCGATGAACCACATCCGAAATTTTCATTTGCGACTAAAATGGTCGCGCCTTCGTTTTCAGGACGGTTTAACTCAAAATGTGGGTTTGGTGTTCCGTCCGACAAATAACGCCAATCGTAAAAAAGAAATTGACCAAATCCGGTGCGTTCAATTCGTTTTAAAAATTGTTTCGGAATAATTTGATCCGTATCGATATTTGCTCGATCTAAGCCAGCCACTTTTCCTTTATGAACGACGAATGGTTCCAACTTTTTCCCTCCTATCTTACCACTTCTTTATACAATGTACGCACATCGACAAAATGCCCGTAAATCGCAGCCGCGGCTGCCATTGCTGGACTCACGAGATGCGTGCGCGCTCCTTTTCCTTGTCTCCCTTCGAAATTGCGGTTTGACGTTGAGGCGCAATGTTCCCCTGCTGGAACAGTATCTGGATTCATTCCAAGACACATGCTACAGCCAGAATCGCGCCATTCAAAGCCTGTGTCAATAAACGTTTGAGCAATTCCTTCTTCTTCTGCCTGCTTTTTTACTTGTTGTGAGCCCGGAACGACGAGCGCTCTGACGCCCGGTGCGACTTTTTTTCCTTTTACAATTTGCGCTGCTTCCCGTAAGTCGCTTATGCGCGAGTTTGTGCATGATCCGATAAACACATGTTGCACCGCAATATCCGTCATTTTCGTTCCTGGCTTTAATCCCATATATTGCAACGCTAACTGTACAGCTTTTCTCTCTGTTTCTGTCGCAAATTCGTTCGGATCTGGAACAGTTCCATCGATCGGAGAGCTCATTGCTGGCGTTGTGCCCCATGTCACTGTTGGAGCAATTTCACTTCCATCAATATGAACGACACGATCATATACCGCTCCTTCATCTGTGCATAACTGCTTCCACTTTTCAACTGCCTGTTCAAACGCTTCTCCTTTCGGTGCATATTTTCTCTCTTTTAAATATGCAAACGTCACATCATCTGGGGCAATTAACCCAGCTCGTGCCCCTGCTTCAATCGACATATTGCAAATTGTCATCCGCTCTTCCATCGACATCCGACGAATAACATCGCCTGTAAACTCAAGCACGTAGCCTGTGCCAAAATCAACTCCAAACTTGCCAATGATCGCTAAAATGACGTCTTTTGCTGATACGCCTGGTGCTAACGATCCCGTAACGTTCACTTGCATCGTCTTTGGACGATGTTGCCATAACGTTTGCGTCGCTAATACGTGTTCGACTTCGCTCGTTCCGATCCCGAACGCTAATGCCCCAAAAGCGCCATGTGTAGACGTATGGCTATCTCCACACACAATGGTTTTCCCAGGCTGTGTCAACCCGAGTTCTGGACCGATGACATGAACAATCCCTTGTTCTGGACTGTTTAAGTCGGCAAGCGGAACGCCGAACTCACGACAGTTCCGCTCCAATGCTGTCATTTGATTTTTCGCCACTTCATCTTCAACAACGGACCGATTAATCGTTGGAACGTTATGATCCATCGTCGCAAATGTTAAATCTGGGCGACGCACTTTTCTTCCTTTTTGTCGCAATCCTTCAAACGCTTGCGGCGATGTCACTTCATGAACGAGATGTAAATCAATATATAATAAATCGGGTTTCCCATCTTCACGATAAACGACGTGTTCATCCCAAATTTTCTCAATAATCGTCTTTGGCGCCAATTCAACCCCTCCTACACATACACTTGCATAATTCGTTCAATAGCTACATCATCTAAAATGGCATCTTTTACTTTTTCGACCATTTCTGTCGTTGATAATACAAAATCTCCATGTTGGGCGATGTCTGCTGTACGATACCCAGCATTTAACACTTGTTTCACCACTTGTTCGATGACATCCGCCTCTTCTGTCAGACCGAATGATAGACGAAGCATCATCGCTGCTGACAAAATCGTTGCAAGTGGATTCGCTTTGTTTTTTCCTGCAATATCTGGAGCCGAACCGTGAATCGGCTCATACAACGCTGGGCCGTCAACGGATAAGCTAGCCGATGGAAGCATGCCAAGTGAACCAGTTAACATCGATGCTTCATCGCTTAAAATATCACCGAACATATTTTCAGTTACGATGACATCAAACTGTTTTGGCGAGCGGACGAGCTGCATCGCAGCATTATCGACGAGCATATGTTCAAGTTGAACGTCTGGAAAACGTTTAGCCACTTGCTCGGCTACTTCTCGCCACATGCGGCTTGATTCTAACACGTTCGCTTTATCCACCGATGTTACTTTTTTCTTTCGTTTTTGCGCAAGCGTAAAAGCAAACGTAATAATCCGCTCGATTTCTGCGCGTTTATAAAACAACGTGTCAACAACCGCTTCTTCGCCTTTTTCAACGTGGCGTTCACTCGGTTTCCCGAAATATAAGCCTCCGGTTAACTCACGTACGATCACAAAATCTGCTCCTTCAATGACATGCGGTTTAAGCGGTGAAGACGCTGCTAAACTTTCATAAAACGTAACAGGACGAACATTAGCAAACAAATTCATTTCTTTCCGAATTTGCAATAATCCTTTTTCAGGACGAACATGCGGCGGATTTTTGTCCCATTTCGGTCCTCCGACCGCACCGAGCAATACCGCATCGCTTTGTTTGCACATGTGAAGCGTTTGTTCTGGAAGCGGCGTTCCTTCACGGTCAATCGCTTCTCCGCCAATCAAACCGTATGAGAACTGAAACGTATGACCGAAACGATCACTAATTGCTTGCAATACTTTTACCGCTCCTCTTGTCACTTCTTTTCCAATGCCATCCCCTGGTAACACAGCGATACGATACATAAAAATATCCCCCTTTGTTATTGCGCGGCAAGCGCTTGTTCTTCTTTCATCTTTTCAATAACAAACATGCGATTAACCGCATGAATATATGCTTTTGCTGATGCTTCTAGCACATCTTGTGCCGTTCCCCGACCGCTCGCTTCTTTCCTATCGAGCGATACTTTCACATATACTTGCGCTAACGCATCACGTCCACTCCCAACCGATTCAATGCGATAATCGAGCAACGTCACCGGTATTTGCAACGCTTTTTCTAAAGCGTTATACAGCGCTTCAACGCTACCAGCCCCTGTCGCTGCTTCTTGGATGTCGTTTCCTTCTCCATCTTTCAATACAACAACTGCCGTTGGGATTTGATTTGTTCCGTATTGCACTTGAATCGAACATAATTGATAAAAGTTTTTATACATGTCTAGCTTTTCATCTAAAATGAGTGCAATTAAATCATCATCGGTAATGTCTTTCTTTTTATCTGCTAAATCTTTAAAGCGAGCGAATAAACGGTTCACTTCTTCTTCTGTCAACGAATAACCAAGTTCTTGAATGCGCGTACGAAACGCATGGCGTCCGGAATGTTTTCCAAGTACCATCGAGTTTGATTGCACCCCAACGAGCTGTGGAGAAATAATTTCGTACGTTGTTTTCTCCTTTAACACACCATCTTGATGAATGCCCGATTCATGAGCAAAAGCGTTTTTGCCGACGATCGCCTTATTTGGCGGAACAATCATTCCTGTTAACTTGCTGACTAAACTGCTCGTGCGTTTAATTTCTTGCAAGTTCAAGCGCGTCTCTGCTTGATAGTAATCTTTTCGTATATAAAGCGCGACCGCCACCTCTTCAATGGCCGCATTGCCTGCTCGTTCCCCAATGCCGTTAATCGTTCCTTCAATTTGTGTCGCCCCTGCTTCAATGGCCGCAAGCGAGTTCGCGACCGCCATACCTAAATCATCATGGCAATGTGCAGATAAACTAATTTTTTCAATATTACGAACATTTTTCTTTAAAAAAGAGAATATGTCACCATATTGTTTTGGGGTAATATAACCGACCGTATCTGGAATATTAATGACGTTTGCGCCAGCTTCAATGACTTTCTCAACAATCGTTGCAAGGAACGGAAGATCGCTTCGACATGCATCTTCTGCTGACCATTGCACAATCGGAAAATATTTTTTCGCATAACGAACAGATTCGACAGCTGTTTCAACGACTTGTTCGGGTGTCATTCGCAATTTATATTGCATATGAATAGGTGACGTTGCAATAAATACGTGTAAACGTGGCTCTGCTCCGTCCTTTAACGCTTCCCATGCCGCATCAATATCGGATTGAACCGAGCGTGAAAGACCTGTGACTGAACAGTTACGAACCGTTTGTGCGATCGCTTGAACAGCTTGAAAATCACCTTTTGATGCGGCAGGAAATCCCGCCTCGATGATATCAACACCGAGGCGCTCTAGCTGCCGAGCAATTTCTAGCTTTTCATGCAAGTTTAAATTGACGCCAGCCGACTGCTCACCATCACGCAACGTCGTATCAAAAATGTTAATTTTTCGCACCGACCGTCACCACATCTTTCTGTTTAGCGTTGACAAACGGCATCATTTTTCGTAATTCGCGCCCAACAACTTCAATTAAATGTTCGTTTTCCCGACGGTTGATCGCGTTAAACTCTGGACGATTCGCTTCGTTTTCTAAAATCCACCCTTTCGCAAACTTGCCCGTTTGAATATCTTCAAGCACTTTTTTCATTTCCGCTTTTACTGCATCGTTAATGATGCGTGGCCCTGTCACAAAGTCGCCCCATTGTGCTGTATCAGAGATTGAATAACGCATGCCTGCCAAGCCACCTTCATACATTAAATCAACGATCAGCTTTAACTCGTGTAAACATTCAAAATATGCAATTTCTGGTTGATATCCTGCTTCAACAAGCGTTTCAAATCCTGCTTTGACAAGGGCAGTTAATCCACCGCAAAGAACCGCTTGTTCACCAAATAAATCCGTTTCTGTTTCTTCTTTAAACGTTGTTTCAATCACACCTGCCCGAGCGGAACCGATCGCTTTCGCATACGCAAGCGCTGTTTCTTTTGCTTCACCAGTCACATCTTGATAAATGGCAATTAATGCCGGCACACCAGCCCCTTCTGTATATGTGCGACGCACTAAATGCCCAGGACCCTTTGGTGCAACTAAAAAGACGTCAACATCGCTTGGCGGAACGATTTGATTGAAGTGAATATTAAATCCGTGCGCAAACACGAGCGCATTGCCTGGCTGTAAGTTTGGTGCAATTTCTTCTTTATATACTTTCGGTTGATGTTCATCTGGAAGTAAAATCATCACAACGTCAGCTTGTTTTGTCGCTTCACTGACAGGCAAGACGACAAAGCCATCTTGCTCTGCTTTTTCCCAAGACTTCCCTTTTCGTAGCCCGATAATCACCTCAACACCGCTATCACGTAAGTTTTGTGCATGCGCATGGCCTTGAGAACCGTATCCGATAATTGCTACTTTTTTCCCTTGAATGTAAGCTTCGTTTGCGTCGCCATTGTAATATACTTTTACCATAATAAAATCCTCTCCTTTTAAATAATAAATAGTGATTTATTTGTTGATGATGCGCGTTGTGAACCGCGCGGAAACGCTGTTGTTCCTGTTCTTGCGACTTCCTTTAATCCGTATGGCTTTAATAAGTCGATAAGCGCGTCAATTTTTTCTGGTTCACCTGTCACTTGAACGACGAGACTATCGCGTGCTACATCGACAATCGTTGCACGAAACGGTTCAATGAGCGTATAAATTTCGCCGCGCGTCGCTGGGGTAACCGCCACTTTAATTAAAGCAAGCTCTCGAACAATAATCGCTTGATCAGTAATATCAACCACTTTTAATACGTCAATCTGTTTGTTCAGTTGTTTTGTAATTTGTTCGGCAATGCGTTCATCCTCTACATTGACGACAAACGTCATACGTGAAATGCCTTCTGATTCGGTATGACCAACTGTAATACTTTCAATGTTGTAATGTCGCTTTGTAAATAAACCTGTAATACGATTTAACACGCCCGGACGATTATTTACCGTCATTGTAATAATGCGCTTCACCATTTCACCCCCACCATCTCATGTAATCCTTTTCCAGGCGCAACCATCGGATATACGTTTTCACCTGGACAAACGTGAAAATCAAGTAAAACTGGCGCATTTGTCGCAAGCGCTTCTTTCAATACGTATTCCGCCTCTTCTTCGGTCGTTGCACGCATCGCTTTCATCCCATATGCTTCTGCTAAGCGAACGAAATCTGGTTGATTCGGAATGAGGGAATGAGAATATCGTTTTTCGTAAAAAATTTCTTGCCATTGACGAACCATACCGAGCGCCTGATTGTTGACAATGACAATTTTAATCGGCAAATTTAGCTCTTGAATGACAGATAGCTCTTGTAACGTCATTTGGAACCCACCGTCACCAACGATCGATACGACCGTTGCCTCTGGCTGTGCCAATTGCGCTCCGATTGCCGCTGGCAATCCAAATCCCATCGTTCCTAACCCACCGGATGTCACCCAGCGATGCGGCTGTTTAAATTTATAATATTGAGCCACCCACATTTGATGTTGACCAACATCCGTTGTGACAACGGCTTCACCGTTTGTATATTCATGAATCATTTCAATGAGCCGTTGCGGTTTTAATACACCTGGTTCACGTTTATACATAAGTGGATATTCCCGTTTCCATTCGTTCAACTGTTTAAGCCAATCCGATACATCTGGTCGTTTTCCATTTTGTTCAATAAGTTGAATAAGCGCTTCTTTCGCATCGCCAACAATTGGAATTTTTGTCGATACATTTTTTCCGATTTCTGCTGGATCAATGTCAATATGGGCAACTGTCGCTTTCGGTGCAAAATGTGCTAAATTGCCAGTGACCCGATCATCAAATCGCGCGCCGACATTAATGAGCAAATCACATTCGTATAGCGCCATGTTTGCTGTGTACGTCCCATGCATTCCCGCCATTCCAAGAAATAATGGATGATCAGCAGGAAATCCACCAAGCCCTAAGAGCGTGTGAATTACTGGAATATGTTGTTGTTCAGCGTATTGTTTTAACTGTTCATGAGCATTCGCATGAAGAACACCTGCTCCGGCTAAAATGACCGGTCGTTTCGCTTGACTGACCGCCTCGACAAGTTTGCGAATTTGTAAATGATTCGGTTTTGTAGTTGGCTGATAACCTGGCAACTGCACATCTTGTTCATAGTCAAACTCTGCTTCTGCAACAGCCATATCTTTTGGAATATCGATTAATACAGGTCCCGGACGTCCAGTCGTTGCGATATGAAACGCTTCTTTAATGATTTTTGGCAGCTCGTGTACATCGCGTACTTGGTAACTATGTTTTGTAATTGGCATGGTAATGCCGAGCACATCCGCTTCTTGAAAGGCATCCGAACCGATGACGCTTGATGCGACTTGCCCTGTGAAAACGACGAGCGGAATGGAGTCCATCATCGCATCCGTTAAACCTGTCACAATATTTGTCGCACCCGGTCCCGATGTCGCAATAACGACACCTGGTTTTCCAGAGATGCGCGCATATCCTTCTGCCGCATGAATCGCACCTTGTTCGTGACGCGTGAGCACATGAAACACACCCGACTCATACAATTTGTCGTAAATTGGTAATACAGCTCCTCCTGGATAACCGAAAATCACCTTCACATTCTCTGCCTTGAGCGCCTCGATCAACATAAGTGCTCCACATAACGTTTGTTTTTTTGCCACTCTTTCTTTCACTTTCATATTCGCTGCCATTTTTTCACCCCTAAAAGAAATGTGAAATAAGAAAAGCCTTCTCACCCCTCCATCAGTCCGTGCGGACCAAAGGGGCGAAAAGGCTTGCATCCTTCCCGCGGTACCACCCTTCTTCGTGGCAAAGCCACCTCAGGAGCGCGCGACGATCGTCGCATCGCTCGTTTTAATAACGAGTGACGTGCACCCGTCCGTCCCTACTAGAGTCGATCGTTCAGGACGGCGCTCCGAGGGGAGTTCACAAACGGAGACATCACCGGTTTTCAGCTACCCCGGCTCTCTGTGGATGCCTAACCCGTCAGCTACTTATCCTCTTCAACGCTTTTTCTTTATTGATTTGTTACCCAGCATTGACATTTTGTGAAGCATATACTTTTACACCTTCAGAAACAACACGCTTACGAAACTCTTCTAACAATCGTTTCGTATGTTCGCCTGGCACTCCGTCACCGATAACACGACCATCGACCTTAACGACCGCAATCACTTCTGCTGCGGTTCCCGTTAAAAACACTTCATCTGCTGTGTACACATCGTGACGAGTAAACGGTTCTTCTTTGACGACATAGCCGAGATCTTTAGCGATGTCGATAATCGCATCGCGCGTAATGCCTTCAAGCGCCCCGACATATCCTGGTGGTGTATATAACACGCCATTTTTAACGATGAACACGTTGTCAGCTGACCCTTCAGCCACATATCCTTGGTCATTGAGCATGAGCGCTTCGCTGACGTTTGCTAAGTGTGCTTCAATTCGGACTAATACGTTATTTAAGTAGTTTAAAGATTTTACTTTTGGGCTTAGTACATCTGGACGATTCCGTCTTGTCGCTACAGTAATTACTTCAATGCCTGTTTCATACAAATGTTTTGGGAAGATCGCGAGCGGTTCAACGATAACAACAACTTGCGGCTTCGGACATTTGTACGGATCGAGTCCAAGATCACCAACACCACGCGACACAATGACACGAATATACGCATCTTCAAAGCCGTTTTTTTGCACCGTCTCAACGATAATATTTGTTAATTCTTCTTTTGTGTAGGGAATGTTTAACAAAATGGATTTCGCTGAATTGTATAAACGGTCAATATGCTCTTTCATACGAAACACATTACCGCTATATACACGAATGCCTTCAAACACCCCATCCCCATAAAGAAAACCGTGATCGTATACAGAGATTTTTGCATTTTCTTTTGTCACAAATTCATCGTTTAGAAAAATCCACTGTTCACTCAATGCTTTTCCCCTCTTCCCCTGTTCGCCGTCTCTTGCCTCTTCTGTTGATTACGACTTTTGTTAGATTTATTTGAAAATTATCATACGCTCATTTACGAGAACAGTCAATACTATTTCATTGAATTTTTTGATTATTTAGATTAGTCAAAACGTTATGTATACGCTTACATAATTGATATATCAAGGAAAAGAAAGGATATAAAAAATTTGAACATTTTTTGACTAAACAAAAAAATCCCCTTGCCCATGCAAGAGGATCTTTAGCGTCCCAGGAGAGATTCGAACTCCCGACCGACGGCTTAGAAGGCTTTGTCGTCCCGCACTCAGCTTGCTTATTCATGATGCAGCTCGTGCGGTACGCTGATGTTTATTCGATGAAGCTCAATCAGACGTGCTCTATCCAGCTGAGCGTGTAAAATAAAAATCCCCTTGCCCATGCAAGAGGATCTTTAGCGTCCCAGGAGAGATTCGAACTCCCGACCGACGGCTTAGAAGGCCGTTGCTCTATCCAGCTGAGCTACTGGGACATATATAGACATATCACAAACATATCATCGTGGTTTGGACAATTGTTATTGTAATGATGTTTATGAAAAAAGTCAATAGGGGCGATGGAATTTTCTTGCCCCTATTTTGTTGTATATGTCGTTGTTAAATCATGGAGCGGTTTGCCGTCGATATTGTAAAAATGTACGGTTGTAGTTGTTTCGTCTATATGAAGTATGGCATATGTTTTTTCGCGACGCAGGCGCGGTAAATAAACGCTTCCTGGATTGATGAAAAGAACATCATCGATTTGTTCACATCCTGCAATGTGCGAGTGACCAAAGCAAACGATGCGTGCCCCGACTTCTTTCGCTTTATAATATAAATTCATGAGCGTCATTTTGACGTTGTACAAATGACCATGTGTAATGAAAAAGCGAACGCCGTTTACTTCTTCAACAAGATCGGTTGGAAAACGACGTTCGTTGTCGCAATTTCCTCGCACAACAAGCATACCTTGCAACGCTTCGTGGTCGCTTGTTAACTCAGAGTCACCGCAATGAATGATTGCATCAACATGTTGTTTGTGACGTGAAACGATCGTCTGTAATTCTTTGGTTAATCCGTGGCTATCGCTTACAATTAATACGTTCACGACTCATTCTCCTTTTCAAACAGTTTGTCCCATATATGTAAAAGATGTTGTAGCGCTTTTGCCCGATGGCTAATTTCATTTTTCTCTTCTTTCGTTAATTGGGCCATCGTTCGTTGTTTTTCAGGAACAAAAAAAATCGGATCGTACCCAAAACCGTTTTCACCAACCGGTTCTTCTGTTATATATCCTTCACATACGCCATCTACTGTCGTCACATCTCCGTTTGGTTTGGCGACAGCGAGCGTACAATGAAAACGGGCGGTTCGTTGTTCAAAAGGCACACCTTGTAACTTTGTAAGCACTTTTTCAATGTTTGCTTGATCATTTTTTCCTTCGCCGGCGTAGCGAGCCGAGTATACGCCCGGCTCGCCGTTTAGCGCGTCAACGATTAATCCTGAGTCATCTGCAATGACCGTTTCATGAAGCATATTCGCAATTGTCGTTGCTTTTAATATCGCGTTTTCTGCAAACGTCGTTCCCGTTTCTTCAACATCTGGTATGTCATCATAGGCAAGGAGGGAGAGCACGTCGATCCCTTTTTTTGAAAACAATTGCTGAAATTCTGCTACTTTCCCTTTGTTTTTTGTGGCAATGATTATTCGTTTCATTTCGCTTCTTCCCCTTCCGAACCATGTTGCATAATTTGTTCCGCAAGAGAACCGAGTGCCTCTTTTTGCCGAGCGATAAGTTCGTGAATACCTTTTTCAGCAACGGTTAATAAATCGAGCAGTTGCTCATATGAGAACGTCGCTTCTTCCCCTGTTCCTTGAATTTCGACAAAACGTCCCGATCCCGTCATTACAATATTCATATCGACTTGTGCTTTTGAATCTTCAATATAGTTTAAATCCAAAATAATACCATGTTCTTCATCAATTCCGACAGATGTGGCGGCTAAAAAATCTGTAATCGGTAGTGCCGGTATTTTTTTATCTTCAACCATTTTTCCGAGCGCCAATGTCATAGCGACGAACGCCCCTGTAATTGACGCTGTGCGCGTTCCACCGTCCGCTTGAATGACATCACAATCGATCCAAACGGTTTTCTCACCTAACTTTTGCAAATCAACAACAGAACGAAGCGCACGACCGATTAATCGTTGAATTTCCATCGTTCTTCCTGATAACTTTCCTTTACTTGCTTCGCGAATATTTCGTTGTTCAGTCGCACGTGGAATCATCGCATACTCCGCAGTAATCCATCCTTTCCCCCCTCCACGCATAAACGGTGGGACTTTATCTTCGATGCTTGCTGTACAAATCACTTTCGTATCACCAATCGAAATAAGCACAGACCCTTCCGGATGTTTTAAATAGTTCGGTTCAATATGTACAGGACGAAGTTCGTCATTTGTTCTACCATCTACTCTCACACAAAATCCTCCTCAATATATGTTCACGAAATAAGAGGCAGGGATGCTGCCTCTCGACGATGAATCTTTATATAGTATAGCAAAAAATTGGTTTCAAAAACTACCCGTGTTCACATTTTGCGGTCTTGTGACAGGTTCTGATAGCGGTTTTCCGCTCTCATCGACCAATTCTGCTTTTCCGTTTACTGTAATCGCGACGCTCTCTACCCCTGGCTGTTCTGTTAAAGATAAAACTAAACAATTAAGCACATGTGTCGACACAACATTTTTCTCCACACTACCATAAATCGCTTCGTTAAAGTTTAACGTTACTTTTCCATTCTCATATTTTGGTGCTTCTAACAATTTCGCATCTGCTTGAAAATCGCTTAACAAGCCCGAACCGTAACTCGGTCCTTTAATTAGTTCATTTACGACTGCAGCTAATTCATCTTGTTCGCTATTCGGTACACGGCGTGTTACTGGGACATAATATGTTTGTTTCCCATCTTGCGCTAAAAAGTAAACGATAACAGGATGTGTGTTCGTAATATCCACAACACCGTTCGTTTCAATGTTAATTCCATCATCTCTGCTTAACTCGTTGCTAATTGGTGTTCCGTTAACCGGCATCACATTTTGATCATGTCCGTTCATGCGAATTTTCACACGTTTCACATTATCAAATTGCGTTACCGTCCATGTAATTGCTTGTAAAATACGTTTTTCGTCTTCTGGTCGATAGTTCGCAAACTCTTTAGAAAAATCAATGACAAGCGTGCCATCTTGTTTTAAATTGACGCTTAACACTTGTGTGTCAGCTGGGAGAACCGCACGAAATCCGTTCGGCAATAGTTCAGAAATCGGACCGTTTTCTACTAAATATTCAAGTACTTGCTTTGCGGCTGCATTTGTTTTTGGTAAGGCAAACGTTTGTGGGACGACGAATCCATTTTTATCAATTAAATACAATTCACGTTGCACCGTTTCTGTCGCTGTTTCATTTTCTGCTACTTCTTTTTCTTGCAGTGCTTGTTCATCTTCTACATATGTTACATCTTTTGGCGGATCAATTTCTTTCGTAGCTTTTTCACCTCCGAACAGCCCACATCCTGAAAGAATAAATATAAGCATTGTGGCAATAACCCATACGCGACGCATGGACTCCCCTCCTCATACAGTTTGTACTACTATGTATACGAGCCGTCCCCAAAAATAGAACAAAAAAAATCCTTCGGCGAATGCGAAGGATTTTAAGATAATTGAATCGTTTCGACATGTGCAATCGGGTGACCGAACCATTTGGAAGCAATTTGTTGGAACGTTTCTTTCGGTCCAGTCGTGAAAAATATATGTTCGCGGCGTTTATTCCCCGTATAGAGCAAACCGCTATGATGTAAAATTGTACTCACTTCACGCGCTGTTTCATCGCCAGAACAAATGAGCTTCACGTGCTCCCCCATGTATTGTTGAATGAGCGGGCTTAAAAGTGGATAGTGCGTACACCCTAAAATAAGCGTATCAATTGGTCGGTCTTTTAATGGTTCAAGAGATTCAGCAACAATTTGCTTTGCTTCTTCTCCTTCAAATTGTCCGCTTTCCACTAAAGGAACAAACTTTGGACAAGCTAAACTTTCTACTTTCACATCGCTATTGATCGATTTTAATGCTTGCTCATAAGCACCACTTTTCACCGTTCCAACCGTGCCGATAACACCGATATGATAGTTTTTTGTAATTTTCAATGCGGTGCGTGCACCAGGATGAACGACACCAATCACAGGAATGTTGAGCGTATCACGAATTTCTTCTAAAGCGACAGCTGTGGCAGTATTACATGCAATGACGAGCATTTTTATATCATATCCAAGTAAATAGTTCGTCATTTCCCATGTAAATTGTCGAATTTCTTCTCGTGACCTCGGTCCGTATGGACAACGTGCCGTATCTCCTAAATAGACAATTTGTTCTTTTGGTAGCTGGCGCATAATTTCCTTTGCGACCGTTAATCCACCAACACCTGAATCAATTACTCCAATAGGTCTTTCCAATGTATTCGCCTCATTCTTTGTTGATGTATGACAAAACATTTTTTATTATATCATACATCAAATCAATAGAGAACCGGCTGCCTAAAACGAAAAGGCGAGCCGGTTCTCTCTATAGTTCAAGTTCCCCCATTCGAAGCAATTCAACAACAGCTTGTGAGCGCCCCTTTACTCCAAGCTTTTGCATCGCATTCGAAATGTGGTTGCGAACTGTTTTTTCGCTAATGAAGAGCTCACTAGCAATCTCTTTCGTCGTCTTGTCTTGGAGCAACAGTTCGAATACTTCCCTTTCTCTTTTTGTGAGCAGCGGCTTCTGATTCAAGTGAATAACCCTCCTTGCTTTTACCAGACCGAAACGGATGGGTATATATTTAGTCAACATATCGTATGCAAGAAGGGCGTGAACGGTTACATGTTTTCTATTAATCGCGCACGAGCGTTTTCGTCCCATGCGACCCCTTTTCCTGTCGTTTTAGACATTTGCACCATCGTTCCCCGACCTGTAAATGCAATCGCTCCATTTTGTTTTTTTCCTACATAATGTAAATCAACAGAAGAGTTGCCGATATGTGCGACTTTTACACCGATTTGTAACTGTTCACCGAAATATACTTGTTGTAAAAAATCGCATTGTAGATTAGCAACGACTGGGATCGCATCGTGTTCTCTTCCTAACCAGTCATTCATAAAACCGAGATGTTCGAAAAATGCGATGCGCGCTTCTTCAAAATATACAAAAGGTACCGTGTTGTTCAAATGACCAAACATATCCGTTTCTGAAAAACGAACGCGCACCCGATGAAAAAAAGAAAAACGTTGTTCCCATTCTTTTATGTCATCAATATAAGATACTTTCAATTTTCCTCTCCCCCTCTATAAAGCGATCTAGCATCATAGATGAAATGTAAGGCCGACTCTTGAAGAGCCGACCTTTTTGTTACACTTCATCGCTACCAAAGAAATTGCGGAACATTTGAATCGTTGCTGCGCGGTTCAATGCCGCAATCGATGTTGTAAGCGGAATGCCTTTCGGACAAGATTGCACACAGTTTTGTGAATTTCCGCAATTCGCTAATCCACCATCACCCATAATCGCTTCGAGACGCTCTGCTTTATGCATCGCTCCTGTTGGATGTGCATTAAATAAACGTACTTGCGATAGCGGCGCTGGACCGATAAAGTTTGACTTACTATTGACGTTTGGACAAGCTTCTAAACATACCCCGCACGTCATACATTTTGATAGCTCATATGCCCATTGTCGTTTACGCTCTGGCATGCGCGGTCCCGGACCTAAATCGTACGTTCCATCGATTGGGATCCATGCTTTCACTTTTTTCAACGAATCAAACATGCGACTACGATCCACTTGTAAGTCACGAATGACAGGGAATGTGCGCATCGGCTCTAAACGAATCGGTTGCTCGAGCTGATCGATCAGTGCGGTACACGATTGGCGTGGCTTGCCGTTAATGACCATTGAACAAGCGCCACACACTTCTTCCAAACAGTTCATTTCCCAAGCAACAGGCGTCGTTTTTTCCCCTTTCGCATTGACCGGATTGCGCCGAATTTCCATGAGCGCCGAAATGATGTTCATATTCGGACGATACGGAATGACAAACTCTTCTTCATAAGGGGCTGTATCCGGACGGTCTTGTCTTGTGACGATAATCCGAATCGTTTTATTTTCGCTCATGATTTCACTTCCCCTTTCTTTTTCGTGTAATCGCGTTTGCGTGGCTTAATAAGCGATGTATCCACTTCACGATAATGGAACGATGGACCATCCGGTGTAAAGCTTGCCATCGTTGTTTTTAACCATTCTTCGTCGTTTCGCTCAGGAAACTCTGGCTTATAATGCGCTCCACGGCTTTCGTTACGGTTGTAAGCACCAAGCGTAATGACGCGAGCAAGTTGCAACATGTTGTAAAGTTGGCGTGTAAACGACGCACCTTGGTTGCTCCATTTCGCTGTGTCGTTAATGTTAATATTTTTATAACGCTCAAGTAATTCTTGAATTTTCTCATCCGTCTTTAATAATTTATCGTTATAACGAACGACTGTGACGTTATCCGTCATCCATTCACCGAGCTCTTTATGCAAAACGTAGGCGTTTTCTGTACCATCCATCGCCATAATTTGCGCCCATTTTTCTTCTTCTTGTTTTAAATAGCGGTCGTATAAAGAAGAAGGCATCGCATCGGCAGATTTCTCAAGTCCTTTCATATATTCAACAGCTTTTGGACCTGCTACCATTCCGCCGTAAATCGCAGATAATAACGAGTTCGCACCGAGACGGTTTGCACCGTGCATCGAGAAGTCGCACTCGCCCGCTGCAAACAACCCTTTAATGTTTGTCATTTGATCGTAGTCCACCCATAATCCACCCATTGAGTAGTGAACAGCTGGGAAGATCTTCATCGGCACTTTTCTTGGGTCTTCACCCATAAACTTTTCATAAATTTCAATAATACCGCCTAACTTAATATCCAGCTCTTTCGGATCTTTGTGCGACAAATCTAAATAAACCATGTTTTCGCCGTTAATGCCGAGCTTTAAGTCTACGCAAACATGGAAAATTTCACGCGTTGCAATATCGCGCGGAACAAGGTTTCCGTAAGCCGGATATTTTTCCTCTAAGAAATACCAAGGCTTTCCGTCTTTATACGTCCAAACTCGTCCACCTTCTCCGCGTGCTGATTCACTCATTAAGCGGAGTTTATCATCGCCTGGAATGGCTGTCGGGTGAATTTGAATAAATTCTCCGTTTGCATAATACGCACCTTGTTGATAGACGATCGATGCTGCTGATCCTGTGTTAATGATAGAGTTTGTTGATTTTCCGAAAATGATCCCAGGACCACCTGTGGCCATGATGACAGCATCAGCCGGGAATGCTTTAATCTCCATTGTTGTTAAGTTTTGCGCGACAATTCCGCGACATACTTGTTCGTCATCTAAAACAACACCTAAAAATTCCCAACCTTCATATTTTGTCACAAGTCCAGCGACTTCGTGACGGCGCACTTGTTCATCAAGCGCGTAAAGAAGCTGTTGGCCTGTTGTCGCCCCTGCGTATGCAGTACGGTGATGTTGTGTTCCACCAAAGCGACGGAAATCAAGCAATCCCTCCGGCGTACGGTTGAACATGACGCCCATGCGATCAAGCAAATGAATAATTCCCGGAGCAGCTTCACACATCGCTTTTACCGGAGGTTGGTCAGCTAAAAAGTCTCCTCCGTACACTGTATCATCGAAATGCTCCCACGGAGAATCTCCTTCTCCCTTTGTGTTAACTGCACCGTTAATGCCACCTTGTGCACAAACAGAGTGAGATCGCTTCACCGGAACTAACGAAAACAAATCTACTTTTACGCCTGCTTCGGCAATCTTAATCGTTGCCATTAAGCCGGCAAGACCTCCACCAACAACAATAATTTTTCCTTTACTCATGTCTCCTCACTCCTCCTTGTGGATTAAACGAATGCTAAAATCGCGCGTATACCAACGATCGAAAGCGCGACAAAAATCCCCATTGTCACGTATGTAGAAATTTGTTGTGAACGAGGAGTTACTGTAATTCCCCAGCTAACAAAAAACGACCATAGCCCGTTCGCAAAGTGAAACACCGCCGAAACGATTCCAACAATATAAAATGCAAGCATAAACGGGTTCGCAACGATGTTCGCCATCATGTCATAGTTTACTTCTGCACCAAACGCAGCTTGAACGCGCGTCTCCCATACGTGCCAGACGACGAAAATGAGCGTAATAATCCCCGTTAAGCGTTGCAACATAAACATCCAGTTACGGAAATACCCGTATCGACTTACATTATTTTGCGCTGTAAACGCAATGTACAGTCCGTAGATGGCATGGAACAATAGCGGAAGAAAAATAACGAAAATTTCCAAAAAATACCGAAACGGTAGCTGCTCCATAAAAGCTGCCGCCTTGTTAAATGCATCTGCTCCTCTTGTTGCAAAATGGTTAACAACTAGATGCTGCGTTAAAAACAGCCCGACTGGAATAACTCCAAGCAATGAATGGAGTCGACGATAAAAAAACTCGCGATTTTGTGCCATACATAACCCCCCTTAAATTTGTCATCTTCCTTTTCTATGTGCTCCCATCCACATCTACTAGACTATGACCAACAGAAGTGTAAACACTTCCATTTCCATCGGTCATTGTCACATTCATTGTACTCCCAGAATGTAGGAGCGTCAAGAAAAGGTGTTCACGAAATGTTCAATCATTTCAAAATTTAAAATAACTACACTTCTAGTGAAGTCCGAAATGAGAGAAAAGTCAATACTGTTTTTCACATTGTTGTTCGTTATAATGAAAAATAGAGAGGGGATTTGATCGTGAGCGGATACGAACAATGGAAACAAACGAGCATTTCTGCTTTTAGCGACTTTTTATTTCGGCAAGAACTACTACCAAATTTATTTGGAAAAGAAACTCCATTTATTTTATATTGGGCAGGAAAAGATTTAGCGAGAAAATACCCACTAGCTACAATCGACGATGTCATTTCTTTTTTCGAACAAGCTGGTTGGGGAAACTTATCGGTACTTGAAGAGAAAAAAGATGAATGTGAACTTCAATTAGAAGGGTCACTTGTTGCGATGCGGTTCGATTATGGTGGGGAGTGCACGTTTCAACTTGAAGCAGGCTTTCTAGCCCAACAGTTTGAGCAACAAAAAGGATATGTCACAGAAGCGTTTGAACAGCAAAAACGGCGCGCCAAAACCGTTTTGTTCACAGTCAAATGGGATCGAAAAGATGAAGCTGACCGATGATGGTCAGCTTTCGTACGTTTGAAGCGCTTCGTAAACTTTTTGGGCGATGTGTTTTGGAATATTTGCTTCTTGTATTTGTTCAACGGTCGCTTCTTTCATTTTTTTTATCGATCCGAAATGTTGTAATAACGCTTGTTTTCTTTTTGTACCAACCCCTGGAATTTGATCGAGTATGGAATGGAATGCAGATTTTGAACGAACTTGACGATGAAATGTAATCGCAAAACGATGCACTTCTTCTTGCATGCGCTGTAGCAAATAAAACTCTTGACTATTTTTTTCTAACGAAATGACGCTTGGCGGATCGCCGAACAATAAATGTGATGTGCGATGTTTATCATCTTTCACTAAACCAGCGATTGGAATCGATAATCCAAGCTCGCATTCTAACACTTCTTTTGCGGCTTGTATTTGCCCCTTTCCTCCGTCGACAACAATGAGATCAGGAAGCGGTAACCGTTCGCGCAACACGCGCGTATATCGCCGCCGAATCACCTCGCGCATCGACTCATAATCGTCCGCTCCTTGCACCGTTTTTATTTTATATTTACGATATTCTTTTTTTTCCGGCCTTCCATCAATAAATACAACCATAGCAGCAACAGCATCTGTTCCTTGAATGTTGGAATTGTCAAACACCTCGATACGATGAGGCGTTGAAATCCCGAGCGCTCCGCCTAGCCGTTCGACGGCACGAATGGTTCGTTCTTCATCACGTTCAATTAAAAAGAACTTTTCTTGCAGTGCAATTTGTGCATTTTTACATGCTAAATCAACGAGTTCTTTCTTTTTCCCGCTCTTTGGCTGCGTGACGCTCACCTCAAGCAATTTCATCGCCATTTCACCATCGATTTCTCGAGGTAATACGATTTCACGTGGCTTTAAATGGTAATGTTTACTGTAAAATTGGCCTAAAAATGTTAAAAATTCTTCTTCTGGTTCTTGATATAGTGGAAACATTGATACATTTCGTTCGATGAGCTTTCCTTGCCGGATGAAAAAAACTTGTACGCACATCCATCCTTTATCGTACGCATACCCAAAAATGTCTCGGTCAACAAAGTCGTGTAAAATCATTTTTTGTTTTTCCATCAATGCCTCAATGTACGCAATTTGGTCACGATATTCTTTCGCCCGCTCAAACTGTAACTGTTCGGCTGCTTCCATCATTTTTTCTGTTAATGCCTCTTTTACTTCTTTATACCCACCGTTTAAAAAACGCGTAATTTGTTCAACAATTTGTTTATTTTCTTCCTCTGACACTTTATATTCGCACGGTCCTAAACATTGTCCCATATGATAATATAAACAAACTTTTTTTGGCATTTTCTCACATTTTCTTAATGGATATAAACGATCAAGCAATTTTTTCGTTTCATGGGCCGCTTGGGCATTTGGATACGGACCGAAATATTTCCCCTTATCTTTTTTTACCGTTCGCGTAATGATGAGACGCGGGTGCGTTTCCCCTGTAATTTTAATAAACGGATAGCTTTTGTCGTCTTTTAACATGACGTTATATTTCGGATCGTATTTTTTAATTAAATTCATTTCTAAAATAAGCGCTTCTAAATCCGAGGACGTCACAATGTATTCAAAATCAGCAATTTCATTCACTAATCTGAGCGTTTTTCCATCATGTGTGCCGGTAAAATAAGATCGAACACGATTTTTCAGCACCTTCGCCTTTCCGACATAAATGACTGTGCCATGAGCGTCTTTCATTAAATAACATCCCGGTTGATCAGGTAAAATGGCCAACTTTTGTTTTAATTGTTCATTCACGTTTTTCCTCCTCTCTCCATTCATATACGGTGATGCGCCCATACACAGGGTCAGATAATAAACTCGATTCATACGTTCGAACAAAATGAATATATGGACGAACGTCTATGCCTTGCGCTTGAAACCCTTTAACGACATGATCGGTAACATACACTTTCGCATGTGGAAATGTCGCTTTTTCACGTTGAAAAACATCAAAAGAGAATACACGTTCATGCGGAAAAGAAACACGTAAATATTCAAGCACGCGCGTTTCCTCCCATGTAAGTAAAATAAAAGGCTTTTCTTTCTGTTCAAAATCATACGCCAACTGATATGTCGCTGGCAACTGTGTCGCTTGACGCTTAACCCCTTGTATGCCGATAATCGTTTGTGAGAGAAGTAAAATAAGCATAACAGTCAATCGAAAACGTGATGACGATTGAAGGACACTGACAAACAAAAAGAATGAAACAATGACGACAATCGGCAATATATGTCTTGGCTTTTCAATGTTTTGCGCAAACAACGCCCATAAAAAATATGTCAATAAAAATAAACGATACAAAGGTGGAAGCGTTATTCGTTTCCAAGTCATAACCAACAAAACAATAAAGCAACTCAGCAACCATATTGACTGCTTAGCCATACCTGTCCAAATGATATTATAAAAAATAAGCATAATAGCTCGTTTCCAAAACGGTGCTTCATCTGTTGAAATCGCTCCACCCCATTGTGTAAAATGCCCTGTTGTAAATGAAAAAGCTAACTGCAAAAACCCCTCTCCCTCCGTCGTAACCACCGCCATAATCCAAATAAATTGAAATGCAACCGCAATGAGACTGTATAGCAGAAGTTTCTTCGGGCGATATGCTCGCTTCCACCAAACATATAAAATACCAATCCCAAAAGGAATGTACGATAAACGAATACCAAGCATAACGCTAAATAGCCATAACGGAAGCAATTGCACATCGACACGATCCGAGTGAAGCGCACGTTGTAAACTCCATACATACCACCATAAAACAGCGAGTGCGCTTCCTTCCGACATCGGTTGTGAAGCGATTAACATGACGTAGCTAAGCGATTGGACGAGTGCAGTAACGACCCATGCGTACTTTTTTTCCACAAATGTTTTGGCAAGCAAATAAATAGGGATCGTCGCACTCATCATGAGCAAAACGTTCCAAATGGCCAGCGCTTTAGCAGGATTGTCGACAAATGAATGAACAAGCATCCCCCCAAAAATAAAATACGGATACCCTGGGAAATGCGGCTGCATCGCAAGCAAATCATACCGATCAAGCGCCAAAGCAAAGTCCACTTCATCCCACGTTGCAGCAAACGGGCTAGCATAGACGAAATATGATATATGCACAACAACTAGCGCAATAATTGAAACGATTCGCACAATAAACCCTCCTAAGCAAAAAAGTACAAGGTTCCCCTTGTACTTTACATCACTTGTTGTTCAAGCACCTTCTCATTTTGTTCGTTTTTTTCTTCTTTTTTGCCATAACGTGTTTTTACAAGTAAATAAATGACGATAAAATAGCCGATGTAAGCTAATACTTCTTCAAGTGACGGCATCGATGAGTAACCGAATAACGCCTTAAAGAAAATGCCAACATCCCCAGAGAGAATAGGCTCTTGACCTGTATCGCGCACGAAATGTTCGTGGTCAACCGGGTGTTCCGGCATAAACCAAGTAATATCATAAACGTGCGGCATGACGCTACCGATTATTTTTAAATCTTGTAGCATCGAAATGCCTTGTACGAGCAATCCGGCCGCAATCAAAATAATAAATGCACCTGTCACTTTAAAAAACGTTTTTAATGGTACACGCATCGTTCCTTTAAAGAACATATAGCTTACAACAGCAGCGATCGTTAACCCCGTAATCGCACCCCATCCTTGCACCGCCGCTCCGATGTTTCCACCTGTAATAGCAGCGAAGAAAAAGACCGTCTCCACTCCTTCACGCAAAACAACTAAAAACGAATGCATGACCATACCAAATACGTCGCCTTTGGACACATATTTGCTCATTTTTCCTTCCATACTACTTTTTATATCTTTACTATGTTCCGCCATCCAAAAAACCATTTGCGTCAACAAGATGGAAGAAATAAAAATAATGCTCACTTTTAAGTACATTTCGCTCGCCATCGTTGAAAAGCCAGTAAGTACGACTTGAAATAATAAGGCGACAATCGCACTTGCAAACACGGCTAACCCTGCACCGAGCCAAACATATTTCACATAGCGCGATTGATCAATACGCTTTAAATACGATGTAATAATTCCAACAATTAATAGCGCTTCTAATGCTTCACGAAACGTAATGAGCAGTGCTTGAACTTCCAAACTAAACGTCCCCTTTCTTTACTTCCGTTTTCTTACGGCATACACAACAACCGCCACAATGACCATAACGATAGCAATAATCGGTATCCAGTTTTTCACATCAGACAAATCCGTCCATTCTTTCTTTTTTGCAGCAGCTAGTCGCTCTAAATCTTCTTCAGTAAAATGACCCGTTTCAATATTTTCTAATTCAAATTGATCTTGCAACGCTTGCAAAATGACTTTCTTGCTTTCCTTAAATTGATTGATGTTTGACTCTTTTTTTCCTACTCCGAACAATCCTGGATTTCCGAGCGATTGAAGAGCAATGTCAAACTGTTGTTTTAATTGTTCATCAAGCTCCGCATCTTTTTGTTGCACGATTGGAGAAAGTGCTTTATATGTAGCAAATGCTTTTGCTAACAAACGTTTGCTCGTATCATAGTTATCGAAGTTTTTCTCTACATTTTCTAAACGGCGGGCAACGTTTAACACAAGCACTTTTTGCATCGCTGAAACGATCGTATCTACATCTTTATTTTCAATTGCCTCCAAAATAATGGCAGAAGGTTCTGGCCCCATATGCATATCAATTTCTTTTTGTACCGTTTCATAAATCGCCTTTACTTCATCGAATTTTTTTTCTTGTGCTTTTGCCACCATTTCTTTATAAGCTTCAGCAACTGCTTCTTCGTTCGGATCACCGTATGAATAAGCGAACGAAGAAATAGGGGCTGAAGTGAAAATTAATATCATCGACAAACAAAAAAATAAAAAGTGTTTCACTCCGATCTCCTCCTTCGATGATAATGATAATAATTATCATAATTATTGTCAAGAAAAAATGCTAGAGAATCACTCTCTAGCGTTGCTGAACAGAACGTATTTGTTTTCGCTTCGTCGAACGGCACATTTCTTTCACAATAGCCGGGATGACATGCTTAAGATAAGCTGTAAATTTAATAAACGATTGCCCTGTCGTTCTTACTTGATATACAATCGGTACTTCTTTTAACCGAAATCCTTTCCGCACTAGGTTTAACGTCAATACTTGTGCATAGTTGTAGTCATGAATAATTTCTGCTTCTTCCATCGCTTGTCGCGAAAAAGCTCGCATGCCTGATTGACCGTCGTAAATCCATGTTTTTAATAACAGCGATTGAATAAACGTGAATATATAATTTCCAATGCGGCGATGCCACTTCATTCCGTGAATCGTTCCTAAAAAACGGGACCCCATCGTATAATCTGCTTCTCCACGTAAAATAGGCATAATGAGATCAGGAATTTGCTCGGGTGGATATTCATTATCAGCATCAATCATGACACCGATGTCTGCACCGAGTTCGACACATTGTTGTAAGCCGGTACGTACAGCTGCTCCTAATCCGCGATTTCGTTCGTGTCGATAAATAAAATCGGCTCCTGCTTGTTTTGCTACATCAACGGTTCGATCCGTTGATCCATCGTCGACAACAAGGACGGACACTTCTATATTCGGTTGCATTTGTCTTGGAATACGGCGGATCACTTCACCAATCGCTTCTTCTTCATTATGCGCAGGTAAAAATATAACGACTTTCATCATTTTCCCTCTTTCTTTAGCGCTTCAACTAATACAGGGCCACGACTATGGCTCGGATATGGTGCTCCTAGCAAATAAGCAATCGTTGGAGCAAGAGAAACGAGACTATGTTTTTCGTCAATGCGTTTCCCTTTTTCAATCATCGGACCGTACATGAAAAATGGAACGTATCGCTCCCCCTCATCTAAATGACCATGTCCCCCAATTCCGTCTGCTTGTCCATGATCAGCACAAACGATAAATGTCGTATTTTCTGCTTTCCCTTGTTCGTGCAACCATTCGAAAAATTGTTTGATCAATTGATCAACTTCTTCAATTTTTTGTACATACTCATCATAATGTACACCGCGGCTATGACCCGTTTGGTCCGTTCCAATAAATTGAACGACAAATAAATGTAAATCTTGTTCGGTCATGATTTGTTTCGCACGCTCCATAATGTTACGATCTGCGACATCGTTATGCATGACAGCTGTAACCGTTTCGACATCATTTCCTAGGGAATCGACAAGATGAGCGATGCCGAGCACTTTTCCTTTTTTTTCTACTTTTCGGAGCGAATCAAAAATACTTTCGACACGAATACCTAGTTTCCATACCATATTTGAACGAATGCCGTGTTCAAATGGGTATGTTCCTGTAAGCATCGATGTAAAACAGACGACCGTACGTGCAGGATATACCGTTTCCATTTGCGTAAAGTCCGTCCCATTCGCACGAAGCGACTTTAAAAATGGGGCGTTCGCTTGCTCGAAACGATCTTTCCTCATTCCATCAACAACGAGCACAATGACGCGATCGCTCAACGGTTGATCATTTGGAGGCACGTTGTCCGTATAACGGTCAATCACTTTCGGTTTCCAATCAAATAAATAACGGTGCAAAATAAACGACCATATAAAAACAAAGGCGTAAAAAGCAATAAATGACGGAACATGTATGTCATGTTGTACTCCATATTCCCATACAGAAAGAAGAAGCAATACTTTTGGCAATTGTTCCTGTGCATTCCCACTTGTTGAATCGCTATTTTTCAATACAAGTTTCCAAAAACGAGTAAAATTCAACCACGTTGTTCCAATACGTAAATGATAGTATAATGTTCCCCAAAAGAAAACGGTGAAAAAGAAATAAAGACTAACAGCAAGCAAAAGTAAACCTGTCGGAACAAACGACCAAATCATTAGGAACACAACGTACGGAACCCATAAATAGTTACGTAAAAATAACGGATAGTCATATACGTAGTACAATACAAAAAGCGGGATAGTAAACAGTAAGCTATTCCATAACTGCTTTCCTTCTTCAAAAGTGATACCATCAAACAAATGAAAAAGAACCATCGTTCCCATAACAAAAATCGGAGTAAACGGCTTTCCTTCATTTAATAAGTTCCAACACCTTGCCGCTACTTTTTCAAACTTCGATGCTTTTTTCATGCTACGTCCTCCTTTCGAACGAATGTCCATAGCGTCGGGATGCGCCACCATACGTATAGCCCAACGACATAAGAAAATAAAAATTTAAATAAATGGGTCGCCAACGCAAGAGCATATGCTTGTTCCCAATATGAATGAATGCGAGTTAACGCGAACGCCATAACCGCCTCATATGTCGCTAGTCCTCCTGGCGTCATTTGAAATACTTGTCCACCAACCGCCATACTATTTACCCACAACGCTTCGGAAAACGACAGAGGAAAAGCGACCATTTTCGCCATTTCAAACAAAACGACCGCTTCACATATCCAACTAAAAACAATAGCAACAACAATCAACACAAAACGATGGCTTTTCCGTATCATGTTCCAGTGCTGTTTATGTTTTTGTAACCATGACAAATCGATGCGTCGAAGGAGGAAAAACAAACAAACAATACCACCAAAAATGAGGGGGAAAATCATGGCGGAACGGATAATCATATGCATATAAACAATTGCTCCTAAAAAAGCAAAGAAAAATAAAACGATCAAATCTAAAAGGCGCAATACAATGACCGACTCGGCAACAATCGAAAATGGAATGCGATTTTGTTTTGCACATATGCCAACGCGAGCGACATCGCCGATTTTAATTGGAAATATATGATTTATGAATAAACTAGCAAATAACCCATCGATGCACGTTTGAAAACGGGCTTGCGGCAAATACCATTTCCACGCCATAGCACGTAACACAAAAGCAAAACCATACATAGTAACCATATAACTCGTATGCCACGGTTGTGAAACAAGCTTGTGCATCAGATCAAACAACAGTTGGGCATCAAAGTGGTGAATCGTCATCCATATAAACGCTACAATACATATGAGGCTAATGAGTCGCATCAAAATCTTTATTTGTTTATTTTTCATATTGCTTCGCCCATTCAATCGTCTTTGCCAACCCTTCCCGCAACGATACGCGCGGCTCGTACCCGATTTTTTCTTTCGCTTTTGTAATATCAGCCCATGTAGCGACAACATCTCCAACGCGAGGCGGTTCATAATGAACGCGCATATGCGGAAAATGATTGCGCAACTCCGCAAGCAATTGCTTCATCGTCACAGGATGACCAGCCCCTAGGTTAAAAACATCACTTTCGCCTTTTCGTTCTAGCGCTTGAATCATTCCAGCAACAATGTCATCAATGTACGTATAATCGCGTGCTGTATGATCACCGTAAACGATAATCGGCTCATCACGTAACAATTTGCGAATAAATTTACTAATCGCCATATCCGGACGTCCCCACGGCCCATATACTGTAAAATATCGAAAAATTGTCATCGTATAGCCATATATGTGCGCATATGCGTGACAAAACGATTCGGCACTATATTTCGCCGCTGCATACGGAGAAATGACTTGACCGGTTGCCATTTCTTCTTTTAATGGCTGAAACGCGCAATTGCCGTATACGGAAGAAGAAGAAGCAAATAACACATGTTGAACTTCCGCTTCTCCTGCTGCTTGTAATACATTGACGGTTGCCTTCACATCATAATCAATATATGCTAATGGCTCCGATAACGATGGCTGCACGCCTGGTAGCGCGGCTAAATGGAATACAATATCTGGTCGATGATGGAAGAAAATTTGTTTCAACGAATCCAATTGTAGAATGTCTACATTGTAAAAATGAAAAAAGCCAACATTCTCTATTTGTTGAAGCTGACGTTGTTTCCGACACGTTGAATAATATGGATGAAAATTGTCGATCACGATAAGCTCATGCTCAAGTTCAAGCAATTTTCTCCCTAAATGACTGCCGATAAAACCTGCTCCACCTGTGATACATACTTTTGCCATTTGTGTAACTCCTTCATCGTTCGTCGCCTTACTATTGTATCACAACAAAAAAGCCGCGTGTTATGCGCGGCTCTTCTATTTATTGAACAATAGCACTTACAGCATCAAGCACAGCTTTACTATGTTGAGCAGCTTCATCTTTTTTGTTTTCTGCAATAGCGTTATACCATTTTTCTGCCGTAGCAAACACGTCTGCAGCTTTTTGCTCGCCCAATTTTGCTTTCACATCTAATTCAATTGCCTTTAAGAACATGTTTCCTTCTAACGCTTTTACTTTCGCTTCAACAACGTTATTCTCATCTAACTGCGCCGGTGCTTTTTCATGATAGCCTTTCATTTTACCAAACAACGCTTTGGCGAATAATGCACCCACTTCTTCTGCTTTAATGTTTTTATAATCGTTATTTAATGATAAAATTTCATCTAAGCGAGTTGTCGCCGCTTCATCTCCTTCAGCTAAAGAGCCTTTGATCGCTTGTAAAAAGCCCCATGCTTCAGCTTGTTGACCTTTGAGTTCATCTTCTGCCTTACCTTCTTTCACACCGGCTTCAATTTTTTCAGCATATGATTTAGACGCTAAATAGTAACTACGATAAATAGATTTATCTGTCAATTGGATGTACACTTTAAAATCATCTACGTTATTTGCTTTTAATGCTTCCTCTTGCGCTGCTAAACCAGCGTTAATGCTTTGCTCGAGGCTAGATTCTCCTGTTAATTGATAATACTCATCCCGTTTCATTGCCGTTGGAACGAAAATTTCCGCTGCTAGCAACTTAATTTGGTCAAACAATGTTGTCGCTTTTTGTTGATCACCAGCTTCAAGTGCCGCTACAACATCTTTTTGTAGTTTCTTTTGCAATTGATAAAAATAAGATTGCGTTACTTTATCAACAATTTGACGTGCTGGATGAACGTTTAACTCTCCGCTTTTTCCACCTTGAATCGCGGCTTCAATCGTTTGCGCGAATGTACCATCTAGTTCGTTAATTGGTTTTTGCAACTGCTCGACATATGTTTTTTCTACAAGATTCCAGTCAACTGGCTGTCCTTCTTTTGCTTTCTCGGTTTCCGCTTTGATTGCTTTATAAGCATCAATGAACGTTTGAACATTTACTTGTTCTTCCGCTTGTTCGGTTTCAGCAGGTTGTTGCTCTTCCTGTTTTTCTTCTACTTTTGTTTCTTCCTTCTTCTCTGTCGTTTCTGTTTTCTCCGCATTTCCGCAACCAGCCAGCACACCACCTGCTAATAAAAACATGGCAAACACAGCTTTTAATTGACGTTTTTTCATTTCGTATGTATCCCCCTTTTTTTGATAACGATTATCATTAACCGTTATCATTATAGTAGAGAACGATTTTCAGTGTCAATATAAAAATTCAAAAAAAATACCTCGGATGTCTCCGAGGCATGTCGATTATAAATGTTTGCTTAAAAGACCAACAAGCGCTTCTTTTGGTTGGAAGCCAACAGTCTTGTCGACTACTTCTCCATTTTTGAACACGAATAGTGTTGGGATGCTCATCACACCGTATTTTCCAGCTGTTTCTGGGTTATCATCTACATTGACTTTTACTACTTTCACTTTGTCGGCAAGCTCGCGATCTACTTCTTCCAATACAGGTGCAATCATTTTGCAAGGTCCGCACCAAGGTGCCCAGAAATCAACGAGCACAACACCATCTTTTACTTCGTTAACAAATGTTTGATCTGTTGCATTTACAATCGCCATGTTTCATTCCTCCTTAAATATTTCCGTTCCATGCACATAGTATACCATTGAACGTATTCATTGCGCCAATCTTTTGCTTCGCTTCTACTATTTCCTTGTCGCAAAAAAATATGCTGAAAAGAAAAGGCAAAGCATCATGCTCTGCCTTATGAATGTACTTTTAATTTTTTAAATTCTTCGATTAAAAGTGGAACGACTTCAAACAAGTCACCAACAATCCCATAATCCGCCACTTTAAAAATATTCGCTTCAGGGTCTTTATTAATCGCCACGATTACTTTTGAGTTAGACATGCCTGCTAAATGTTGAATCGCCCCTGAAATACCGCACGCAATGTATAAATCTGGCGTAACAACTTTTCCTGTCTGTCCAATTTGAAGCGAATAATCGCAATATCCTGCATCGCATGCCCCACGCGATGCTCCAACCGCACCGCCAAGCACGTTCGCTAATTCTTTCAACGGCTCAAATCCTTCCGCACTTTTCACGCCGCGACCGCCGGCAACGATCACTTTCGCTTCAGATAAATCGACGCCTTCCGCTGTTTTTCTCACAATATCACGAACGATTGTGCGTAAGTCTTTAATGTCTACTTGCACATCGACAACCGCACCTGTGCGACTTTCATCTTTTTCAAGTGGAGCGATATTGTTCGGACGAACAGTCACAAACATAAGACCGTCTGTCACGATTTTCTTTTCAAACGCTTTACCAGAATAAATCGGTCTTGTAAAGACGATATTTCCACCTGTTGCTTCAACAGCGACAACATCAGACACAAGACCAGACTGCCATTTCGCAGCAAGTTTTGGCGATAAGTCTTTTCCAAGCGCTGTATGCCCAAAGACGATTCCTTCTGGTTTCTCTTGCTCAACAACAGCTTGCAATGCTTGGGCATAACCGTCTGGCGTATACGTCGCCAATTTTTCGTGTTCAACAACAATCACTCGATCCGCACCGTAAGCAATCAGCTCAGGAGCTAATGAGCGAACGCTCGCTCCGACAACGACAGCGACAACTTCTCCGCCTTCAGCGATCGTTTTTGCAGCGGAAATTGCTTCAAATGATACGTTACGCAACGCACCGTCACGCACTTCTGCTAATGTTAATACTTTTCTTGCCATGCTCCCCATCCCCCTATTAAATGACTTTTGCTTCTGTATGAAGAAGTGAAACGAGTTCTTTTACTTGATCGGCAATATCTCCTTGCAAAATTTTTCCCGCTTCTTTTTTCGGTGGTAAAAAGATTTCAATCGTTTTCGTTTTCGCTTCTACGTCCTCTTCCTCCAAATCTAAATCATCAAGCTCTAGTTCTTCTAACGGTTTCTTTTTCGCTTTCATAATGCCCGGCAATGACGGATAACGCGGCTCATTTAACCCTTGTTGTGCTGTTACTAATAATGGTAAAGATGTTTCAATAACTTCCTCGTCACCTTCAACATCGCGCACAACTTTCACGTTTGTTCCGTCAATTTCTAACTTCGTAATTGTCGTGACATAAGGAATACCTAGCAATTCAGCAACGCGTGGTCCAACTTGTCCAGACCCGCCGTCAATCGCTACATTTCCAGCTAAAATTAAATCAGCTTCTTTATCTTTTAAATATTCCGCAAGCACTTTTGCCGTTGTATATTGGTCACGATTTTCTACATCATCTTCAATGTTAATGAGCACGGCTTTATCTGCCCCCATGGCAAGCGCTGTACGAAGCTCTTTTTCTGCATCTTCGTTCCCAATTGTAACAACTGTCACTTCGCCACCGTGCTGATCGCGCACTTGAATCGCTTCTTCAATCGCATATTCATCGTATGGGTTGATGATGAATTCGGCTCCTTCTTCGCTTACTTTTCCGTTTTGAATGACAATTTTTTCTTCCGTATCAAATGTACGCTTCATTAATACGAAAATGTTCATGCTTCTCTCCCCCTTTTATTTCCCTTGAAACTGTGGTGTCCGTTTTTCGATAAATGCCGAAATGCCCTCTTTCGCATCTTCCGTTACAAAGACTTGTCCAAACAGTTGAGCCTCTTTTTCAACACATTCATGGAACGTTTTTGTGCGAGCTTCATTAACTAGTTTCAATACCGCTTGAACAGAAATCGGGCTCTTTTGAGCAATTTTTTGTGCAAGTTGCTTCGCTGTATCAAGCAATTGTTCTTCTGGGACGGCTTTGTTTGCTAGTCCCCATTGAACAGCTTCTGTACCTGTGATCGGTTCGCTTGTCCACATCATTTCTAGCGCTTTTGCCATACCGACATGACGCAATAAGCGTTGTGTTCCTGCAAATCCCGGAATGATGCCGAGCTGCAATTCTGGTAAGCCAAGTTTGGCGTTTTCCGCTACGATGCGCAGATGGCAACTCATAGCTAACTCGAGCCCTCCGCCAAGTGCAGCACCGTGAATCGCGGCAATAATCGGTTTCGGAAACTGTTCAATTTTCTCCATCACTTGTTGTCCAGCTCGAGCAAGCTCCGCTGCTTGTTCGCTCGCCTCGATCGCTGTAAACTCTTTAATATCGGCACCAGCTGAGAAAAATCTTCCTTCTCCGTGAAGAACGATGACACGTACTTGTTCGTCTTCTTTTAATGCATCAAGTCGTTCTGAAAGCTCTTTCAAAACAGAAGATGCTAAAGCGTTTGCTGGTGGACGGTGAAGTGCTAAAATCGCCACATACCCCTCTTGTTGAACGGAAAACATGTTCCCCCTCCTTCGTGTATATCGGAAGGTTGTCGTGTTTACACACAACAACCTTTCGTTAACAATTGATGAACCGGTTTCGCTAATGCAACGAGATCATATTTTTGCTCATTCATGACCCATGTTGTCACCATTTCGTCAATCGTTCCAAAAATCATTTGACGAGTGAGACGCACATCTAAATCTGAACGAAATTCCCCTTTGTCAATTCCTTCTTGCACAATGCGATCGACAACTTTTAAGTATCCTTTCAAAATTTCATTAATTTTCAGACGCAACGATTTATTCGATTGGCGAAGTTCCAATTGGGTCACGATCGCTAAATGCGGATCCGCCGCTAACATTTGAAAATGTTTTTGAATCAACAAAAATAACTTCTCCGACGGACTCGAAATTCCTTCTATTTCTTCTTCAATTTTTTCGATGAAGTAGCCCATTTTTTCTTGAAACAATGAAATTAAAATATCCTCTTTATTTTTAAAATACAAATAGATCGTCCCATCCGCTACACCGGCTTGTTTCGCAATTTTCGATACTTGCGCTTGATGGTAGCCGTTTTCAGCAATGACAATCACAGCTGCATCAATAATTTGTTTAAACTTCGGTTTGTCGCGTTTCAACTTTGCATTCTCCCTTTCAAAAATATGAATGAATAATCATTCATATTTTTATTTTAAAGAGAGGCCAAAAGCGTGTCAAGAAAAAACAATCGCCGCTCATTTTTGTTTTTCTTTTTCTTCTTCCACAAGCGCACGGCGCAATATTTTACCAACTGCTGTTTTTGGCAATTCTTTTCTAAATTCATAAATGCGCGGCACTTTATAAGCAGCTAATTTACTTCTCATAAATTGGTCAAGTTCTTCTTCTGTGCACTGTTCTCCTTCTTTGAGCACAATAAACGCTTTCACCGTCTCACCACGATAAGCATCTGGTACACCAATGACGACTGCTTCTTGCACTTTCGGATGCTCATACAACACTTCTTCTACTTCGCGTGGATATACGTTATAACCGCTTGCGATAATCATATCTTTTTTTCGGTCGACGACAAAGAAATAACCTTCTTCATTCATATACCCTAAATCGCCCGTATACAACCAACCGTCACGAAGTGTCGCTGCTGTTTCTTCTGGTCGGTTCCAATATCCTTTCATTACTTGTGGACCACGTACAACGATTTCACCAATTTCATTTACGTTTGCTTTCTCTCCCGTTTCTAACGAGACGATCATCGCCTCTGTGTCTGGCCAAGGCACACCGACACTTCCTTTGATTCGTTTTCCGTCCCAAATAAAGTTGGAATGCGTCACAGGGGATGCTTCGGTTAAGCCGTAACCTTCAATAATCTTCCCACCTGTTACTGTTTCAAATTGTTCTTGCACTTCAACTGGAAGCGGAGCTGAACCGCTAATACATATTTTAATTGACGATAAATCGTATTTTTTTAAATTCGGGTGGTTGAGCAGCGCAATATAAATCGTTGGAGCGCCTGGAAATAGCGTTGGTCGTTGTTTTTCAATCGTTTTTAACGTCGTTTCGACATCAAACTTCGGCAATAAAATCATTTTATATCCTTCCATAATGGATAAGTTCATGACAGCCGTCATCCCGTATACGTGGAAAAACGGAAGTACACCAAGAATCGATTCGTTCCCGCGTTCACATTTATACATCCACTTTGTGCACATGAGCGTATTGGCTGTTAAATTATGATGTGTCAACATTGCGGCTTTCGGAAATCCAGTTGTTCCGCCTGTATATTGAAGAAGCGCAACGTCTTCTATCGGATCCACATCCGTCTCTTTCACTTTCCCACTCGCAAGCGATAAGGCTTTTGTGAATAAGTGGCAATCTCCTTCATGTTTGACGCGTACAATCATCCCTGTTTGTTTCTTTTGAACAAATGGATATAACACATTTTTCGGAAACGGTAAATAATCTTTTATACTTGTAATGATCACATGTTCAATTTTTGTATGCGCTTTCACTTTCATAATTCTTGGATAAAGTAAATCAAGGCCGATAATGACTTTCGCACCGCTATCATTTAACTGATATTCTAACTCTCGTTCAGTATACAATGGGTTTGTTTGTACGACAATACCACCTGCAAATAAAACAGCGTAGTAGCTAATGACCGCTTGTGGACAATTCGGCAACATAATCGATACGCGATCGCCTCTTTCTAAACCAAGCTGCTGTAAATACGATGCTAACTTCAGCGCTTGCTCATATACTTCCTTATATGTCAGCTCCTTTCCTAAAAAATGAATCGCAGTTTTGTGCGGAAACTGCTCCGCTGCTTCTTGCAAAAATTGTTGCAACGGCTTGCGCGGATAATCAATTGAATGAGGAACTTGCTGAGGATATAACGCTAGCCATGGCTTCTCCATTTCGTTTCCCCCTTTTCGATAAGATTATTTATATTTTATAATATTTTCTGAAATTTTTGTATTAAAAAATAAAAAAGGTGCCTGCTGACACCCTTTTATGCAAAAAACGTGAGATATATGACACCAATAAGCAAAAATACACCGCACAATACGAGCAATACTTTCGCTAACGTTTCCATCTGTTTCTCCTCTCACCTTATACTTGCTCCGATGACAAACGACAAGCCGATAGAAATGACCATAGAAATAAATCCTACCGCGCGATTATCGTTGGCAATTTCGTCGTCAATGTTGAACTTTGGCGTTAAAAATTCATAAATAAAATAACCGATTAACAACAAAACAAATCCATAAACGCCCCAACCGATCATCGTTAACAGTGAATCGTGATGATCGATCGAGTACCGGAAAATATTCGCAATCCCAAATATTTTCCCTCCTGTCGCCATCGCTACCGCCATGTTTCCTTTTTTAATCTCTTCCCAGTTTTTGTATTTTGTCACAAGTTCAAAAATAGCTAAAAATAAAACTAAACATAAAATGACGACACTAAAATTAGCAGCAATATGAATCGTTTCATTTTCCCAGAACGCGTTCATAGTTCCTCCCGTTATTGTAATTCGACAATGGTGACGCCTGTTCCCCCTTCAGTCGCCTCACCAAATCGAATGCTTTTTACCGAGCGATGATTTTGTAAATATTGTTGCACGCCTTTTCGAAGTGCCCCTGTTCCTTTTCCATGAATGATAGACACGCGCGGATATCCTGCCAACACCGCATCGTCAATATATTTTTCGACGCGAAGCAACGCATCTTCATATCGCTCACCACGCAAATCTAATTCTAGTGGAACGTGATAGTCGCGTCCTTTTACGGTCGCAATTGGCTTTGTTTCAATCGGTGCTGGGCTGCTTACATACTGCAAATTTTCTTCATCCACTTTCATTTTTAAAATCCCAATTTGCACAAGCCACTCTTTATCGGATACTTTCTCAATCAACTGCCCTTTTTGATTGAGATGAATGACTTTCACTTCATCGCCTGGGTGTAAGGATTGCTTTGCTTTTTGCGCTTGTTTTTTCTTTTTTGTATCGATTTGCGGAATCGCTTCTTCTAACTTTTTCCGCGCGGCAATCAGCTCATGTTCTTTCATAGCAGCGGCCTGTTGTTTTTGCATTTCACGAAGGTTTTGAATCACTTCTTCGGCAGTTTTCATCGCTTTTTTAACAATGAGTTCTGCTTCCTCTTTTGCTTTTTCTAACAACCGCTCGCGCTGTTCACTTAATTCGTTCCACTGCTGTTGTAATTCATTTCGCAACTGTTCCGCTTCTTCGCGAAGTTTTTCGGCTTGCTCCCATTCTTCTTCCGCGCGCTTTTTACTTTGTTCTAATGAAGCAATCATATTTTCAACTTCATTGCTTTCAGCACTAATATACGTACGAGCACGCGCAATAATATGTTCGTCTAAGCCGAGGCGACGAGAAATATCAAGCGCATTGCTTCGCCCCGGAATACCGATCAATAGTTTATACGTTGGACTTAACGTTTCGATGTCAAATTCGACACTTGCATTCATGACACCTTGTCGGTTGTAACCATATGCTTTTAATTCAGGATAATGCGTCGTCGCGACCACCCGCGCCCCACGGTTATGCACTTCATCTAAAATAGCAATAGCTAATGCTGCACCTTCTTGTGGATCCGTTCCTGCTCCAAGCTCATCAAATAAAACAAGGCTATGCTCGTCCACTTGTTTTAAAATATCAACAATATTTACCATATGAGACGAGAACGTACTTAAACTTTGTTCAATTGACTGTTCATCGCCAATGTCAGCATACACCGCGCGAAATACAGCTAATTGTGATCCATCTAACGCCGGCACTTGCAATCCTGCTTGCGCCATAACGGTGAACAAGCCGATTGTCTTTAACGCGACTGTTTTTCCCCCCGTATTCGGCCCCGTAATTACCATCGTCGTATAGTTGCTCCCTAGTTCAATATCGTTTGGAACGACTTCGTCCGATGGAATAAGCGGATGACGTGCTTGTATGAGACGGATATATCCACATTCATTGATAGCTGGTTTTGTTGCTTTGATCGCTTTTGCGTATTTCGCCTTTGCAAACAAAAAGTCAAGCTGAGCAAGCAACTCGACGTTCTCAATAATTGTTGTCGCCTGCTCACCCACAGAGGCAGATAATTCGCTTAAAATACGTTCAATTTCTTGTTTTTCTTTCACACGCAATTGCTGCAGTTCGTTGTTCAATTCCACTACCGATTGTGGCTCGATAAATAACGTAGCCCCAGATGAAGACTGATCGTGTACAATGCCACCATACGTATGGCGATATTCTTGTTTCACTGGGATGACGTACCGATCGTTACGGATCGTAATGATTGCATCTGACAATGTTTTTTGCGCTGATGATGAACGAATAATACTCTCTAACTTATCGCGCACTCGTCCTTCAATCGTGCGCAGTTGATGGCGGAGCGAACGAAGCCGATCGCTCGCTCCATCAAGCACATCTCCGCTTTCATCAATACAATGATATATACGTTGTTCAAGTTCAGGCAAAGGAACGATTTGCGCCGCATATGCGATCATGTGCGGAAGATCTGCCTCTGTCGCTTCTAAAAATTTTTTCAGTTGTCTTGCTGCTCGCATCGTACTTGCGATATCAAGCAGTTCATGTGGACTGAGCGTTCCTCCGATGCTTGCACGTTTCGTTTGCATCCGTACGTCAAATATACCACCAAGTGGGACGTGACCACGTAAACGAAGAACCGTTGCTGCTTCATCCGTTTCTTCTTGCCAGCGCACCACTTCTTCTACATGTGATGATGGCATAAGCGCTACGACTTTTTCTTTTCCTAACGAGGAAGATACATATTCTGCAAGCTGTGCTTTCACTTTATCAAACTCAAGAATGTGTAATGTTTTTGCGTGCACTGAGTAACCCTCCAGCTGTTTATTTTCGCAAAAAAGAGATAAGTTGTTCGATATCCCATGTATTGATGACCATTTCTTTTCGAATCCAACCTTTTCGAGCAAACGCCACTCCAAGCTCCATATCATCAAGCATACGAACGTTGTGTGCGTCTGTATTAATCGCCATTTTCACACCAAGCTGCTGTGCTTTTTGTAAATAAGTGTACGTCAAATCGAGACGGTGTGGGTTGGCATTTAGCTCTAGCACCGTATTTGTTTCTTTCGCAAGCTGCAACAATTCGTCTATATTTACAGCGTATCCGCTTCGTTCCCCAATTAATCTTCCTGTCGGATGAGCGATCATATGAACGTATGGATTCATAAGTGCTTCTTTTAGACGTTTCATAATCGCTTCTTCTGGTTGTGAAAAAGCAGAATGAATCGACGCAATGACAAAATCGACCGTTTGTAATACATCATCTGGAAAATCTAACGTTCCATCTGGTAAAATATCCATCTCAATGCCAGATAAAATAAAAAAATCGTCGTACTTTTCGTTTAGGCGGGCAATTTCTTCTTGCTGCCGTTTTAATCGTTCAACCGTTAGTCCATTGGCTACTTTTAAAAACTGTGAATGATCGGTAATCGCAATATACCGATACCCTTTCTGACGACATGCTTCTGCCATTTGCTCAATTGAAAACGCCCCGTCGCTCCACGTCGTATGCATATGTAAATCGCCGCGTATATCAGATAAAGAAAGGAGCGGCGTGCCGTCATATGCATCAACTTCTATTCCACTTTCACGCATTTCTGGCGGGATGAACGGCAAATGAAAATGAGCAAAAAATTGTTCTTCTGTCGCGAACGTTTTCACTTCGCCTGTCTGAATGTTTTCTACACCGTATTCACTAATTTTTTCACCGCGTTCTTTTGCGAGCTGACGCATGCGCACGTTATGTTCTTTTGAACCGGTAAAATGATGGAGCGTTGTCGCAAAATGTTCAGGGGAAACGAGACGAAAATCGACATTGACAATATAATCGTATTGCAATTGCAATGATACTTTCGTTTCTCCGTTTGCGACAACGTCGTAAATATGTTCAAGTTGCAACAACTGCTCCCGAACATACAAAGGATTGTTTGTTGCGATAATGAAATCCAAATCTTTTACTGTCTCGCATACCCGACGCAAACTGCCTGCTCGCGAAAACCGTACGATATCATCTATATTTGCAAGTTGCCGTTCAATGTCTAAAGCGACTTCTAACATAAACGCAATTGGCAACCGTTCAGGGCGCGCATTCATATTGGCAAGCGCAGTTAAAATGTTTTCTTCTGTCTTTGCACCAAAGCCACTTAATTGTCTTACACGTTGAGCTAAGCACGCTTCTTTTAATGTTTCCACATCAGTTACACCTAGTTCATGATACAGTTTTGCGATTTTTTTCCCTCCAAGTCCGGGCAATTTTAAAAGTGGAAACAATCCTTTAGGAATTTCTTGTTTTAGCTGTTCCAATACATCGCTCGTTCCCGTCTGCAACCATTGTCGCAAAACGGCAGCTGTTCCTTTTCCGATTCCTGCAATGGACGTAAAATCATCAATATCTGTTAAGGCACGTTCATCTCGCTCTAACGCTGAAGCTGCCTTACGAAAAGCGGATACTTTAAACGGATTTTCCCCTTTGATTTCCATATATAAAGCGATCGTTTCGAGCAGGCGAATCGCCTCTTTTTTATTTTTTTCCATCCCATTCCCTTCCTTTCGACGAAAAAACTTCTCTCGGACGGAGAAGTTTTTACGCCATATATTGCACGAGCATATGTTTTACAAAATTTGATAAAACGGGTGTGTGTTTGACAATCAAACTAGCGATGAATGAGTCGTGAAGTGGCTGTTGAATGATAGACATAGGAACAAGTGCACTCACATATAAAAGTACAAATAAAAGCAAATACACTTCTATAAAACCAAGCGCTCCACCTGCCCAACGGTTTACGCTTTTTAAAATGGGTAGCTGTGCGACGAAGTCTAGCATTGAGCCGATCACTTGCATCACAATTTTCGCAGCGAAAAATAAAACAGCAAACGCAATCGCACGATAGTACGCTTCATCTAAATTTGTGCTTTCAATGAGCAATTTTATCGTTTCCCCATCACCAAAACTCGGATATGGCACCCATAATTTTAGTCTTGGTGCTAGTTGATCATAATAGTTATATGCAACAATAAACGCGATCAAAAAACCGGTCATATGAATAAATTGCAAAATAAATCCTCGTTTCAATCCAATCATCAGTCCCATGAGAAGGATGAAACAAATAAGCAAATCAATCATCGCTGTCATCATCCTTTTCTTTATTCATTTTTCGCAAAAGGCGTTCGTATTCATCTTTTAGTTTAATATATTCATGAACGATATTGACTGCCGTTAATACAGCGAGTTTACTCGTATCAAGCGTCGGATTTTTGGCACTAATTTCACGCATTTTGTCATCGACAATGGAAGCAACAAGCCGAATATGGCTGGAGCTTTCCGTTCCGACGATCGAATATTGTTGTCCGTATATATCTACCGTAATACGCGTTTTTTTCTGCTCCGCCAAATTATTTCCCCCATTCATCCGATCTCCCGTTTCGGCAAAATTCTACCTTTTATCTTAACATGATTTGTAGATACATGAAAAGATATACGAAAGGAAGAGCGGGCATCGACACCCGCTCTCATCTAAAACCATTGCTCCAGTTGTTCGCTCGTTCCGTCTTTTTTCGCTACTTGTTTCATATATGCCCAATCCAGCCGCTCTTTATGAAGAAGAACCATTCTTTTTGCCCATTCGCAATCGGATTTCGATTTCCAATGGACACATGCGCGCAAGCGATCTAATATAATGTCTTCAATTCCGATGACATATACATGCAACCCATCTTCTAACTTCAACTCAATTACTTTATCATCATCAGCATCCTCTAGTACATCGTTTGGAATTTCCACACTAACAAACAATTCATCGTGATACCAATGTCTTCCTGACGGAGTGAAACCCAGTTTAGTGAGCAATTGTCCCGCTTTTTCACGATCACTAACAATTAAATCGATATCTACAGTCGTATAATCGCCACGCGTATATATTTCAACCGCAAGCCCACCAACAATAATGGGACGTATACGATGTGGCTCCAACAACTTCGTTAAAATGGCTGTCACTTGAACCATTTTCTCAAACGATGTTTTCGTTTGAAGCGACTGAAGTTTTTCTCTCGCATCTTTAATCGAATTCATAATACCACACTCGTTCATTCAAATATCGAATTTTTCCTTCTTGTTCAGCTTTTTTCCATCTTTTGATGCATAATTCATCTAATACACGCATTTCCTCTTTGTCACGTGGACGTAAACGTACATGTTGCTCTCTTCCATATTTTAATATATCCCGTTCCACATTTCCTTTGCGTGAAAAAATCCACTCGTTTAGTTCAGACATATTCATTTTTCTCACTTCGTTTCACTCCAACAACTATTTTTTTACATTATATCACAAAAGAGCGGGCATCGACACCCGCTCTTATTTCATAAATGGCCACCAATTCGCCCGTCCAAACGTTTTCACCATTACCGGAATAAATAATGGCAAAACGACAAGGGCGTATAAAAATAACCCTGTTAAAATAATCGTTGCAATTTGTAATAGCGACAAAACCCCGGACGGATACATCGCCGCAAACGTTCCTCCTAAAATGACAGCGGCAGAAATGATGACCGTTCCCATATGGCGCATCGCTTCAAGCATCGCTTCTTGCACCGTTTTGTCACGGTATTCATTAAAGCGATCCATAAGGAAAATGCTATAGTCAATGCCAAGCGCCATTAAAATAACGAACGCAAAAAATGGAACAGCCCAGTTCACGCCTTCATATCCGAACATATTCACAAACACAAGTTCAGTGAATGCCATCGACGTATAATACGTTAAAATAAGCGATAACATTAAGTACGCCGGCATGATGAACGAACGAAGAAGAACGATTAAAATGATCGCAATTCCTGCAAGCATAAATACAGACGTGCGTGCATAGTCAGCAGCAGAAATGTCATTTAAATCCGAATATATACTTGTCACGCCGCCAACGCCTACTTTCGCATGCTCAAGTTTCGTACCGTTTACCGCCCGAGCAATCGCATCTTTCACTTCTGCGATCTTTTCCATCGTTTTCGTTTCGTACGGATTGGATGAGAAAACAACATCAAACGTCACGACTTTCCCGTCTTTCGACATATATGCTTCCTTCGCTTGTGCAAATTCCTCACTCATCAACAATTGTGGCGGCATATACCACCCTGCCATTTCTTCATCTGGCGCATTCGCTAAGTCAGAAACGTACTGTTTTGCGGACTGTAATCCATTTTCCACTTGTCGCAATCCATCCACACTTTGATTTAATCCTGAAATAAGTTGATCCATTTGATCATTAAGCTGCGAAAAACCTGTAAGCAATTGCTGTTGTCCGTCGTTTACTTTCGCTAGCCCATTTGTCACTTCTGGCAATCGTTGAACAATTTGCCCTTGACCATCCGCTGCTTGCTCTAATCCGTGACGAAGTTTTCCAAGTCCATCGATCAGTTGATCCATTCCCGTAATAAGCGCTTGTTGTCCGTTTGTTACTGTCGCAAATGATTCATTTGCTTGTTGCAAACCATATTGAACATTTTGTAACGCGTCGTTCACTTGAACAAGAGCCCCAGACAATGTGTTCATTTCCGTACTCATTTGTTCAATCGCTTGCTTCACCTGTGCATACTCCGCATCTTCGCGCAAACTCGTATGACGTTCTTCTATGCGGTTGAGCGACTGAGAAAGAATAGGTAGCTGTTCCGAGATGGCACGTAATCCACTTTCAATTTGTTCATACTGTTCGCCCAACTGACGTAGTCCAACAGTTGCTTGTTCATATCCTTTTCGCAATTCGTTCGCGCCATCATGCAGCTTTTTCATATTCGTTTGTATCGTCTGTAATCCTTTTTCAAGATCAGCCGCACCAATCGCTCCGCTTCGTACTCCTTCTTCCAATTGCTTCAATGCTTGTTGTAAATCAGTCATTCCCGTTTTCAATTTTGACGTTCCGTTGACGAGCTCGTGAATACCACCTGTCGCCTGAGCTAACTTTGGAGCGGACTTTGCCATTTCGTTGCTCGCTTCGCTTAACCCAGAACGAATTTGCCCGATACCGTCCGCTCCTTTTCCAAGTCCATCTTTTAACTGTTCCGCTTGCTTTGTCACAAACAATTGATCAATCGGCTCTCCGAGCGGACGCGTCACCGAGCGAACAGCGTTCACACCATCAATGTTTGCTACTTCGCGACTAATTTTTTCTATTAAATAGTAATATTGCTCGTCATCCATCGCTTCGTCATTTTTCATGACGATTTTCGTCGGCATTGCTTCTCCTTCACTAAAGTGAGAAGAAATGATGTTAAACGCTTTGACGGAAGGATAACGATCGCCAATTTCCGCCATCGAGTTAAACGAAAGTTTTCCGTCATACGTCAATAAAATCGGCAATGTAATGACCGCGACAATCGCAAGCGCCCATAGCGGACGAGCGAAAGAAAAACGCCCTGCCACATCCCATAATTTACTCGGTTTATGTTCAAGCGCACCTTTCATCGGCCAAAACAGCTTTTCACCAAGTGTAGCCATAAAAAACGGCACAAGCGTCACGAGCGCAACAAGTAACACAACGACACCAACCGCAACGGCGGAGGCGGATTGATACAATTTAAATGTCGATAATCCAATCGATGCAAATCCGATCATGACCGCTAATCCGCTAAAAATAACCGTTTTTCCTGCAGTTTGATATGTCGCGATAATCGCTTCAGTTCGATCTTCTCGCTTCGCTAGTTCTTCTTTAAAACGGCTAAGCAGTAAAATGCAATAGTCTGTGCCAATTCCGAATAAAACGGCAACTAAAAACGTTTGTGTAAACGTAGAAAGTGGAAAATCAACACGATCAACAAGAAAAGCAACAATCCCTTGCGACACGATATACGTCAATCCGACCGTTAACAACGGTACAAACGGAGCAACGAGCGAACGGAACACAAGAAATAAAACGACTAAAATAAAAATGACGGTAATACCTTCCGTTTTTTTCAACCCTTCTTGTGAACTTTGAATGACATCTTCATCGATCATCCAACTACCTGTGTAATAGTGCGGCACATCAATATTCTCGATCACATCATAAAGCGCTGTGCTTATTTCTTTTGCGGTGCGTTTGTTTCGTTCTAATTGAAGCGAAATAAGTGCCGTTGTTTCATCTTTTGAAACGAGCTTTTCTTTGAGTGAGCTGTCATCAAGTGGCGAAACAATTTGTATTAAACCGAGCGATTCTTTTTTCGCTTGCAGTTGTTCAATAGCCTTCTCAATTTCGTTCCAATCCTTTTCTTGCAATCTTTCTTTGCGATGGAAGACGAGGACGGTGCTCATTTCCCCTTCCTTATTTTCTTGCTTTTGTACTTCTTTTAATAACTCGCTAGCAAGCGAAGACGAATAGCCGTCTGGGACGGTAATTTGCCCTTTTTCACGCACAAGTTGTGCCATATTCGGAGCAGTCATAACGAGCACGACAGCGGCGACAACCCACGCGAGTAAAACGACCCATTTTCCGCGAATAATCGTTTTCATTTTTTCTCCTCCATTTCTTGTAAAATCATTGCTAGCTTCTCATACGTTTGAATAAACTGTTCAATTTCTTCATGTGAAAGCTTTGTCATCATTGTTTCAACAAGTTCATATACTTTTCGTTCTGTTTCAACGAGCCATTGTTCACCTTTTTCTGTGAGCGAAAGAGCAATAATACGACGATCATCTTCATCTTTGCCACGTGCAATCATTCCTTTTTCAACAAGACGGTTTGTCATCGCCGTAATCGCACTTTTATTTACCGCAAACACGTCCGCCAATTCCGTTGACGTACACATCCCACGCTTATGTATGTAGCGCAATACATAATATTGATCGTGCGTAATATCGTCCAATTCACATTTCATCAACGCAGCCCCTCGTTTATGAACAAGAAATGAAACGGATAAATAGCGCTCAATAAATTGTTGTATGCTTCGCTCCATCGGTCAATGCCTCCTATCGAAATAGTTCAATTGTTTAACTATTTAATAATATAACGATAAAACACGGAATGGTCAATGATGAAGTGAGGTGTGATATAATGGTGAAAAAAGTGAGGGATACGCGATGAAGCCAGAATCATCCAAACTGTATACGTATACCGATTATATTCAATGGGACGGGCGTTGGGAGCTCATTAACGGAAAGGCTTACAACATGAGCCCTTCTCCAACATGGGAGCATCAATTTGCTGTCATGGAACTATCGTTTGCGTTTCGTTCGCATTTTCAAAATAAAAATTGCTACGTTGCGATAGCTCCGTTTGATGTTCGACTTTCCGAAAGCGACGACTACACGTATGCAAAACATGTCGTACACCCCGATATTTCCGTCATTTGCAATCGAAACAATTTAACACCAAACGGCTGTTTAGGCGCACCAACACTTATCGTCGAGGTTCTTTCTCCGTCTACAGCGTTAAAAGATCGAAACGAAAAATTTAAGCTATACGAACAGTTTCATGTGCAAGAGTATTGGATTGTTGATCCTTTGTATAGAACAGTTGAAGTATTTGGATTAGAGGATGGTTTTTTTAAAAAAAGAGAAGCATTTGGAGAAAATGACACGATTACATCTTTCCTATTTACGGATTTTTCTCTCGAAGCGAAGCGATTATTTTTTCAATAAAAAGGCAGCCAGTAACCGCATAACAAGCGAATTGGGCAGCCTTTTTCTTTTTATCGTTTAAGCCGTGACGTCGCGTTTTTGGAACGTCCACCATGTCAGCGCATTAAAAACAGAATGAGCTGTGACATACTCCCACCACCTACGCTTCGCTTAGAGGTGGGGCTTCTCGGGTAATCCCATCTCATGATGGGAAGTTGACCGAGCGATCCCCGTGTGCCCCACGGTTCGAGGACAAATTAGACGATCGCCAATCGTTTCATGCCCTCATGTTTGATATTGATGGCCGCATTGACGTCCCTGTCGCTCTCGAATCCACATTCACAGCGGAATGTCCGTTCAGAAAGCGATAAAGACTCCTTGACTCGACCGCAGCACGAACACGTTTTGGACGAGGGGAACCATTTGTCGATTTTGATCAGCTTCTTCCCCTGTTCGGCCAGCTTGTACTGAAGGAAAGTGGTGAACATGCCCCAGCCGTTGTCATGAACGCCTTGACCGAAATGGAGGGCTTGTGACATCCCTTTCATGTTGAGGTCTTCGATGACCACGCAATCATACCGTTTCGCTAATTTGTGCGACTCCTTATGCAGAAAGTCCTTGCGCTGGTTGGCAATTTTCCCATGCAGCTTCGCTACTTTCAGACGCTGTTTGTGCCAACGATTCGAGCCTTTCTTTTTACGAGACAATTTACGCTGTTCTTTCGCTAATTTTTCCAATGCTTTGCGATAGAATCGAGGATAATTGGCTCTCTTACCCTCGCTATCGACATATAGCGTACTCATGGAAAAGTCAAGCCCCACAACCGTTTGCACTTCTTTTAGGGCAGGTTGATGTTCGTACTCTGTGAGAATAGAAATATAGTATTTTCCTGTCTTGGTTTTCGTGATCGTACAAGACTTGATGATATGGTGGGCAGGAATTTCCCGATGTTGCTTGAGCTTGATCCATTTCAGTTTGGGCAGCTTGATATAGCCATCTGAGAGCTTGATGTTGCCATTTACCACATTTGTGGTGTACGACTGTTTCGCCTTGCGGTTTTTGAACTTGGGAAATCCAGCACGGCCAGAAAAGAAGTGTTGAAACGCTTTCTGCAAATTTAGTTGAGCATTTGCCAGCGCAAGACTGTCCACTTCTTTTAGCCAAGGAAACTCCTTTTTGTACTTGGCAGGGGTCGGAAATGTTTGCTGTTTCAAGGATTCTTGATCGTCCTTGGACTTTTCAAACATTTGTATGCGCTCTTCAAGCATTTTGTTATACACGAAACGGACACAGCCGAAGGTTTTGGCGAGCCGTTGTTCTTGTTCTTTTGTTGGGTATAGACGGAACTGATAGGCTTTGTTTGCCATATCGACACCACATCACTTCATACCTTGATTTTTGATATATTTTTTCTAAAACTGATTATATCATAACACACAAAAAAGAGACAATTTTAGGCTATACCTAACCGAAATTCATCTCCCACTTTCACTTCGTTTAGAAGTGGGAGACTTCTTTCGGAGGGAAGTTAAAAATTTGATAACCAATATTTTCAGTTCGTGTCTTTCGTTTTGTTTTGTTTTCTTTTCATGAATAAAAGAATTATGAGGAAGCCAAGCAAAATAAGTGTAATCCATAAGGAAATGGAATAAGCCTTTTTAAATAGTTGAAGAGTCCACGCTGGTGCCCAAGCATCCTCCCCTAGTAGCCAATATGCGACCACATTTGAAATTCCAATACCCTCTGTATTTGGTTTCAGCGATGATAATAATTAAGTGCTAAACTAATACTGCAAACTACGGATACGAAAAAAAGTGCAGTAATTGTGATAAGGAGTGTTTTAGATAAATCTTTTGTTCTTTTATGGAACAAATGAGTAAAAACTAAAAGAGTAAGTAGCAAAATATAATAAAAATAAAGTTCTGGATTGAACATCATTTCACCTCTAATTTCCCAAAATTATACTCTTGTCGTTAGTGAGACAAGAAGCTTATCGGATTTGGATTGCTCGTTATCGATGTTCCGTATGCCACAAGACGATGACCTTGCTTCCAATATTTTTTTATTCATAATTTTAAGAAATTAGTTCTGGAATAGTGTGTTACAAAGCAGTGAAAATTGTTCAACCACAGAATCTTATTCTTTGTCGTCCTTCGTTACTTTTGAAAGTTTAAAAATACCAACTAACAGACAAATCATACTTCCTGCCCATAATGCCCCTGATTCACCTAAAAGAAGGGAAATTTCTTCTGACGACATGGGATGATTAATGTCAAAAGAAATGGCTTTTAATGCCAAGTATACTGCAATAGAGAACGATACAAAATGCACGAAAATCCAAAGAAATGCTGCTCTTTGTGTGGTATTCCTTCTCCAAAGGAAAATTACCGTAATAATTGCAATGAGCATTATTGTAGAAAAACCACCAATTAACATGTTCATCACTTCTTCTTCCAAAGGCAGATGCCGATGCATGTTAAGAACACCTCACATAATGGATAAATGAACTCGTAGTGCTAGTTGAGAACTAGCACTACGAGTATTCCTCTTGCTGAAGCGCTTTTTCTTTTTGGACATACATCTCGTCATAGTCTATCTCGTTGTTGAAATATTGTTTCCATAAGTTATCGTGCTTGCTTTCTAGCATGTACAAAATCGGAAGCGACTTTTTCTTTGCATGAATATCCGCTTTTTTATCCCAGTTGTATAGCGCATCAAGATCATTGTCGATTTGTGCCGCGATGCCGATGTAAGAAGCATACGTTTCAATCGTTGCGATGTCCTCTTTTCCTGCTAATAAAGCGCCTATGACACAAGCCATCGCAACAAGAGAGCCTGATTTTTTCTCTACCATTTTTACATAGTCTGCTTCTGTTTGTACGTCGCACACCACATCAGTCTGTTGTCCGTGTACACTTTGCAACAAGCAAGACGTAACATATGACAGTGCCTTTAATTTTTTATTATTAGAAATCGATACATTCGCAATCGCTTGCTGACCAAGCAGCAAGAACCCAATTGCTATATGAAGAGGAATAGCTGTATCCTCGAAACGATCTTGATCGACTACATCATCCAATAAATCCCCAGCAAGCACGATCAATTCAACAGCTGCGGCGATATATGTTGAGTGATCTCCTTGTGCCGAAAACAAGTCATAATGCAAATAAGCCAACCGCCCAAACAACAAATCGCTCTCTTTCATATGTTGCTCGATTGCGACCAACATGTGTGCTTTCAGTTGCGGTTCCGACATAAATTGTTCCACGATTTCTTTCATTTGCTTCGCTATTTTTTCTTTTTCACTCATCCGATCGCACCTTACACAAATATTTACAAATAGGGAATATTCGACAATTCCAATGAAATTCCTTCCTGAAAAATAAAAAGACTTGTCGAAGATTGTGACAAGTCTTTTGCTTTGTTATCACTTACTACCCAATAGAACCATTAGCATTGCAATAAAACTCTATACTTGTTGAAATCGTATATGTTGCACCATTATAGGAATATTTTCCTGACACTGTAATGACGTATGTGCGCCCACTGTCAATTAATTCCACACTATATCCTGTCTGTGTCCACGTCCCACTGCCGGATGCTTTTGAGGAAATCGATTTAACTCCCGAAAACAGTTGTCTTTTGTGAACATCACTATACTGAGTTTTAAAAGTTCCTGTCACATACAAAGTTTGAACGGTTTGTCCAACTTGGATCGTTGTTGTTTTTGTCTTTGATGCAATCGATTGAGGAGTAATCGTCCCTGATTCTTTTGAGGAATTAATCCCCTTTTGATTCAAAATTGCCAACGAATCTTTTCCTATGCCAAATAAAATTCCCCAAACAAGCATTACTGCTACTGCTACACTGATCAATTGACGAATCATTTAAAAAATTCCTCCTTTCGTTTTGATAATTTGATTATACTTCACTTTTTTTCCATTATTCACCACAAACTTGCTGTCGAACCCCGCCATTTTTGACGGTGCGCCCGCCAATTTTGGCGGACTAGACAAAAAAACGCCCCCACCGATCCGCCAAGGACATAAAAACCCCCATCCAATGCTCATGCATCAGATGGGGGATTCGTTTTATCCGCGCAATGTGGCGCCGAATTGTTGTTCGACCGCTTTGATGACTTGTTCGTGAACGTTTGTTATTTCTTCATCTGTTAATGTCCGCTCTGGGTCATAGTAACGGAGCGAGAAGGCGATCGATTTTTTGCCTTCCGGGAGGCGGTCGCCCTTGTAAACGTCGAAAATCGTTACTTCTTTTAATAGCTCTCCGCCTGCTTTAATAATTGCTCGCTCGAGGTCACCTGCTACGATATGCTCATCAACGACAAGGGCGATGTCGCGCGTAATGGACGGGAAGCGTGGAATCGCCGTATAGCGAATGTCGGCTACTTCCGCTTTTAATAACGCTTCAAGATCTAGCTCAAATACATATGTTTCTTTTAAATCAAATTGTTTTTGCACGTTCGGATGAAGCTGACCGACAAAACCGACCATTTTTCCATCAAGTAAAATATCGGCTGTACGCCCTGGATGAAGGTGCTCGCGTTTTGCTTGCTTATATTCGATACGGTTCTCTAATCCTAGCAAGGCAAATAGACCATCTAAAATGCCTTTTGCAACGTAGAAGTCAACCGCTTTTTTCTCTCCTTGCCATAAATGCGCATGCCATACGCCTGTCAAGACGCCGGCTAACCGCTCTTTTTCGTTTGGCAACTCGTGTTCATTTGTTGCTAAATATACCGAGCCGATTTCATATAGCGCGACATTTTCGACTTGGCGGGCGCGGTTGTAGCTTGCCGCTTCTAGCAAGTGCGGCACTAAGCTTTGTCGTAAGACGCTGCGCTCTTCGCTCATCGGCAATGCTAAGCGAATTGGTGTAGCTGTTTCAAGCGCAAACATCGTCGCTTTTGCTTCGTTTGTGAGCGAGTACGTAATCGCTTGGAATAATCCCGCATCTTCTAAATAACGGCGCACGTGGCGACGCTTTGCTTGATATGGTGTGAGTTTCCCTGGCTTTGCTTCCCCGATCGGCAATGTCGCTGGCAAATGGTCGTATCCATATAAACGCGCCACTTCTTCGATGATGTCTTCTTCAATTGTAATATCTGCACGACGTGACGGAATAGTAATCATAAACGTGCCGTCATGTTCCGTAAATGTAAATTGCAAGTTCGTTAAAATGCCTGCGACTTCTTCTTTCGTAATTGTTGTGCCAAGCACGCGATTGATACGATCTAACGTAATCGTAACGACGACTTCTTTTTTTGTCAGTATCGGGGCGTGACAGGCACGCTGCACATGAATAATGCAACAGCCAGTTATCCATCGCTTACGCTATTCCGATCTTTCTTCGCCACCGCGGGGACGATCCGGATTCGACAGGGGTAGGTCGAGCTTAAGCGGCGAGCCGAGGGGGACGTCCTCGTAAAAACGTCACCTAAAGATAACTGGCAAACAAAACTACGCTTTAGCTGCCTAATTGCTGCAGCTAGCTCCTCCCGCCATCGCCCGCGTGGCGTTCGAGGGGCTCATATGAAGCGGGCTACGCCCAAATCCGCCGCCTGAGGATGAGGGAAGAGACGAACCAGGCTAGCCGCCGGGAGGCCTGTCGGTAGGCGGAACGGACGGCGAAGCGAAATATACCGACTACGCTCGTAGATGCTTAAGTGGCGATGCCTCTGGACGTGGGTTCGACTCCCACCGTCTCCATTTCCAACATCCGAACGGTTCGGATGCGAAATCGTGAAACCCTTGATGCGACCGTGTTTGCGGTCGTTTTTGCTTTTTCAAGAATCCGAAAGAAGCCAGCGAATGGGCGAAAATTTTGCGCGGATTTTGCACCGCGTTTTTACCTTGCATTGTATACCGAGTTCGACAGTGACTAAGTAAACAAAATGCCTCTCATCCCTTGAGGCCAAAGGGACGAGAGGCATTTGGGCATCCTTCCAGCGTGTATCTAGGCGCGAGGATGGATGCCTACAATCTTCGGAGGCGGCCTCAACTCTAGCGCCGCCAAGAGCTGCACTTGTCTATTCTAACCAAGGAATCGAGTCCATGTCGCCTTTTTGGTTTGGCTGTAAATTTATGTTAGCTAATTTGCTCACCTACAGTAGAGAAAAAAAGAATGCTGACAAAAATATTAAACCGATCGAAAATATGACTAATATTCCTTTTATAATGTTTACTGGCAACATTCTTAGGATTATATTTAAAAAATACATTATAACAACTTTATTAAAAGATTCTGGAGTGGGATCATTTATATATTCGTTCTGTTTATGAATCTCGTTATTTAAGTGCTTTATTGTCCAATAAAGAAGAGCTATCCCCGATAACAGCACCATACTTGCCGCAAATAAGATAAACATAACAACTCCTTTATATAATTAAAGTATTTTACTTTAATTTCTTTAAAAAACCTAGATATCCTTTAGCCTTATTCCAAATAGCGTTAACTAGTCCAGACCATGTGATAGGGTCTCCCCCTGCTGCTTGCAATAATATATATTCTTTTGCCGCATATGTGACATCCCAGGCAAACTGACCTGCTTTAGCTATTTGAGACTTGGTCATATAACTAGTTATTCCTCTACCATATATACCTATTAATCCCCCCGTAACAAATAAATTACCGAATTTTTTCCAATTAAATTTATTTATCCACGCACTCCGATTAAATTTATATTTTTTATAAAAGTCCCAAACCATTTGCCAAGTTGCATTTGCGCCCCCGCTTAGAAATGACAATACGATCCATGCATAGTTTCCATTTGGATCCACATACATTACCGGATTATTTTTCGTATACGCATACTGATTCAAACTTTGCGGCTCATTTTCAAACCCATGGAACGTATCTCTTGTAATAAACCGTCCCATATTCGCATCATAATACCGCGCCATTAGGTAGTATAGCCCGGTTTCCCCATCGTAATAATACCCGGCATAACGGTATGGGTTCGCTGTTGCCATCGCACCGGTTTTGGACAGAATGTTACCCCATGCGTCATACTCGTATTGGGCGACGACATTTCCGCTTGCGTCCGTCAATGCAACGACATCTCCATGACCGTTCAAATGATAGTAGTAAGTGGCTCCGGCTTTCGTCATCGTGACCGGGCGGCCCAATGCGTCCCACGTATATTCCGCTGTGATGTTGTTGTTGGCGTCTGTTTCATCCGATAAACTAAGTAATACGTATCATTCCCTAAAAACAGATCCATGATGCCAATACTAGCATCATGGATACCCATTACTTAGAGAAATGGACGAGCCATTCCATATATTCCAACTACAACACATAATAATCCGCCAACAAAATACAAAATTTTAATCAACCAAAAATTAAAAGATATAGGCAATGGGGTTATATATTTAAGACGACTAAAAGTTTTGCTATGAAAAAATCTTTGTCGTGTTGTGTAAAAAAACATCCAAATCCCAAAAATTCCAACTGAAAAATTAAATATAGACCAGTAAAAATCCTCCTCCATTAAATTCTACTCCTTTATTTCATTATATTTTATAACCATTTTTTATATTTTTCATATATTTTTTTTACATAAGGCTTAGCAGTTGCCCATAAAATTCCTACATTGTTATTAAACATTGATAAAATTTGATTCTCGGTGAAAGAGCCGGCACTAAAATCCCCAAAATTAGAGACCAAATAAGCAGCTGGTGCTAAATGTCCTGCTAGAAACTTCTCTGCAACTTTGCTGAGTTGTCCCGCTTTTGCGAGTTTTGAAACTATTCCTCCTCCTATAGCACCAGTAGCAGCACCTTTAAGAAGCTCTACTGCAAACTTTTTCCCACTAAAATGTTTAAAAGCATTTCTAGTTCCATATTTTGCAACAAGCTCTGCAACATAACCTACTGCATTAATAAAAACACCGACCAATGCCTCTGCTACGATTATAGGAATGTGCCCACTCGGATCCACATACATTACTGGATTATTTTTCGTATACACATACTGATTCAAACTTTGCGGCTCGTTTTCAACCCCATGGAACGTATCTCTTGTCAAGAATCGCCCCATATTCGCCTCATAATACCGCGCCATTAGGTAGTATAGTCCGGTTTCCTCATCGTAATAATAGCCGGCATAACGGTATGGGTTCGCCGATGCCAGCGCACCGGTTTTGGACAGAATGTTACCCCATGCGTCATACTCGTATTGGGCGACGACATTTCCGCTTGCATCCGTCAATGCAACGACATCTCCATGACCGTTCAAATGATAGTAGTAAGTGGCTCCGGCTTTCGTCATCGTGACCGGGCGGCCCAATGCGTCCCACGTATATTCCGCTGTGATGTTGTTGTTGGCGTCTGTTTCATACAACAGACGAATCGAGTCGCCATCGTAGTGATAGTAAGTCGTACCGCTTGATGTTGTTTTGCTGATGCGTCTTCCTTGATGGTCATACGTATAGGTTGCGATCGTAGTGCCCGATGCGTTTTTTACTTGAATGAGACGGTTTTCGTCATCATACACAAACGTTTTGTTGCCGTTGTTCGTTAAATTGCCATTGGCATCGTACGTGTACGCTTGTCCGTTGACGGCTGTTAATTGGTCGGCGGCGTCATACGTGTATGTTGTGGTAATCGTCGTCGTTCCATTGTTTACGATTTTCTTCGTACGGTTCCCGACAGCATTGTATTCGTTCCATGGGAGAGGACATGTACAGATACCAATTCTAAAAATATTCTAGTAAGTTGTTCTCTAAAACGTACCCGTTCTCCCAAGTACCAACAAGTAAATATTGGTCATCGTTACTAAATTCAGCAAAACAAGCATATGGAATTTTTTCAATTAATATGGTTTTTAAATCCTCATATCTCAAGATAATTACACTTTCATTATAAGTCACTACAATAAACCTACCATCATTTGATTGATGAAGGTATTGGAAATATCCAATGTGTTCCATAGGAGAATCATTGTCAATGATGTGTCCTCTCTTCAAAATCTTTTTAAAGTCTGAGTCTACTAAGATTATTTCATAACCGTTTACCAAGATGTAGACGTCATGAATGGAGTCGAAAATGACAGAGTCCCAAATTAAAATTTCCGGGTGACTTTTTAACTCAATTGACTGCTTGTTAATTGGTTCCTTAACTTTAACAATTTTATTCTCTCTATAACCCGTTTCGTTATTTACATAACTTAATGTAAATAAATGATAATTTCTATTTTTGAGGAATTGATTATAGTAAATAAGTGTAATGGCGTTTTTAAATTCTGTGAGTATCGTGTATTCCCCTGAATGAATGTTAATAGTTCCAATTTGTTGCCCATCATTGGTTTCTAGAACAGAAAGAATCATTAAATTATCTTGGGTAAAATTAGTATCTCCTTCAACCAACTTAAAAGATTTTTTCGATTGGATCTTTTTTACCAACTGGAAGTTCGCAGTGTTATAAACATATATAGTACCTGTAGTGCTTTTAATTAATAAATATTTATTGTTTTCAGAGAACCTCATATCACTTGGATAATTAGGTTTGTTTAATTCAATAATTTTTTCCCAAGTCGTTAAATCATAAACAATCGTCTTACTATCCATATTATGACATAAAAATTTATTATCTCCTGACAGTCTTATACGGTAAGAAGTTTTTAGTTTTTTTATTAGATTCATTTGAAACATGTTTTGATCCCTCCTTAACCGAGGACACTAATAGTTTAAGTTTTGATTTAGGTATAATCTTTAACTTCTAAATGGTTAAGAATATAGAGATTAACATGGAGTAACGGGTATGATGGATTTTGTCTACTGACGTTTTTCTTTTCTATAGTCATACCTGCAGTGGCTCCACGTTAATCTCATTTGCATGGTTATGCTAATAGGCTATAATCGGCCCATTCTGAAAAATCAACCTAGTTTCACCATTAGAACGGTGAAAAGAAACTCTTTGTTTTTAACCATACTTTAATTGCATCAAGAGCTGCAATTACTCTTTTTCTGTTTGTTTTATAACTGTACTTTTTATTATAGGCATAATTCATGATGTGGTGCTAGTATAGTTTTATGGACAGCTTTTAGTTAACTCTCTATCATAAAAGATAAGAGAGGAAGTGTCCGATATGAAACAAAAAAAGAAATATAACGACGATTTTAAGAAGACAATCGTTGAACTCTATCACACGGGTAGTTCGGTGAGTGCGTTAAGCAGCGAATATGGCGTATCTGAAGTGACAATATACAAATGGATTAAGGCTTTGACCCCAATCAGTGAGGAAACGGGGAGCCTAACCCCTAAAGACATCGCTGCGATTCAGAAAGAAAATCTTCGCATGAAACAGGAGATCGAAATCTTAAAAAAGGCTATGGCCATATTCGCCAAAAAGTAACGGACAACGAGCTCATCGATTTGATTCATGAACAAAAAGAGAACTATCCCATTCAAGTGATGTGTGAGGTACTTGACGTTCCTAGAAGTACTTACTACCAATCCTTGGAGCATATGGAATCGAATCGTGACCGTGGGAATAGGCAACTCACGGAAGAGATCCATCGAATTCACAAGGAGAGCAAAGCACGCTATGGGGCTCCAAAGATTCATCAATCCCTCCTTAAGGAGGGATACGCCGTGAGCCTTAAACGTGTTCAACGGCTGATGAAGAAGGCAGGAATTCGATCCATCACAGTGAAGAAGTTCCGTCCGCAAAAGGGTCAAGGAACGATCATGGAACGCACGAATCACCTAGAGCAAGATTTTACAACTACCACCATTAATGAAAAATGGGTGGCTGACATCACCTATATTCATACGCTTAGGGATGGCTGGTGTTACTTGGCGTCTGTCTTAGACCTGCATTCTAAAAAAATTGTCGGATACTCTTTCTCTCGTTCCATGACAACAGACCTTGTGCTTCAAGCTCTACATAATGCAGTGACAACGCAACATCCTGATCCTGGCCTCATCATCCACACAGATCTAGGAACACAGTATACGAGTGAAGCTTTTGAAAGAGCAGTTAAATCCTACGGGATGAAGCAATCATTTAGCCGTAAAGGATGTCCATATGATAACGCTTGTATTGAATCCTTCCATGCGATTTTAAAGAAAGAAGAAGTCCATCAGGTTAAGTATCTTGACTATGATTCTGCTAAACGAGCTCTATTTCAATATATTGAGGGCTGGTACAATCGTAAACGTATTCACAGCCATTTAGGTTACAGAACTCCACAAGAAGTAGAAGATCAAGCACGTCAGTCAGCATAACGAGTTAACTTTTTTCTGTCCAATATATTGACTCAGGTCCAATGTTATTAATTGTTTCATAGTATTTATTTGTATGCAATCTTCTATGCAGCCCTGTTTTAATGCTAATTAAGTTTTGAGGATTATTTACATTGAGACCGACCTTGCTCAATACATTACGAGCTGGTTGTGCTTTTTTGGCCTTTTGTGCGACTATATGATGTAACTCATATTTAGATCTATAGTTCGGTTTTGTTTTTACTCTAGCAAAACTTTGATCAATTAATTCTCCCACAGCATCAAGTGCCTTAATTGCATAATAAACTAACGCAGTGCCTAAAACTGCCACTGCCGCAGCATAAGCTGCAGGAATGAGCATGGCAAATTGCCCATCAGGATCTATATTCACTACAGGGTTATTATTAGCATAAGCATATTGATTCAAACTCTGCGGATCATCCTCAAACCCATGGAACGTATCCCTTGTAATAAACCGACCAATGTTCGCATCATAATAACGTGCCATGAGATAGTATAATCCAGTTTCTTCATCATAACGATAACCAGCATAACGATATGGGTTAGACGAAGCCATCGTGCCTGTTTGCGAAATAATATTTCCCCAAGCATCATACTGATACTGTGCCACAACATTACCATTTGCATCGGTTAATGCCGTGACATCACCGTGACCATTTATATGGTAGTAATAAGTTACCCCACCCTTGGTCATTGTAACTGGGTTTCCTTGGTAATCCCACGTATACTCCGCCACGATGTTATTGTTGGCATCTGTTTCATATAGCACTTGGTTCGAGTCACCATCATAGTGATAATAGATGGTTCCGCTTGATGTTGTTTTGCTGATGCGTCTTCCAAGCTGATCGTACGTGAAAGACGCGATGGTTGTACCAGATACATTTTTTACTTCAATGAGACGGTTGTCATCATCGTACACAAATGTCTTATTGCCGTTGTTCGTTAAATTGCCATTGGCATCGTACGTGTACGCTTGTCCGTTGACGGCTGTTAATTGGTCGGCGGCGTCATACGTGTATGTTGTGGTAGTAGTCGTTCCATTATTTACGATTTTCTTCGTACGGTTCCCCACAGCATCGTATTCGTACGTGATGGTCGTCCCGTCTGCTAGTGTTTCTTTTGTCAACTGATTCAACGCATCATATTGATACGTGATCGTTCCATTGTTGGTTTCCACACTGGTAATGTTGCCATTGGCATCATAGCTGTAGTTGAAGTAATTTAAGACATTGCCGTTCGCGCCAAAGTTTTTAATCGATTTTAACTGGTTGGCATCATTATACTCGTAGGCGGTATAGGTGCCATTCGCATGGATTATCGAACAGTGCCAGGCACTGTTCGCCAATATCGATTCCCGCTTTGATCGCTGCTCTTCTGCTTTCCACCGCGCTGCATAAGTCCGGCATGTTGCCGGGATGAGCCGCTGTTTTCATGTATAAATGCCGCCGCTAATCCGGAATCATAACTTCAAAAACCGGATAACGGAGGAACAAGATGAAAAAACGGCTCGCTTTTTGCTTTTCGCAGGGCTCTTCTCCTTGCAGTCCATTCATGCTTTGGCCCGCGATGAGTGGATGGAAATAGCGAAAAAGTTTATACCACCCAACACTGTTCTTGCAGATCCCGAATCGATCGAGCTGTATGATTTTGATCAAGACGGGCGCAACCAAATCGTGGCGACATTCCAACTTCAAGCGGGCGAACCGCCTTCCCGCTCCAAATTCGGAGCGATTGCATTGAAAAAACAGAGGCAGGCTGGCAAAAAGTATGGAAGACCGAAATAGTAAATGACTCCGCCTTTCGTCATCATCACTAGGCGGCCCATATATATTGCACTACCATTTTTTATTGGCACCCGCTTCGTCACATAAACCAAGTGACAGATACTCATCCTATAAAACACCCCCAGCTGCATTTTACGCAGTTGGGGGATTCTATACAATATTATTTCATAAAAGACAAGTGCCCGCTCCTAATTTCTTGGTTTACCAATCCGATAATTTTAATAACTTATATACTTCCTTATCATGAAAGTCTGATTCAGAAATTTGTAATATATCTATAAGTCTCTGAATTCCCCCTATCCACATGCGATCGTCATCCTCAGCTGCTTTTATTAGCGAAGCCTCTATATGTGGAACTATCACACTTTTATCTATACTCTTCAATATCTCTATCGCTGTAGGGACACCAGGCCAATTCATATCTTGCATTAACTCTATTAAGCAGGGTATCGCCAGCCTATTTCGTGGGTATCCAATTTTATTTAAAACTTTAACCGCATTCTCCCAACAATGCTTCTCGGTATCTTGTATTAACAAAGGAGTGTATTCATCATCAATTGTTGTTAACTCCCTTATTGCAGATAGTTGAACTTCTTGGGGCATATTCCAACTCAAGTTTTTCATCAATCTTTTAACTTCACTAAGTTCCATTAAAATTCATCTCCTACTATTTAACTTTCACAGAAAGGGCCTGCAATAATTTTGTATATTCATGTGGTCTAGTATTAGCATTTTCCCTTGAGTTTATCCATCCCTGCATTTTCTTCATATTTACTGGTCTCACTGACACATGAGTTTTACCATCTTTTATTGCTACTAGTTTTCCTGTTGCATTAATGGCCTCAATAGTAGTTGCTGTATATGGTCCAGATAAAGGCTTTACTGTAGTATAGGATAGCCCACTAACATCTTTTGGTCTTGGAGTTAAATTAGTGCCGTTTCCACTTCCAGTACGATAAATAACTGTTGGGTTTTTCCTATTAAATTTACGTTCTAAAACACTGACTATCTCATTTGCTGCAACATATGCAATCACTATTGCGGTTGCCTCAACAGCGGCTGCTGTTAGCCATGAAATTGATACACCTGCTAATGGAACTAAAAGAAAAGCGAAGTGACCATTTATATCCACATATATAACAGGATTATTTTTAGTGTAAACATATTGATTTATACTAAGCGGCTCATTTTCAAACCCATGGAACGTATCTCTTGTAATAAACCGTCCCATATTCGCCTCATAATACCGCGCCATTAGGTAGTATAGTCCGGTTTCCTCATCGTAATAATACCCGGCATAACGGTATGGGTTCGCTGTTGCCAGCGCACCGGTTTTGGACAGAATGTTACCCCATGCGTCATACTCGTATTGGGCGACGACATTTCCGCTTGCATCCGTCAATGCGACGACATCTCCATGACCGTTCAAATGATAGTAGTAAGTGGCTCCGCCTTTCGTCATCGTGACCGGGCGGCCCAATGCGTCCCACGTATATTCCGCTGCGATGTTGTTGTTGGCGTCGTTTCATCCGATAAACTAAGTAATACGTATCATTCCCTAAAAACAGATCCATGATGCCAATAAGCATCATGGATACTCATTACTTAGAGAAATGGACGAGCCATTCCATATATTCCAACTACAACACATAATAATCCGCCAACAAAATACAAAATTTTAATCAACCAAAAATTAAAAGATATAGGCAATGGGGTTATATATTTAAGACGACTAAAAGTTTTGCTATGAAAAAATCTTTGTCGTGTTGTGTAAAAAAACATCCAAATCCCAAAAATTCCAACTGAAAAATTAAATATAGACCAGTAAAAATCCTCCTCCATTAAATTCTACTCCTTTATTTCATTATATTTTATAACCATTTTTTATATTTTTCATATATTTTTTTTACATAAGGCTTAGCAGTTGCCCATAAAATTCCTACATTGTTACTGTAGATGAGCAATTTTCATTACAACATTTTCCATTAACAAAGAGACAAACAGGGTACCCCTTAGGCGACATGGAGCTGTTTTTTGACAACATCAATGGCAATATCTTGCTTCGCCGCGTTGTAAATGAACTCAATCAGGCTATGTCCTTTCCGAGTCCGAAGAAGGTCCAGCCCGGCAGAGATGTCTTTGTTGGGATTCCGCTATGCTGTACACGCAAGCCAACAAAACGGTCACCCCATACCGTTTCACCGCCCGAATGTGACGAACGCGGTATCCATCCAGCTTCAGTTGCTCTTTCGCCTGCCAGAAAAAGCATTCGATCGTCCAACGCTGGGCATCGTAACGCAAGATCTCTTCATCGCCTAGCTCCCGATCGGTGCTCAAGACGACATGGAAATGTTCCAGCGTCATCGGCTGATCCGACTTCCAAGACAGCAGCACCAATACGTCATCGAGGCCATGGATCGCCCCCTCATAGCGATACACGCGGTAACGCTCCTGACCCACCGTGACGAGGCGGGTGTCTTTTGGCTCGATATGGCGGGCAAACGACTTGGCTTGGACCCCGATGCCTTTCGGGTAGAGAATCCGGTTCGTCTTGAGCATCGCGATGACATGGAATCCCTGTTTCAGGCAGGCTTCGATGAGTTCCTGGACGGATACCATGAATCCATAAGCACATACACCGGACGAGCCCGTTTTCCTTTGAGCGAGGAAAGCATCTCGATCGCCAGGTCCATTTTGCTTGTTTCCGCCTTCTTGTCATACAAGCGGAACGCGAACGGAAACGCTTGCGTGAAGGTGTGCACCATCAGCCAAATGAGCGAATGCCCCCAGACCATTTGATGATCTTTATGGGAGTAATGCCAATCACATCCTTGAATGACGTGCGTGGCCCGTGACGAAGGCTTCGTTTTTTGGCAAATCGTATCATCAATTGAAAGGAAAAGGGGCTGATTCGTCCGTTTGGCTAGGCGTTCGATCTGGCGAAGAACCCACTCTTGAAGCTTCTCAAGCAGCCTTTCCTCGTTCCAAGGGCTTTTCGTGAAAAAGTGGCTGAGCGTGGTTCGATGATTCGGATGAAAACTCCAGTGATGGACATCGGTCAACGTTCCCGAAAATCTCTTGGTAGTCAAGGCATCGACAAGGTGAACGAGATGCTTCCAAACCGGTTTGGAGATATGCAAGGCCAACCCCAACATCATGAAAAACTTGTGGATTCCTTGATGATACGCTAATCTATTCATAAAACATGAACCTCCTTGTGGGTAGTTGGTGGCACATCTATTCTAACCAAGGAGTCTGGTTCATGTCTCCTTTTTTGTTTGATTGTAAATTTATGTTAGCTAATTTACTCATCTACAGTCAATATGTTATTTTAGGCGATTTTTCGATTTCTACTGCTGGATGGCGAATCTGCTGGCCCCCCTAATTACATCTATATAGTATCATCAGCTAGAATTCCAAAAACAGTAAATATATGAATCCAATTACAATACCTAATCCCAACAAAAATAAAAATATCCTTCTAATTATAGGAGGGAAAAGTTTATAAATCATCATAAGAAAAAAGTCAGAAACATCTGTTGGTGTTCCAGAGGAAGACTCTTTAATTTTTACATTAGATCCAAAAATAGATAGCCATATTAAAGACAACCCTATTAAAATAAAAATGATTGACATCAAGGTTAATTCCATTTTTTACACCATCCTTATGGCTAATTTATTTAAATCTAAAAATTTCAATCAAGGGGCATTTCAACCATTTTTAACTTAATCATAATATGGCACATTAAATTATTAGTTCATTAAATCAAATTCCACTTTGCGAACTAAGTGTGTTTCCTAAAAATTAAATATTCCGTTTTCTGAATTCAATTTACCTTCAAAGCACTTCTTTTTCTCAATCAAGAGATAGATCTACAAAAGTTCATGTGCTGGATGAGAAACTGACTATACCCGAACGCTTCTTTGTTACTCACACTTTACAAAATCACATTATAGTGTGTATAAAACATTCCTTCCCAAAATCATGGCAATATAAATTTAAAGATTATTATTTCCCTTGTACGTCAGCCAATCACTTTAATTTGGAATTTAACCTCCAAATTAGATGTATCCGTTTTACATGGAGTAGCGGACATGTTTGGTTCAATGCCTAGCAAAACAAGGATTAGTGCTCGCACCTTTCCCTAGAACACATGTCCGCAGTGGCTCCATATTAAGCAACCGAATGTTTTTTTCTGTAAACAGAAGGGAGGAAATTTGCATAATTCCGCAGATTTTTGCTGGATGAACGTGCAAAAATCCGTTTGGATTTGCAAAAAAATGACCATTCTATTCCGAATTAACTTGATAATTTACAATAATACCCGAATTTAATACCTAAATATTAGATTTGGAACTACCAAGCTCGTATAGAATATAGATTTTTTTGTCCAGTTATATCCTTTGGTTATTTTTTTAAATGCAGATTTTGAAAGCTTTTTTGCTAAATAGTTAACAACTTTTTCTGCTGCCTTAGTTAATATGATATTAGAAAGAACCGGGAATAGATACCAAGTCAAAACTTGTTTTATTACATAACTGGCGGCTAAACCTGCACCAAAGCCTATACCTGTACTTATTAAAAATCCAGGAGTTAAATTAATTGTTACAGATATTTCTTGCCAACCTATATTTACCTTAATATAACTATTGAACCCTAAATCAAGTCGCTTTGAGTAGTGACCATTTGGATCAATAGAATTAACAGGGTTATTTTTCGTATACACATACTGATTCAAGCTTTGCGGCTCATTCTCAACCCCATGGAACGTATCTCTTGTCAAGAACCGCCCCATATTCGCCTCATAATACCGCGCCATTAGGTAGTATAGTCCGGTTTCCTCATCGTAATAATACCCGGCATAACGGTATGGGTTCGCTGTTGCCAGCGCACCGGTTTTGGACAGAATGTTACCCCATGCGTCATACTCGTATTGGGCGACGACATTTCCGCTTGCATCCGTCAATGCGACGACATCTCCATGACCGTTCAAATGATAGTAGTAAGTGGCTCCGGCTTTCGTCATCGTGACCGGGCGGCCCAATGCGTCCCACGTATATTCCGCTGTGATGTTGTTGTTGGCGTCTGTTTCATACAACAGACGAATCGAGTCGCCATCGTAGTGATAGTAAGTCGTACCGCTTGATGTTGTTTTGCTGATGCGTCTTCCTTGATGGTCATACGTATAGGTTGCGATCGTAGTGCCCGATGCGTTTTTTACTTGAATGAGACGGTTTTCGTCATCATACACAAACGTTTTGTTGCCGTTGTTCGTTAAATTCCCGTTCACATCATATGTGTATGCCTGTCCGTTAACGGCTGTTAGTTGGTCGGCGGCGTCATACGTGTACGTAGTCGTTGTAGTTGTTCCATTGTTGACGATTTTCTTCGTCCGGTTGCCAACCGCGTCGTATTCGTACGTAATCGCTGTTCCATCCGCTAGTGTTTCCTTTGTCAGCTGATTCAATGCATCATACTCATACGTAATCGTTCCATCTTTTGTTTCTACAGCTGTAATATCGCCATTCGCATCGTAACTGTAGAGGAAGTAGTTTAAAACATTTCCGTTGGCATCGAAATTTTTCAATGATTTTAGCTGATTGGCATCGTTATATTCATAAGCGGTATAAGTTCCATTGGCATGGATGATGGCCGAAATATTTCCGCGCTCATCGTACGTAAATCTCGCTAAATTCGCGCTGTTTCTTGACAAGACGACTAACTGGTCCAATGGATTATAGCTGTATCCAATCGTATCAGTCGTTGTACCAGCCGTAATGGATGTCGATGTAACATTTCCATTATCGTCATAACCGTAGGCAATGGCGTTCGATGATCCTTTGCTGATGCGAGTCAGACGGTTGTTTTTATCGTATGTGTACGTGGTTGCATTTCCATTGGCATCCGTCACCGATGTCACGTTGCCATTGGCATCGTAATTGAACGTCCATTTTGTTGTCCCGTTGTAAGCAACGGCAATGAGTCGGTTCAGCGCGTTGTAGCTATAGGATACGCGATCCCCGTTTGCATACGTAACCCCTGTAATATTCCCGTTTTTATCATAAGCAAACGATGTCGTTTGATTTAACGGGTTCTTGAAACTAGAGATTTGGTTCCACTCATTATACGTATAGTTAGTTGTATAATTCTTTGCATTAGTGACCGATGTTCGATTGCCCGCGCCGTCGTAACCATAGGTAGTCACATTTCCGTTTGGGTCGGTGACTTTGGTTAATTGGTTATTGTTGTTATATTCGTAAGAAGTCGTTTTTCCTTTTCCATCTGTGACGCTCGTTTGGTTTCCGATAGCATCGTATGTGTACGAAACCATATTTCCTGCCGGATCGGTGACTTTGGTGACGTAGTTTTTCTTTGCATCATACGTGTACGACGTCAGAGAAGCTCCTACTTCTAGACGCATTGCATCAAACCATGCTGTGCCCGTTTGATTATAATAGTAATAATACACGTCAATGTAATCGAAGGCCTGTTTCGGTTTTACTTCCGCGGCAACATGTTGCCAGTCAGTCTTCGCCTTATCAAAGTCGTTTGCATAACCCCAATCGGTTGTACCATTCGTATAGTGGATTGCTACTTGCAAGCTATAGTAACCGCCGTTTGGATTGGCTCCTTCTTGTTTGGACCATCCAGACAACGTAAGTTTAGTGTTGCTGTCGCCAGAAATATTAATCCGTTGTTTAATATGCTTATTTTTCCCAGACTCTCCTGTGATTTTAAATGACTTGCTTCCAACATATATATTCGCAACTGTTGTATCTAGTCCATCATTTGTTGATAAATTGCCGCTTGTCGTCCAATTGTCAGGAATTCCATCACTATTCATATCTCGCTCGAAGCTGGAATTATCAACAAGATTATAGGCGCTGACAACCGTTCCTTTCTCTAATTGGATCCCGTCGAAATAAGCAGTCCCAGAACCAGCGTTTACACCGACAGATACCCGAATCGTCTGAGTTCCCGATGGAGCATTATCCGCGACGACATGAAGCCGAGTCCAATCGTTCGTTCCTGCCAACCCATAAGAAATTTTTTGATTTAACCAGTTTCCTTGCGCATCAAAATATTCAACTTTAATAAGAGCTCTGGCAGACATGGACGATGTTTTTACATAACCGCTTGCCACATAAACTCCACCATCATACGGCTGCTTATCAGAACTGACAATCGCCCATCCGGTCGAATTCGAAATGCTGATCGCTTTATTCCCAAATTTGCTTGTTGTCGTCCAACTGAATGTAGCGATTTTCCCTGATTCTACGGCCTTTGTCCAGTTGTCTGGCCAATTATCCGCATTATGATCGAATTCGAAGCTAGAGTTACTTACCAAGTTATCAGCTGTAGACATTGGATACGTCGAATACTGCAAATTTCCCAGATTATCGTATCGCTGTGAAACTGATTGTGTATAAGGATCGATCGCTTCGGTTTGATTGTTATTTTGATCATAATCAAATGTGCTGACGTTGCTGTTGAAATCCTGCTCTTTGATAAGATTATTTTGCAAATCATACGTATATTGTGCCGACTGATTTTCTGGCAATTGAACGCTGACAATATTTCCTTTTTCGTCATATTGATAAATGAACGCTGCGGTTCCATTCGCCTTATTTTCATTTGGTTCCACTACTCGGGTTAAATTATTGTTATTATCATAATCGAATGTTGTCACAGCCTTGTTTTGAGCATCTAAAGGATTTTCTGTGATTTGAATAATATTGCCGTTAGCGTTGTACGTATAATCTACCCGTCTCCCTTCGCCATCTGTGACCGACGTAACACCATTGGTTTTGTCATATGAATAATTTGTGGTACTATTTGTAAGTGCGCCGTTAATCGTAATAGGGCGTTCAATGCTTGTTACGCGGTCGAGTGTATCATAACCAATTGTCGTCGTAATATTTCGGGCATTTTTAATACTTGTTAGATTATGATCCGAATCATACGTAAAAATGGTCGCGTTTCCTTGAGCATCCGTAACTTTCGTTAGGTTGCCGGAAGCATCATACTCATAAGAGATGGTTCTGTTTGCTGGGTCGGTGATACTCGATACATATCCGTTTGTTCCATAGGCAATCGTCGTCGTTCTTGCTGATGCATCTGTAATTGAAGCTAATTTTCCGTTTGCATTATAATTCAATGTAGTCGTGTTCCCATTTGTATCGACCATGCGAGAAAGTTTGCCATTTGTATTGAAATAAAGTTTCGTACCATCGGTTTTGGTTATTGTATAAGTGCCGTCCCCATTTTTGATTAGATCGAGATAGACACCACCAGCAGCTTCGTATCCCCCGCCAACTTTTTCACCAAAAATATGACGAGTATTATCTCCATCAACAAACGTAACTGGTCCACTGCCTGCATCCCAAATATTCATTTCGAGATTAGACATCCATCCATAACCAAACATCCCATTCGATCCGGACTTTCGGCTATTGTATGTTCTCGTAAATTCAACATCTTCGCCTAGACCAGAAATAGCAAGATCCGTTGTTTGTAAAACAAGGTTTCCGTTTGCTGGATTCACCCCATCTTTAGTGGTCGTCCAGAAAGATTCTTGGCCGATTGGCTCTACCCAATAATTAATCGTAATGCGCGGCGTATTAACACTATTGTTTACCGTATTAAATGTGCGATATGGAGAAGACGATTCGTTCTGCTGTTTCAGCATCAAGCCGTAGTTCGGCTGAATACCATTGTACCAGTCCTTGACCAACTGAGTGATATCCCAGCTCCAGTACGTATTGGCCGTATTGTTTGTTGTCGTTGATTCTTTTGTGCTTCGAATAGAAGGCTGATTATTCCAGGTAACAGAAGAAGACCAATTGCTTGTAATTCGATGTAAATCAATAGATACTTGTTGACCATCGGCATTTGTTTGATAGGCATTAAATGTAGCGCTGGAAATGACACTATCACTCGGAAGACTCGGAAGGTAAAATCTCACTAAAGCACGAGTCGTTCCGAAATAACTGTTGTAACCTGTATGCATGTATGTGTTGCTCGAATAGACAGAATCAGGAAAATTATAGGCAATAAAATTATCCCGCAAAACATCCCATTCATTGATCGTAGGGTCAATCGTTACCGGATATATGGTGTCTGGATCTTGTAAAAAGCTCTCATCTACTATCACATCAATATAAGTTTTGCCGCTATTTTGACGTAAATGAAAGGCAACTTGATCAGAATACTTGTGGTTCGCATCGAACATATATGGCTTTTCTAAGTACCACTTAGGGTTCCCTTTTGAGTCTTCAAAGACGATCGTTCCGTCTTTTTTAGCAACAGCCTTTACCCCTTTTAGTTTCATCTCAAAAGTAAAAGCATTGCTGGAAGGTTTATTGTTAAGAATAATATCCTCTTTGACCGCATTGCCTTGAAGGCGATATCGCACATCGGTTTGTTCAAATAACCCTTTATAAATGATTTCATTATTTTTCGCAACACCTTGCACATTTTTCGCATTTATTGGGATAAACGAAAGGATTCTATCATTTTCTTTGATCGAAACAAGTTCAGGTTGACTCGATTGTTTTGCGAATGTTACTTTGAAGGCGTTAGCCGTATTCTCAAACATATCGGCCCCGTTGGGTTTTAGATCGTTATTAATTTTTTTCCATTTCTTATCAAGAGGATCTTGATAAAATTGGGGTTGCAGGTATATCTCTTCAGTAAAGCTTCCATCCGGATTCAAGTATCTTGTCGAATACTTTGTCCGTCTGCTCTCGAGCTCTAATTTTGATTTTGGCCGTTTCGTGGGAAGATCACCAATGTTAGCTTCAATATTTCGGCTTTTTTGCACTACGCGTTCCGATTTCCCAGGAGCAGCTTGTGCAAATGGGGGGACGACAATACTAAAAATTAAACAACATGAGAGAATCATAGCCACATAGCGATAGTTAAATATCGACTTTCCTTCCACCTTATTCCCTTCCTCTCAGGATATGTTGATCATCCGGATGTCAATAAGATTATAGCAACGAAATACAAAGATACGTAATGATCCAAATAATGTAAATTATCAATCGTTTAAGATGACTATAAAAACCCGCCCGCACTCTCATTCGTTTGCTATTGCCAAAAGTTTATCCATCACGATTTTTCTCTGAGTTTTAACGTCTGGAAAAAAGCTTGTCACCTCTGTTTTTCGGCCATCATGAAATAACTACATACTCAACAGCCCAAACATTGTGATGAACAAGGGGGAAGAGATGATGAGAATATCTGATTTTCTTAAAAGATATCATTTGCATGGGAGTTTAATTAAGGGTCTTCACCATTTTCTGTGATTTCTACTCAATCCTAGAAACATGTTAGCTGGATGAAATAGGTTCATCAGTCAGGATCCTTCTTCCGCATACAGACCACGAAGTTGGTAGAATGGAAACAGTCAAGTGCTTTCCTTGACGGGTTCCATTCTACCAACTATCATACCGATAGCGGAAGAAGGGAGCGCTTAAGCAGCCTGACTACCTGTAGTGTTCCCTGTACACTCCAGAAATACACGCAAACGAAACCGTTCTAGATTTCGATAGCCATATGCCCGGCGTTTGATGTTTTTGATCTTGTGATTCGTCCCCTCAATTCGGGCATTCGTATATGGGCACAAAAAGTAGGAAAGAATAGGCTCCTTCCACCTTTCAAGCGTGTTGGCTGCTTCCTGAAAAGAAGCAAAAGGGCTCTGTTTGGCTAACTTAATCCATTCTTCCAAGCGTTCCTTTGCTTCATTATATCCATCGGTTCGGTAAAAATCCCGAAACAACTCTTTTAGATAATAAGCAATGGAAAGTACCAGATACTCCTCCAAGATATCGTCTAATCGACGCCGTTGGTCCTTACGAAGCTTTTCACAGCCTTTTAAGAGAAGATATCGAGCCTTTTTCAATGGAGAAAATTCCTTTCTTGCTTGATCCAAGGCTTGGGTCACTTTTTGAACCACATGGTACTTATCGATGACAATCGAAGCAGATGGAAACAGGGCGCGAACCGCCTTATGATAAGGTTCCCACATGTCAAGAATCACCGTTTGGACCATTTCTTTCGACAGGATATTTTGGCTCAACAAGTTGATGGCGGAGTCACATTGGCGATCGGCATGCATTCCCATGACCGATCCGTCTTTGGCATCCATCAATACGGTTTCATACTGATGTCCCTTTTTTACCGCGATCTCATCTAAGCTAAGCACCATCTCTTCTTGAGAAGATGCTTCTATCGCTGTTTGACGCTCTTTTGCTTTTTTCGATGCGATGGAGTAATAGATGCGTTCCAATGTCGTATATGGGATGCGGTGCTTTCGGCTAACCTCTTGAATGGCGGAGCCTTCACAAAGTTCATACAAGTACTCACAAAATCGATTAGTGTAATGTTGATTGGGCTGAATCGATTCCAAAGAGGCAGAAAACACTCGGGAACAATTCCAGCACCGATAGCGCTTTACCTTGACGAACAAGTACACCGGCTGATGGAAAATCGCCAAATCCCGTACTTTTCTTGTCCGTCTGTCGTGGACAGTGGAAGTGGCAAACCCACAATGAGGGCAGCGTTCCTGTGTCTCTGTTTTCTCTACATGAATCGCATAACCATAGGAAAGAAGTTCTTGTTTAATCACTTTAAATTCTGGCAATCCTAGTGATATAGAAAGCACTTACGAGACCCCCTTAATGTTGATTTCACCACTAACATTATTGCTAGGATCTCGTTAGTGCTTTCTCTTTTTTGTCACTAAATCACAAAATTTGGTGATGAACCAAAAATAAAAAGACTTGTCGAAGATTGTGACAAGTCTTTTGCTTTGTTATCACTTACTACCCAATAGAACGATTAGCATTACAATAAAATTCTATACTTGTTGAAATCGTATATGTTGCACCATTATAGGAATATTTTCCTGACACTGTAATGACGTATGTGCGCCCACTGTCAATTAATTCCACACTATATCCTGTCTGTGTCCACGTCCCACTGCCGGATGCTTTTGAGGAAATCGATTTAACTCCCGAAAACAGTTGTCTTTTGTGAACATCACTATACTGAGTTTTAAAAGTTCCTGTCACATACAAAGTTTGAACGGTTTGTCCAACTTGGATCGTTGTTGTTTTTGTCTTTGATGCAATCGATTGAGGAGTAATCGTCCCCGATTCTTTTATCCCCGTTTGATTCGAAGTTGCCAATGAATCTTTTCCTATGCCAAATAAAATTCCTCCAACAAGCATTACTGCTACTGCTATGCTTACAAATTGACGAATCATTTTAAAAATTCCTCCTTTCGTTTTGATAATTTGATTATACTTCACTTTTTTCCATTATTCACCGCCAACTTGATGTCGAACCCCGCCAATTTTGGCGGACTAGACAAAAAAACGCCCCCACCGATCCGCCAAGGACATAAAATCCCCCATCCAATGCCCGTGCATCAGATGGGGGTTCGCTTTACCCGCGCAATGTGGCGCCGAATTGTTGTTCGACCGCTTTGATGACTTGTTCGTGAACGTTTGTTATTTCTTCATCTGTTAATGTCCGCTCTGGGTCATAGTAACGGAGCGAGAAGGCGATCGATTTTTTGCCTTCCGGGAGGCGGTCGCCTTTGTAGACGTCGAAAATCGATACATCCTTCAACAGTTCACCGCCTGCCTCGATAATCGCTTTTTGCAACTCACCCGCGACGACATGCTCATCAACGACAAGGGCGATGTCGCGCGTAATCGACGGGAAGCGTGGAATCGCCGTATAGCGAATGTCGGCTACTTCCGCCTTCAACAATGCTTCAATGTCTAGTTCAAACACATACGTTTCTTTTAAATCAAATTGTTTTTGCACGTTCGGATGTAGCTGACCGATAAAACCAATTGTTTTGCCGTCTAGCAACATATCGGCCGTGCGCCCTGGATGAAGGTGCTCGCGTTTTGCTTGCTTATATTCCACGCGGTTTTCTAATCCTAGCAACGCAAACAAACCATCTAAAATTCCTTTAACGACATAGAAGTCAACTGCTTTTTTCTCCCCTTGCCATAAATGGGCGTGCCATACACCTGTCAAAACGCCTGCGAGACGTTCTTTTTCGTTCGGCAGTTCATGTTCGCCGTTAGCTAAATATACCGAGCCGATTTCGTATAGCGCTACGTTTTCGACTTGGCGGGCACGGTTATAGCTTGCTGCTTCCAATAAGTGCGGCACTAAGCTTTGCCGTAAGACGCTTCGTTCTTCGCTCATTGGAAGAGCAAGACGAATCGGTTCCGCCGTTTCAAGCGCAAACATCATTGCTTTTGCTTCGTTTGTGAGCGAGTACGTAATCGCTTGGAACAAGCCTGCATCTTCTAAATAACGGCGCACGTGACGACGTTTTGCTTGATATGGCGTTAATTTCCCCGGCTTTGCTTCGCCGATCGGCAATGTCGCAGGTAAATGGTCGTAGCCATATAGACGCGCCACTTCTTCAATGATGTCTTCTTCAATTGTAATGTCTGCACGACGCGACGGAACGGTAATCGTAAACGTACCGTCATGTTCTGTAAACGCGAATTGCAAGTTTGTTAAAATATTCGCAACTTCTTCTTTCGTAATGGCTGTGCCAAGCACGCGATTGATACGATCTAACGTAATCGTGACAACAACATCTTTTTGTTGCAGTGTGTTCACTTCCACAACGCCGCCAACGACTTCTCCGCCAGCATATTCCGCCATTAACGCAGCCGCGCGATCAAGCGCTTCTTTTGTCCGCGCTGGATCGATTCCTTTTTCAAACCGTGTGCTCGACTCGCTGCGCAATCCGTGATCTTTGACCGCTTGGCGAACAACCGAACTTGCGAAATACGCGGACTCAATAAACACGGTCGTTGTGTCATTTTTTACTTCCGAGTTCGCACCGCCCATCACACCAGCTAAAGCGACAGGCTCTTTCCCGTTCGTAATGACGAGATGGTTTTCTGTAAGCGTGCGCTCTACATCATCAAGCGTCACGATCGTTTCACCGTTTTTCGCACGGCGAACGACAATTTCTTTCGAACCGAGGCGATCATAGTCAAACGCATGAAGCGGTTGACCATATTCAAGCAAAATGTAGTTCGTAATATCAACAACGTTATTGTGTGGACGAATGCCAGCTGCCATTAAACGCGCTTGCATCCAAAGAGGGGATGGACCGATTTTCACGTTTTTCACAATGCGTCCCGCATATAACGGATTATCTTCTTGTGCATCGACCCGTACAGAAATGTAGTCATGAACGTTTTCGTCGTTTTCTTTCAACTCAATGGCCGGAAGCTTCACGCTCCGCCCTAAAATCGCTGCCACTTCATAAGCGACGCCGATCATGCTTAAACAATCAGCACGGTTTGGTGTTAAACTAAGCTCCAACACTTCATCATCCAAGTAAAGTAGTTCTAGCGCATCCGCTCCGACCGGTGCATCGCTTGGGAAAACGAAAATGCCATCGGCGTATTCTTTCGGCACTAATTTCGACTCCACGCCAAGTTCTTGTAACGAACAAATCATGCCGTTCGATTCTTCACCGCGCAGTTTTGCGCGTTTAATTTTAAAGTTGCCGGGCAATACGGCACCAACTTTAGCCACCGCAACTTTTTGTCCTTTTGCCACGTTCGGCGCCCCGCAAATGATTTGCACCGGTTCCTCTTCGCCAATATCAACGAAACATTTGCTTAATTTATCAGCGTTCGGATGTTGTTCACGCTCAAGCACATGTCCGATGACGACACCTTGTATTCCTTTATTGCGCACCTCGACGCTTTCCACTTCAATACCTGCTTTTGTGATGCGATCAGCCAATTCTTTTGCGGTAATGCCTGTTAAATCGACATATTGTTGTAGCCATTTATATGAAACAAACATCGTTCCAACCTCCTTTTACATCCGATTAAATTGTTGTAAGAAACGAACATCATTTTGATAAAAATGACGAATATCATCAATGCCGTACTTCAACATCGCAATACGCTCCGGCCCCATCCCGAACGCAAAGCCTGTATATTTTTTCGAATCAAATCCTGCCATCTCCAGCACGTTCGGATGAACCATTCCTGCCCCTAAAATTTCAATCCAACCTGTTCCTTTACATACGCTGCAACCGTGTCCACCGCAATTGGCACATGATACGTCCACTTCAACAGACGGCTCTGTAAATGGGAAAAAACTTGGACGGAAGCGAATGTCGCGGTCTTCTCCAAACATTTTGCGCGCAAATTCGCGCAACGTTCCTTTTAAGTCGCTCATGCGAATGTTTTCGTCCACAACGAGCCCTTCAATTTGCGTAAATTGATGCGAATGTGTCGCATCGTCGTTGTCGCGACGATATACTTTTCCCGGGCAAATGATTTTTACTGGACCGCGTCCTTGATGTTTTTCCATCGTGCGCGCTTGCACCGGAGACGTATGTGTACGCAATAAAATTTCCTCTGTAATATAAAATGAATCTTGCATATCGCGCGCTGGATGACCTTTTGGCAAATTGAGCGCTTCAAAGTTGTAGTAATCTTGCTCTACTTCTGGACCTTCGGCAATCGTATAGCCCATGCCGATAAACAAATCTTCAATTTCTTCAATAACGCGCGTGAGTGGATGATGATTGCCACGTCTCATTGGACGCCCTGGAAGCGTGACATCAATCGCTTCAGATGCCAATTTTTTCTCTACTTCTTCTTGTTCAAGTGTTGCTTGTTTTGCTTCTAATGCTCGTTGAATCGCTTCGCGTACGTCGTTGACAAGTGCTCCCATGAGCGGGCGCTCTTCAGGCGACAATGCCCCCATCCCGCGCAGCACTTCTGTAATGGGGCTTTTTTTTCCAAGATACGCCACGCGCACATCGTTTAACGTTTTTAAATCGGCTGCTTGCTCAATTTGAACGAGCGCTTCTTGTTGAAGCTGTTGTAACCGTTCTTTCATGAAATACCCTCCTTTGTTATGTATAAAAATAAAAAACTCGCCCCTTAAGTAAGGGACGAGTGCACTCGCGGTACCACCCTTGTTAGCTATGCAATCAACATAGCTCACTTCATTGCGATAACGGTCTACACCGGAACGCCTTTACATTTTGCATGCGCAAAATGGTCCAAGCGCCAACTCCCGAGGTGAATTCACTTGCTTAAGCCATAAAAACGCTCGCAGTCTATGGCGTTTTCTCCCTGAATGGCGATCGGCAAGCTACTCTTCTCGATCATCGTTTTTTGTATGATGAAATTCTTCATTTATTATAAGCAAATGGGGAATAACGTGCAAGGTTGCGTTTATTTTTTCTGCAAATGGTAAAGTAAAATCCCTGTTGCAACGGCTACGTTTAACGATTCTGCCTTCCCATAAATCGGCACATATAAGTTTGTTGTCGTCTGTTGTAGCCACTTATCGCTTACCCCGCTTCCCTCATTTCCAACAATTAATGCAAACGATGAAGAAGGAGATACAGAACGGTAGTCTGCCCCATTTTGCAGCGATGTTCCATAAATGGGGATATGCTTGTTTTGGAAGCGAGCGATCCATTGCCCTATGTCCCCTTTGACAACAGGAAAATGAAACAACGAACCTTGCGTGGCGCGAATCACTTTTGCGTTATATATATCGACGCTTCCTTCTCCGACAACGACAACGTCTATTCCTGCAGCATCTGCTGTGCGAATAATCGTCCCTAAGTTTCCGGGATCTTGTACTGCATCAACGAACAACGCTGTTTGCACATCATCCACGTTCCAATGCATTTGTTTACATACCGCTGCAATGCCTTGCGGTGTTTCTGTGTCGCTTATCGCTTTTATCACTTCATCGGTCACGATCGTCATCGGAATATGAGAAATATTCCAACTAGCTGGAATGGACGCATGCTCAACAACGATCAATTGTTCAATGTGCACACCGCTTTTCACTGCTTCTTCTACTAAATGAAATCCTTCAATGAGAAACAGACCGGTTTTGTCGCGCCCTTTTTTCGTTAAAAGCTTTTTCCATTGTTTCACCCGCTCGTTTTTCGGCGATTCAATTCGCTTCACTCGTTTTTCCCCCAATGTTTCGCAATAAATTCATCACGTCCAGATGCCGCTCGGTCTTCCTTATAATGTTTTGGGTTTTTCTTATGGTAGTTTTGATGGTAGTCCTCAGCTGGATAAAATGTCGTCGCCGGTAAAATGTTTGTCACAATCGGTTTTGAAAAACGTCCACTTTCTTCTAATTGTTTTTTTGATTGTTCAGCTAATGCTTTTTGCCGTTCATTATGATAAAAAATTGCTGTTCGATATTGTGGGCCACGGTCGTGAAATTGCCCCCCGTCATCCGTCGGATCAATTTGACACCAATACAACTCTAACAATTTTTCATACGGAAATACATCGGGATCAAACGTAATTTGTACCGCTTCATAATGTCCTGTCGTTCCTGTTTTCACTTGTTCATACGTCGGATGTTCCACATGACCGCCTGTGTATCCAGAAACGATGCCGTAAATCCCATCAAGTTCTTCAAACGGCGTAACCATGCACCAAAAACACCCACCAGCAAATGTTGCTTTTTCCATGTTTCTCTCTCCTCTTTTATGAATAGTAGTTATCATTATAGCAAAAACTACTTACGCAATACATAAAGAATGGAGTGAGTCAAATGGATTTTAATTTACGTGGTGCCGTTATGGCAAACGTCGCAAACAGTTCAAAAGACCAGCTTCAACATACGATCGTTGATGCGATTCAACAAGGTGAAGAAAAATATTTACCCGGTCTTGGTGTCTTATTCGAAGCACTATGGAATCACGCGACAGAAGAACAAAAACAATCGATGCTTGAAACATTAGAAAAAGCCGTAAAAAAATAGCCTTCGCATTGAAGGCTATTTATATTTAAGGGGGATCTTCATTTTCTAAACGCTTTTAACTTCTTAGATATTTCCTTTGTTTGCGTATATATTTCCTTATACACCAAGAAAATTTCCTTGTACCTCTCTACCGCTTCGTTATTTGGCTCGACAATTTGTTCTACCTTTTTAAATACACGAGCACAATGTTCTAAGGATGGGAACCACTTACACCCATAAGCTGCAATCATCGCAGCACCCATGCTCGGTCCCTGCTCGTTTTTTAACTTTTCAATTGGGGTAGCAAATATATCCGCTTGAATTTGTAACCACTCTGCACTTTTAGCGCCCCCTCCAATTGAAACGACGGTATCTATTCGTTTTCCGCTTGCTCTAATAATTTCAACCGATTCATTTAAAGAAAATGTAATTCCTTCTAAAACAGCACGAGCAAAATCCCATATCGTATGAGTAGCATCCACTCCGATGAAAGAGGATCGAATATCTGCATCTGCATAAGGTGTTCTCTCTCCGACTAAATATGGCGTAAACAATAATCCATTTGCCCCAATAGGTGATTGACTATACGCTCGTTTGACAATTTCGGAAAAGGACATATCATTTAGCAACGTGCGCTTGAACCAATCAAAACTATATCCGGCAGCTAATGTTACGCCCATAATGTAGTACGAATCTGGTTTTGCATGATTAAAATAATGTACTTTTCCTCCAAATTCCTTTCCACCTGTTTGCTCAAATGCAAGCACAACACCAGATGTCCCAATACTACACATCGTTTGTCCTTCTTCTAATATACCTGCACCAATCGCACCACATGCGTTGTCTGCTCCCCCAGCAAATACTTTTACACTTGTTGGAAGACCTGTTTTTTCCGCTATTTCAGGTAACAACGTACCAACATAATCGGTAGCTTCCACTAATGGGGGACATAACCGAATGTCGATATCAAGTAATTGACAAATTTCTTGACTCCATTCTTTTTTTCTTATATCAAGAAGTAACGTTCCTGCCGCATCGGAATATTCCATGGCAACATGGCCAGTAAGGCGCATGCGAACATAATCTTTCGGCAATAAAAACGTACGAGCTTGCTTATAAAGATGGGGTTCATGTTTTTTCACCCATAATAATTTTGGTAATGTAAATCCTTCAAGTGCCCGATTTTTTGTAATGGATAACAATTTCTCATTTCCAATTCTCTCTTCAATCCATCGACATTGTTCCGTCGTTCTTGTATCGTTCCAAAGAATAGCTGGTCGCACAACCTCATTGTTTTCAGATAATAACACTAACCCGTGCATTTGCCCAGAAAAACTGATGCCAACAATCGAACTTGGATCAACATTTGATACTTGCAACACTTTTCGCAATGCAGTAATCGTTTTTTCTACCCAATCTTCTGGGTTTTGTTCGTTATATCCTGAATGTGGTTGGTAAAGGGGATACGCTTCCGTACTCTCCCCTTTGATCTTTCCTGTCCAGTCAATGAGTAATGCTTTAACTGCACTTGTTCCTAAATCAATACCAATGACGTGTTCCAAGTTCATCCCTCATTTCATTAACGTCCTGCACAAACTTCGAGTAAATATTGATTAAGCAACGTTTTCAAACGCTCTTGACGTCCTGAATGATTGTGGATATCCCCAAGTTGCAATGCATATGTCTCTAGCGTATGAAAATTGGCTCTACCCTCAACAATGTCGCGACCAATTCCTTCAGTATAACTCTTGTATCGTTCCTCAATGACGGATTCAAATACACGATCTTCAATTAGGCGGTGTGCAACTTTTAGTCCAATTGCAAAGCTATCCATACCGGCAATATGAGCGTAAAATAAGTCCTCCGGTTCGAACGAGCCACGTCTTACCTTAGCATCGAAATTTAATCCACCACGGCCAAGTCCGTCATTTTGTAAAATTTCATACATCGCAAGTGTTGTTGTATATAGATCCGTTGGAAATTCATCTGTATCCCAACCAAGCAACGTATCTCCTTGATTTGCATCAACAGAACCTAACATGTTATGAATGCGTGCAACTCGCAATTCATGTTCGAATGTATGTCCGGCCAATGTCGCATGGTTAGCTTCAATATTAAATTTAAAATAATCTTTTAGTCCATATGTTTGTAAAAATGCTAACGCTGTAGCGACATCAAAATCATACTGATGTTTCGTTGGTTCTTTCGGTTTTGGCTCAATTAAGAATTGTCCATCAAAACCAATTTCTTTTGCGTAGTCAACAGCCATATGCAAGAAACGGGCTAAATTGTCAAGCTCTAGCTTCATGTCGGTGTTCAATAACGTTTCATACCCTTCTCGCCCGCCCCAAAATACATAGTTTTCTGCACCGAGCCGCTTAGCGATTTCTAGTCCCTTTTTCACTTTCGCCGCCGCATATGCAAACACATCAGCATTGCAAGAAGTGGCTGCGCCGTGTACAAAACGTGGATGCGTAAATAAGTTAGCTGTATTCCAAAGCAACTTTGTTTTACTCGTCTTCATATATTGTTCAATCATATCAACGATTTCATCTAAGTTTCTATATGTCTCTACAAGATTATCTCCCTCTGGCGCAATATCAACATCATGAAAGCAGAAAAATGGAATGTCCAACTTTTCAAATAATTCAAACGCTGCTTCAACACGTGCTTTTGCTAAATCCATGCCACTATATCGATTCCAAGGACGAATAGCTGTTCCAACACCAAAAGGATCCGATCCATCTCCTACAAACGTATGCCAGTATGCCACTGAAAAGCGCAAATGCTCCTCCATTGTTTTATCCCCTATTTTTTCTTGAGGATTATAGAACTTAAAAGCAAGCGGGTTCTTCGATGTTGGCCCTTCATAAACTACCTTGTTAACGTTTTCAAAATAAACCATGTCGGATTCCTCCCCGATTTTTATAAAATCTTCAAGTTGAATTATAACAGGTTTAAGTTAGTTTGTCTATCTAATAAACAAAGTTGTCACAATTCTTTTTCCAATCGAAATTAATTGCGTCCAAAAAAGCTTGTGCAATAACCATATGCCCTGGTGCTGACGGATGAATACGGTCCCAAGCTAACGCAGCAGGATAAAAAAATTTTAGTAATCTATCAAAGGCCTCTTGTATATCGACGAATAGGCTATCTGTTTCTTTCGCGATTTTTTTTACAACTGAACCATATTGATCCATTGTACAACGCATGGCATCTAATTTGTTACTTTCTATATAAAATGGCGACATAAGAATGATCCCTTCGACTGAATGTCTTGTTTCTGTAACAAGTGTTCGCAATGTTTCTTCATATTCATCTAAGTACACATGCTTTTCTTTCATAAAAGGAGTATCGTACTGACGCCAAACGTCATTAATTCCAATTAAGATTGATAGCCAGTTCGGCCGCTCATGCATAACATCTTCTTGCCACCTCCCCTTCAAATCTCGGACATTATTTCCACTGACCCCTTTGTTAATAACACGAATCCCCATCTCTGGATAATTTACTTGCAGTAGAGCGTTTACATAAGAGACGTAACCCGCTCCTAATTCATTATCCTTGTCTTTTGTACGGTTACATTCGGTTATCGAATCACCGATAAATAACAGCTTATGCCCTCGTCCAATCTTCATTTTTATCCTCCTCCAAAATTCAAAAAACAGGAAAATAATTTAACTAAACTATTTGAAACACAGGCCTTTCACCAATAAAATGAACAGGGATATTAGGAAACGTTGACTGCAATTGCTCCGCCAAATATTTCATTCCTGGCTCTTCACTCTCAGAATGGCCAAGCACGATTAAAGACTTATGTTTATCTTGTTGTAAGGAATCTCTCACATACTCTGGAACCTCCCATTCTGGACCTTCTCCATAAATAATTAAATCTAACTTTTCTTGTTCAAATAAAGGGATGCATAATTCCCCACTCCCCCTATAACCTACTAACACTCCAATTCGTGTACAATACATAGACAAATCTCCAGTGACCCGCACAAATGGAATTTGCAACTGCCTCTTCACATATTCAACAATATCGCTTAATGTTGTAGGAGGAATGGAAATTATTGTTGTATGCAAGCGATGATTAGAAACATATTTTTCCCATCCTAAAGCACGGAGCAAGCCAAGCATTATGCCGTCGGGCTTTTGTCGATGCAAATAATCATGGAAACGATAAACCGCTATACCTGACTCTCGAATTAAGCGTAGCTTCTCTTGATATACTGAATCATTTTGGAACATTACCATATGATCACTATGACTATAAAATAATCCTTCATGTGTGATAAGAAGATTAGCCCTCCTCAGAATCGTTTGCTCTATGACATAATAAGTAGGCATAAAACTCACCGAAATCCCTTTTACTTCCATGTTGATTTTACCATACTTGAGGGAGTCTACAGTATTAGGAACTTTTTCTACTCCCTTCATTAATTGATCAACTACATGCTGAACAGTAATCCGCATACTCTTTTATCCTTTCGAAAAAATCACGTTGATTAATATCTCCGAACTATACTCCTGAATATGCTAAAAAACCGCCATCTACAGGTATAATCGTTCCTGTTACAAAACCACTCATCCGATCATCCACCAACCAAACTAATGTCCCTAACAAATCTTCTGGATTACCTAATCTTCTCATAGGGGTATGAGATATAATTTTCCTCGTGCGCTCTGTGTATGAACCATCCACATGTTTAAGAAGATGCTCATTTTGTTTTGTCAAAAAAAATCCCGGAGCTATCGCATTAACACGTACCCCCACCTCAGCCACATGTACAGCAAGCCACTTTGTGAAATTTTCGACTCCAGCTTTTGCTGCGCTATATGCAGGTACTTTCGTCATCGGCCTCGGAGCGCTCATTGAGGAAATGTTAATGATCGTTCCCCCTCTACCAATCATCTGTTTAAGGAACAGTTGCGATGGAATGAGTGTACCGAGAATATTTAAATTGAAAACATATTCAAAACCTTCCTTAGTCAAGTCAAAAAAAGTTATAATTTCTTTATTTCCTAAATCCCACAGTTCTAGAACTTCTTTTGACGTGATCCCTTTCGAATGATTACCACCTGCACCATTAATAAGTACATCACATGATCCATAAGTAGCGAGAACTTCTTCAGCAGCTTTAGTTACACTACCCACATCCAACACATTACATTCAATAGCTAAAGCTTCTCCACCACTTTTCATAATATCTTCTTTCACTTGCTCCGCCTTCTCAAGCGTTCGATTCAAAATAGCTACTTTCATACCTTGACGAGCCAACTCTTTTGCCATGTAACTACATAAAGTGCCTCCGCCACCTGTTACAACTGCTACTTTCCCTTTTAAATTTTGATGAATGGGTATCATCTATTTATCCCCTTCCCTGTCTCTCTTTTCTCGTTCTCCAAACTATCCCAAATACCTAACAAATACATAATGCCAAGAGCTCGATCATACAATCCATAACCCGGCCGTGCTTTCTCTCCCCATATTGTTCGACCATGATCTGGACGAATATAACCTTTGAAATCTAATTCATGCAAAACTTTCACAATCTCGCATATGTTTAATGAGCCGTCGCAGCTGCGATGTGACGTTTCTTCAAAATTTCCATTTTCGAAGGTTTTTATATTTCTTACATGAACAAACGGTACACGCTTTCTCTCTAAAAAATATCTAAATATTTCGACCACATCGTTATTTGGGCTTGCCCCTAATGATCCAGAGCATAGAGTCAATCCATTTGAATGGCTATCAACCATATTGGTTATTATTTCTAAATCTCTTTTATCCTTTACAACGCGAGGTAGGCCGAACACTGACCACGGTGGATCGTCCGGATGAATAGCCATTTGAACACCACATTCCTCTGCGACTGGAATAATTTGTTCCAAAAAGTAACGTAAGTGATCCAATAAATCATCCTCTGTTACCCCTTTATATAATTTGAGGAAATACTTTATTGTTTTCAATCGTTTCGGTTCCCATCCGGGAAGTAAAAAACCATTTGACCCATTCTCAATAAATCTTACTATTTCTTCTGGCTCTATTTCTTCAATCTTTTCCCTTTCATAAGCTAATACACTTGCACCATCTGGACGCACTTTCGCTAAATCAGATCGAATCCAGTCAAAAACAGGCATAAAGTTATAACAAATCACTCTCACCCCTGCTTTTGAAAGATTGCGAATCGTTTGTTTATAATTGTTAATGTACACCTCCCTAGATCGAAGGCCTAACTTAATATCTTCATGAACATTAACACTTTCAATTACATGAAGATGAAAACCTTTTTCGTTAACTCGGTGTTTTAGCTGTAATATATCTTCTAGAGGCCAAGTTTCTCCGACCGGAATATGGTATAGCGCGCCTACAATTCCTTCAACACCTGGAATTTGTCGAATGTCGTCTAGTGAAACTGTATCATTTTCTTCTCCAAACCATCGAAACGTCATTTTCATGATCTACCTACCCCTTCAATGATCGAAGTACTTTTTAGCATTGAAATAACATACATTTTGTACAATCTCCCCTAAAAAATCATAGTCTTTAGGAGCTATTCCCTCCTCAATCCAAGAGCCGAATAAATTACATAAGATTCTACGAAAATACTCGTGACGTACGTAAGATAAAAAACTTCTAGAATCAGTTACCATACCAATAAATGTACTTAATATTCCGACATTAGAAAGATCTTTTAAATGTCTTACAATTCCATCTTGATGATCGTTAAACCACCAAGCAGCCCCGAATTGGATTTTTCCTTGTATCCCTTCTGATTGGAAATTACCAATTGCTGACGCCACGATATAGTTATAGGACGGATTTAGTGTATATATGATTGTTTTAGGGAGCTGATCCACCTCATCCAAAGCATTTAAAAAATCGTTCAATGGCTTAGCCATAAAAAAGTCGTTAATCGAATCATAACCTGTATTCGAACCAATCTTCCGAAACATCTTCTTATTAGCATTCCGAACGGATCCAATGTGCAATTGCATAATCCACCCAAGCGAGTGATATAAACACCCTAGAAAATGAAGAGTAAATGTCTTATATTTTTGCTCCTCTTCATGACTCAAAATAAACCCGTCTCTCCTCTTTTGAAATAACGTACTAACCTCATAAAAATCACTCTCTACATAAGTCATTGATTCAAGACCGTGATCAGCCGCTTGACAACCAATTTCATGAAAATCATGCACTCGACTCTCAATAGCTTCCAGCAGTTGTTTATAATTCTCAATCGGTATGCCCGTAACCTCCCCTAATTTGTGCACATACTCTAGAAAATATCCGTCATTAATTTCTATAACAGCATCCGGACGAAAGGACGGAATTACCTTTACCGAAAATGACGGATCTTCATTAATCTTTTTATGGTGCACTAAATTATCGAGCGGATCATCCGTAGTTCCAATCCATTCTACATTCGACTTAAGAATGAGAGCTCGAGCAGAAAATTCTTCTTCCAGAAGCTGTTTATTACAATGATCCCACACAAATTTCCATGTTTTCTCATTTAAAAGATCGTCAACACCAAAATACCTTTTTAATTCTAAATGTGTCCAATGATATAGCGGATTGCCTATACAGTGTGGAACCACTTTTGCCCATTCCCGAAACTTTTCAATATCTGTCGCATCCCCAGTAATATATTTTTCCTCTATCCCCAACGCTCTCATTGCCCGCCATTTGTAATGATCACCTTCTAACCATAGCTCTGTCATGTTGTGAAATCGGCGATCTTCAGCGATTTCTTTTGCTTTCAAATGACAATGATAGTCTATAATTGGTAACATCTTAGCATAACCATGATACAACTCTTGAGCGTGTTTGTTTTGTAATAAAAAATCATCATGAATAAACATATTTACCCTTCTCCTTTTCACAATCCCCCAACTTCATAAAGTGTACCCCTTTCGTGTAATGGTTGTAAGTGTAAGCGCCCTTCGTGTAATTTCTTGTAATTCTCTATCGTTCAATAATCGCCTCGTGTTGACTAGGGAGTTGCCTATACCGACCGCATCTACCCCTGCTTTGATATATTTACAAATAGTTTCCTCATTTATTCCTCCCGTTACCATCAAAGGAATGTGTGGAAGGGGTTCTTTTATTTGTTGAATATACTTTGGTCCAAAAGTAGATGCAGGAAATACCTTTATCATATCCGCTCCGCACTGAAAAGCAGCGACAATTTCCGTAGGAGTCAATCCCCCGGCAACGCTAAAAATCTTCCGCTTTTTCGCTATTTGGATGACATCAACAGAGAAGGTCGGGGAAACGATGAATTGAGCTCCGGCTTCGATGACTCGTTGCGCTGTTTCGGAATCAATTACCGTTCCCGCACCAACAACCATTCCTTCTAACTCTAGCACTGCTTTTTCAAGTGCATATAATGCTCCTCTCGTTTCCATCGTGATCTCCATAATTGGAATTCCACCTTGCTGCAAAGCCAACCCTATTGGAATAATATTATCCACTGTTGCTCCTCGTATAACTGGGACAATTGTAATACTCCTAATGAATTCAAACAAATCCATGGAATCCCCTCTTCCTCATCTCGTTATATCTTCTCCTGATTGATTGACTAATCGTTCTACGTCTACGCGCTCTGGCATTCCTTCTACGTCTCCTTCCACCATCGTCACGAGTGCCCCAACCGCATTCGCTCGTCGCACAGCTTCGATTACTGGTAAACCTTCAATTAATCCAGATAACAGCCCGGCAGCAAAGCCATCGCCAGCCCCTACAGGGTCAACAACATGACTGACTGGAAAACTCGGAACGTATCCATTGCCCGTTTCTGTAAAATAATGTGCCCCTTTGGCTCCTAGTTTGATAGCCACGAGTGAAGCACCGCTTTCAATAAGCTTTCTTCCCCACTCTTCAATTGTCCCTTCCCCTAACAAAAATGAGGCCTCTTCAATTCCAGGAAGAATAATATCTGCCTGATCAATGAGACGAGACATCACCTCTTTCGCCACATCTAAATCAGGCCATAATTTCATCCGAAGGTTTGGGTCAAAAACAACTTTCACTTTGTAATATCGTGCTATCGCAATTGCAGCAAAAATAGTTTCTTGGCAGCTTCCGCTTAATGCAGGAGTAATTCCAGTAATATGCAAATACTTTGCCTTAGAAATGTATTCCTCATCTAAATCTTCAGGGGTTAACTGACTTGCTGCCGAACCATGGCGATAATAGTATACACGGATGTCATTGTGTCTTCTCTTTTCTTTGAAATAAATGCCCGTCTGTGCTTGATGAATTACCTTTGTTTGGCTAACATCTATTCCTTCCCCTTTTAAAAAGGATAAGATTGCTCTTCCAAATTCATCATCTCCTACTTTGCTAATCCATCCAACACGATGACCTAGCCGCGCTAGACCAACGGCAACATTGGACTCTGCTCCTCCAATTCTCTTTGTGAACGTACTCGCTTGTCTAATTAGTCCATCACTCGTTGGTGTAAATACAACCATTGACTCCCCAATTGTGATTACATCCATCTTATTCCTCCAACGACATTTTCTTTACATTTACAAAGGATACGAAGCTATCTCACTATCATCTAAATCGACATAACTTTCTGTCTCATCGCTCATGCATTCAATTTCAATGAGCGTCACTTCATTTTTCGTTAGAACAACCGGCAACTGAACGATGCCATTCAACCCTTTTTTACATTCTGTCAAGATATATGGATGTGCTATCTGCTTTAACGTTTCAATCTGCTTTTGACTTGGAAAACGAGGTCTCCCCATCTGCCTCCACACTCTCCACACATTCCCATGTTGTTCATTAACTATTTGACGCTTAATAAAAATATTTGAAAAAGGAACAGGAATATCGAGCTGTATCGTTCTCTCACATTCCTCTTTGCCCATTACTAAATTCCATAGTATCGCAACAATCGCTCCGTCTTTTCTTTTTGTAATAATCATTTCTGAATCCCGATAAAGCAATTCCTCTCCTAACGCCCGAAAAAATGTAAAAGCATGAAATGTTGGTTTCGGAATTAAATGAAATGCAACTAGCCCAAATCCACCATGAAATAATGATTTTGGAACGTCCATTTCTTCAAACACATCGCTAAATGTCCAATAAGAAAATGAGTCTACATAGTCTCCACCCTCGCTCAAAACGCGAGCAATATATGCCGCATTGAGCGGGGTATCGTGAATCGGATTAATGGGACTATACGATGTGTTATACTCTGTAATATGCAAAGGTAAGTGTGGAAATGGGGACTGACGAATCAAGTTGCGAACAGATCGAAATTGCTCAATCATTTCTTCAGGAGGATGAAGTTCTTGATAGTAATGTTCAAACGTTACTTTGTGTGGCGCCTTGGATGTATAGGCATGTCGACTAACAAAGTCAACTGGTACGTCCCGCTCCCCACAAAAGTTAAGAAAATCTACAATCCATTCATCACTTCCCCCACAAATTGCTGGTCCCCCAACTTTCAAATGAGAATCAACACTCTTTACAGCACGTGCTGTCACCTCATACAACTTAAAATATTCTTGTTTGTCTGCTCCCTTCCAAAAAACTTCTAAGTTCGGCTCATTCCATACTTCAAAAGGCCATTTTCTTACTTCCTCTATTCCGTATCTCTGTATGAAATGAGAAATGACTGCAACGATTAAATCTCTCCACTTGTTGTAGTCCTTTGGTGGAGTTACGTTACCCTTCCAATAAAAAACGGTCTGGTCTCCTGAAGCAAGGGCACTCGGCATGAATCCCAATTCAATAAACGGACGTATGTTTAGTGATAAATACGAATCAATGATGCGATCAATGTATGTGAAGTTATAAAACGGTCTCATTTCTCCTGCAACTTCGACCTCTCGATAAATTCCAACATCATCCGAAAGTAAGCCGTGTCCCCTAATGTGCTGGAACGATATTTTTTGTTGAACGAATTTTAAATGATCGATATATTCCTTTTGCAAAGCGAGTCCTAATCTCCCTGTTCCAACACAAAATCTCCACTTATCTTGAAACTTTTCATACCCATGTCTCGGTATTTTCACAACCTTCATAAACTTCCTCCTCATTGATAAATTTTTCGTCCGTATTGATCTTTAATGCCAGATTTACGATAAAAATAAGTATTAATAACATCACGCCACTCTTTAGCATGTTCAATTTGAATTGTTAATCGTTCTAATACGTCTTTATAACGTTTTTTATCAATTCTCCCCTCTAGCTGCTCCCACTTTTTTTTCAACTGCTTGGCTTGTTCCACCCCTTCAAAATGAGTGTCATAAATATGTTGAATGACAGTCTTTCCTGATTTCAGTCGGTGTGAATACGGTACATGGTGAAAAAACAGCAATAATTCATCAGGACAGTCCTCTAATGATTCGTATATTGTGGCGTTTTCCGGAAAGTATTGCGATGCATATCCTGTCCCACTCAATGTTGTCCGATCAACACCAATCCCATATCGATCTGCGTAATGATACGTTCCCCAATGTGAATATTCATACCCATCCACGTTTGGTCCATAATGATGTCCCGGATTTACCATCCATCCTATTCCAAGAGGAGAAGTGTAATTTTCATAAATCCTCCAGGAAGATAGAAGCATATCGCTAATCAGTTGGATGACTTGTGGATCATCTCCAAATGTTTGTATAATCCATTCCTTCGTAATTTCATCAGCTGATAAACTAGGATTCCAAGCAAGCCGGCCGAAACCGTATAAGTTCGCCTGCGCTAACGTATGACCGGTCCAATTCGGCTCATCACCAATATTAGATACTCCTGCCATACCGCTATAACGATAGTTGAATAAAGAACCATTGATTACTTTTTTAACCTCTGATCCCTTCCCTTTTGCAAACGTATCAAATTCCAATACCTCTTTCCATTGAGGAACGAGATAACATAAATGCTTCTGCTGTCCCGTATATTCTTGTGTAATTTGAACCTCCATCATTTGGTTCGTTCTCGGCATTGCACCAAACAACGGAGAAACAGGCTCTCTAACTTGAAAGTCCATTGGGCCGTTTTTAATTTGCAAGATGACATTATCGTGAAACTGTCCATCTAATGGTTTAAAGTGGTCATACGCTGCTTTTGCACGATCTGTCTTTCGATCTCTCCAATCTTGCTGACAGTTATATACAAAACACCTCCAAATAACAATACCTCCGAACGGTTCCAACGCTTCAGCCAACATGTTTGCCCCATCAGCATGACTACGTCCATACGTGAACGGACCAGGTCGAAATTCAGAGTCAGCTTTAACGATAAAACCACCAAAGTCCGGAATGAATTGATAAATACGATGAGTAATATTACTCCACCATTGTTTAACTTTAGAATCAAGAGGGTCTGCCGTTGGAAGCCCTCCAATTTCAATTGGACTAGCATAGTTGATACTCAAAAATGTTTTAACCCCATATGTCCTAAAAATACTAGCTACTTCCGATAACTCTGGTAAAAATTCATCGGTAATTAATTTTGTTTCCGTCTGATGAACATTTACATTATTAATTGAAATTGCATTAATTCCTACTGATGAAAGTAATCTTGCATAATCTTTCACTCGATTACTATTGTTTAAAAAACGACCATTATGAAAGAAAATAGATCTACCAGCATATCCACGTTCAACGCTACCATCCATATTATCCCAATGGTTAATCATACGCAGGGAATTGTTCGAATGTTCAACAATTGATAGATGATGTATATCTTCTTTCATTTGCAACAGTCGTAAAAAATGAAATACACCATACAATGTATTTGCGCTATTTTTTCCAGCAATATATATACGTAACATCCCTTTATCAATAAACGATCGGATGATATACACATCAGAACGAATACGTAATAATTCGTTATCACATAACAGTGTTTTCATTAACTCCTCATCATCAATCGTCCCAATCCAAATAAAACTTTTTGTAACAGGTCGCGATACAACATCTGGTTCGACACCAAACATTGATGTGATGCCAAATTTCAATTCTTCTAATGCGGCATATAAGATAGGATCCAATTCTTTCACAACTATTGTTTCAAAACATGCCTCTTTATAACGGTCATTTTTCTCATACCTTAGCCAACATGATTCATATCCCATCACCCAATTCACTTCCCTCTTTTTCTACTATGTCCATCAAAAAAAGAACACTCCAAAGAATAAATATTTTCACCTACGTTGGAACGTAATCCTATATTTTACTATCAAGAAGGGACTAGATAATTACTTAAACTAGCCCCTTTCATCAATTTAGTTATACAAGTTGACTAATTGCAAAGTTTTTAACAACACCTTTGCCATTTCCGCACGTGTCATTCGACCTGCTGGATCAAATGTACCGTCTGGGCGACCTTGTACGATCCCTGCTTGATATATTGCTTCAATAGATTGTCTTGACCATGCTGGCAATTGACTCGCATCACGGAAATCCGCTAGTTTCTTCGTTTCATCTTTTTCCGCCTTGTCAAAGTTGACGAACGAAAGGTTAAGAGCACGCTCGATCATGACAGCTGCTTCGGTGCGTGTAATCGGCTCATTTGGTGCAAACGTGCTTGGCGTCTTTCCTTGAATTATGCCATACTTCACCGCCGCAGCAAGTTCACCATGTTGGTTAAACCATTCTGTTCCTTTCACATCGGCAAATCGTCCATCATATGTTTCACTAGGCAACGCGAGGGCACGCACAAGCAATACGGCAAATTGTGCACGCGTCATCGGTTCATTTGGTCGGTACGCCGTCTCTGTTACCCCGCGAACGAGCTGTTTTGCTGCCAACGAATCAATATACGGCTTCGCCCAATGTTGACCGACATCCGCAAACGTCGTTGTTCCTTCGACAACAACATACGTCGAGTTCGTTAACGACTTCGCTACCGCTTTTTGATCGACGAACGTTGTCGGTACTGGAGTCAATGACCCATCATCGTTTACGCGCACAACTACCGCGCGATTTGGCTGAACAGGTTGTTTGAGCGCAATCTCTCGCTCGACATATTGAGTAAAGCGATCAATGGCTTGTTCCTTTCCATTTGCTTTTGCGACAACGTGGAACTGTACCGCATCAGACAACGTTTTAACCCGTAATTGTGGCGCATCTTTTACTTTCATCTCGATGGAAATGCTTACTTGATCTACCGTCGTTCCGAGCTGTTTAGCCACTTGATCTACTGCTTGCTTCACTTCTTTTGCCGGCAATTTATACACCGCTTGTTCACTCGCACTAACAATCGTCGCATCGGATTGTTTATTAGCTGCTTGAACAAACAACGCCGCAGGTACGTCCACTTTTGTTGCCACATCTTTAACGAGCGAACCTGTGGAAATGACGACTTGTTTCTTTTCATTTGAAAGTTCGTTGACAATCGTTGCGATATCGTTCGACGAAACGGTAGCAACTTTTTCAACAACTTTTCCATCTCTTTCTTTCACTTCCACTTTCGGCTCAACAACAACTGCACCTTTTTCTGGCGTTGTGCCACTTTCTGGTGTTGTACCGCTGCCCGGTGTTGTGCCGCTGTCTGGTGTTGTGCCGCTGTCTGGTGTTGTGCCGCTGCCCGGTGCTGTGCCGCTGTCTGGTGCTGTGCCGCTGTCTGGTGCTGTGCCGCTGTCTGGTGCTGTGCCGCTGTCTGGTTTATCTTCATTATCTAAAGTAGTTAAAAGAACAAGTGTCCCGAATACAGATGTATCCATATACGCAGTTCCAGTTGTATCATTCCAGGTTGCCACACTCTGACGCACACCATTTTTCCCATCGTTAATTTGAACATCAAACCCTATTTCGTAACCATCTTTTGGTTGTATACTTCTCAAAGGGATTTTCATCTCCACCGTATAATTAGTCCCAAATACATTAGTTTTGGACATAAATCCATTTTCAATGCTTGGTGGATTGAACGATGTTTCGTTGGCAAAATTTACTCTATATTGTCCGTCATCCTCTTGATAAAACGATGTTTTTGCATTATTTTCGTCCACAAACACCTCTACCGAATCCTGCTCCCAAGGATTTGTACTTGCCTTATCTAGCTGGTCGTCGTTAACTTGTACTAGCACATACAGATGCCCTTCATCCCAAAGAACTTTAGCAGTTCCGCTTGCACCTTGCCATGCCATTTGATAACGGTCAATAGAGATAGAAGGCACACCGTTCCAAATGGAATCGACGACTCCATCACCATCAATTACAGGTGTACCATACAAAGCAACTGCTTTCCGTGCCTCTTCCGTCACAATAGGATTTTCTTGTATAAATGTATCGGGATCAATTACAGCATAGTAACTCGGCTTGGCCTGTAAATTTCGATCAAATAACAATGGGCTTGTTGATGCACGCCAACTTGCCGCATCGTTTAATCCCCATAGCGTAACTCGGGAGATATATGGCGCTTTTTCTTTGAATATTTTGAATAATTTAGCGTATAAATAGGCTTGTGCTTTGGACTGTTCCTCCGTCAGATGATTATCCGTTCCAGCTTGAATATCGAGTTCAGTGATACTAATCTCCACACCAAGAGAAATAAATCTTTCCAACGACATTTTTACATTATCTGGATTTGTTCTTGTGTTGTAATGCCCTTGCATTCCAATTCCATCAATTAATTTTTTGCCAGGATGCTCTTGTTCAAATTTTTCATTAAGCTCTTTTACCATATGATAAATGGCTTGTGCTTTCCTTTGATTATCTTCATTGTAATCATTGTAATATAGCTTAATATCCCAACCATTTTCGTCTACAACTTGTCGTGCGATTCGGAAAGCTTGCTCAACATAATCGGAACCGATTGAATAGTACCATGGTGACTTCCTTAATGACTCCTCCCAATTATTTGGATTAGGTGGATTATCAATGATCGCTTCATTGACAACATCCCATGAAATAACTCTATTACCAAAATGTTTAATGACGGTTTCGATGTGGTTTTTTAAGTTTTCTAACGCCTCCTTCCTACTGAGAAGGCTTCCATCTTCTCTAGTGGTCATCCATTCGGGTGTCTGCTGATGCCATACGAGAACATGTCCATGTACTTTCATCCCTTCTTCTATAGCTTTATTTACAATACTATCTGCTGCTTCGAAGGTAAAGTTCCCTTTAGTGGGTTGTAAATAGCTAGGTTTCATAGCGTTTTCTGCTGTTATGCTGTTGTAATGCAACTTGAGAAGTTCGAGTCTCTCTCCATCCAAATCAGCAGCTGATACGGCACTACCAATTAAAAAGTCACTTTCATAAACGTTCTTGATAGGAAGAAGATCCTTTTGTACAGAGATAGGGTTTCCACTCTTTACTAAACGAACATCATCAATATAAAAAGATGCAGTACTACTGTTTGGGCTTTCCACGTAAATCGTTAAATATTCGCCTCCCGAACTATTGTAGCGATACTTTCCTTCAAACAGTACCCATCCATCATCAGCGCTAATTACCTTACTTAAAATATTGTTGTAACTCGCACCACTTCCACTTCCAACTTGAGTAGATAATTGAATTTGTGCATTTTCAGGTGAAATGAGTTTAACCCACAAGGAAATCGTATATTCATATCCTAGATCAATATATTTCTCGATGCGTAAAGAAGGACCATGCCAGTTTTGCGCTCTATTTTCTACCTTTAATGCGTACGTTCCCCCTTGGGTTTTGTTATCCTCGTTGGTTACAGTTAATTTCTCTGTTCCTGCACGCCCCTCAAATCCACCTAAACTTTGATCTTCAAAATCAATCATTTCAAAAGGTAAAGCCGATGGTCTTAAAATAGGAGTCTCACCATCTTCTCCTCCTACATCACTAGTTGAAATTGAAAAATACCCGACATAAAATGAAACTGTTTTACCATTATCGTTGGATTGTATACGAAGACGAGTATCTCCTTTACTCATGTCAAGAGTAAACGTTGTATTTATAGTGAACGATTCCCCGTTCTTTAAGTCGGCACTTGCTAACCATCCATATGTTTTATCTACAGTTTGCAAATACACTTGAGCTCCTGAAGGAACAACTTCACTTTCATCGACATATCCTGTAATGTTGATCGTATATGTTTTTCCATCTTGTAATCCAAGCTCTGAGAAATAGAAATCTACTCCGTCCCAGTTATTCGATCGATTACTAATATATAATGCAGTTCCATCTTCATTCCCTGTAAACAGTTTATTTTTTACTAGAGTGAGGGTTGCACCACCAGATTGAACATAGTTTCTTTGTTCACTAAATGTTTCCTCATAAACAAGGTTAGAATTCATTTGTGCATATGAGATAGGAAACGTCGGAACGATAAGCAAAAATGTAAGTAATACAAGGAAGACTTTCTTGACGCGACGCTTATACATTTTATCCTCCTCCTAATAAGTATAATTTTTTATAAAAATTATAAACATGTACAAACTTTCCAAAAAGCTGGCTTCGGCTGATGATTTTCATCAAACAAAAACGGCCAATTTTTTCTTTGCTTGACTGGAAAATTATCAAGCCATGTATAATCATCTGCAATGCCCCAAAATGTTACATTTCGAATGACATCGCTGTACTCCTTAAATAAAGAAAAAATTTGGTCATATCGCTCCGCTTGCTTATCAACCATTTGATCCGTCGGCTTTATTAAATCATTTCGATGATCATCAAACTCGAACATGGATATGTCCAACTCTGTAATATGTAGTTGGACACCAAGGGAGGCGTATCGTTCAATAGCTAAACGAATCTCTTCTAATGTTGGACGAGTCAAACTCCAATGTGCTTGCAACCCTATACCATCAACTGGTATGTGTTTTTCAAGTAGTGACTTCACTAACTTGTAAATTTTCTCCCTTTTTTCAGGAAATGACTCATTATAATCGTTGTAAAATAAAAGGGCATTTGGATCAGCTTCCCGTGCGTAGAGAAATGCCTTCTCGATGAATTCCATACCGGCTATTTCACTCCATCTAGAAATACGCAACAAATCGTTACCTTCATCCGCAACGGCCTCATTAACGACATCCCAACAGTACACTTTTCCCTTATATCGCTGTATAACAGTTGAAATATGTGCTTTCAACCGTTCAAATAACAATTCTTTTCCGACTACCTTTCCTTCTCCATCATAAAACATCCAAGGCGGAGTTTGGTTATGCCATACGAGGGTATGGCCGCGTACTACCATGTTGTTAGATAAGGCAAAATGAACAATTTCATCAGCCTGTTCAAACGTAAATTCCCCTTCTTTCGGTTGGAGATGTTCAAATTTCATATGATTTTCGGCAGTAATGCTATTCACATGGCTTACTAATAGATCTTTTTGCGTTTTAATTGTAATAGGGCTAACAGCGGCACCAATGCGAAAATGCTCTTTGTACACTTCACGTAACGACGGAATCATACTTATTTCCCTCCAAACTGTATATTTTTACTCCCCTTTTACTCCTCCTAAAGTTAATCCTTTAATAAAATACTTTTGTAAAAACGGATAAACTAAGATAATAGGCAAACTAGCAATAATTGTCATTGTGGCTCGAATCGATGCAGGGGTCACTGCGTTCGATTGTCCACTCGCATTTGCAAATGCGTCCGCTGCCGTTTTCCCTGACATTGTGGCATTCGTATTTTGTAAGATTTTCATTAATTCATACTGTAAAGTACTTAAATTGGGATTAGATGAATTATAGAGAAACACATCAAACCACGAATTCCATTGATACACAGCAACAAAAAGAGACACCGTAGCTAGAACCGGCAAGGAAAGAGGAAGTATAATTTTAAAAAATATAGTAAATTCCCCAGCACCATCAATACGAGCCGATTCAACTAAACTATTAGGAAGACCTTCAATAAATGAACGAATAACGATCAAGTTGAATACACCGATGATGCCAGGAATGATATAGACCCAAAACGTCCCAATCAAACCAAGGTCTCTCATTAATAAATACGTTGGAATTAACCCACCATTAAAATACATTGTTAAAACGAAAGCGATGGTCACAAATTTTCGAAATATAAATTCTTTCCGACTAATAACATACGCTACCATAGCTGTACAAAATACTGAAATGGCCGTGCCCAGAACGGTTCTCAACACAGAAATAAATAACGCGTTTAATAATGTATTTTCCTTCAACACATATTGATAGTTATATAATGTAAACTCTCGTGGCCAAAGATATATTCCACCTTTTATCGTGTCATTTGCATCGTTAAGGGAGATGGCCAATGTATTTAACATCGGATAAAGCATTACAATGCACAACATGATCATAAAACTGTAGTTAAATATGTTAAATAATATGTCTCCCCTAGACATGTAACGAACCTTACTCCTAAACGCTACATTGATTTTTTGCATGTCCATCTACTCCAATCTCAAAATAATCTTGCCTGTCCGAGACGTTTAGCAATATGGTTAGCACTAAACAATAAAATGAAGCTTACGACTGTTTTAAAAATTCCTGCTGCTGTAGCAAGTGAAAAATTCCCCATGGAAATACCATACTTAAGAACAAAAATATCGAGATTCTCAGAATAATCTAAGTTCATCGGATTTCCTAATAAGTACTGCGGTTCAAATCCTGTTTCTAAAATATTCCCTAAATTTAAAATGAGCAAAATAACAATGGTCGGTTTTAAAGAAGGGAGGGTAATATAGAAAATGCGTTGTAATCTCGATGCCCCATCAATTTCTGCTGCCTCATATTGCTCAGGATCAATCATTGCGATAGCAGCCAAATAAATAATTGTATTCCAACCTACATTTTTCCACACTTCGGAGACCCCGATAATGCCCCAGAAGTATTCACCGATCCCTAACCAAAGAATAGGTTCATCAATGATCCCCAATTTCTGTAGTACAATATTGACAATACCGTTCTCCAGCGATAAAGCATATGAAATGATCCCTGCTGCTACTACCCAAGAAAGAAAGTGAGGCATATAGCTAATCGTTTGTACAATTCGTTTAAACTTCCCATTATGCAGCTCATTAAACAAAATGGCTAAAGTAATTGCAGTAACAAAACCGAGGACGAGATTAATGACACTCATTGCCAATGTGTTGCGCAACACTCTTAAAAATGCTTCATCTTGAAAGAGAAACTTAAAGTGTTTCAATCCAACCCACTCTTGCTCACTAAATGGAAGTCCAGGACGATAATCTTGGAAAGCCATTGTCCAGCCCCACAACGGAACATATTTAAAAACAAATAACCAAATGAGAAACGGGAAACTCATCAAAATTAAAGCTCTTTGCTGAATAACTGTTTTCCAAAACTTCCTCTTCTTTTTCACTTTCTTCGGTAACATAGGAGGGGAAGTCTCTTTTCGAACGTTCTTTTCTAGCTCCAATTTTTAGCACCTCTTTTACTATGTTATTTACATTTGGAAAAGAAGGACCTAGTCAAACTATAAATAGTAGACCGGTCCATCTTTATCTTGAACTTTTTTTATTTTTTCCCCTTACTCTGTTCCACCTTCATTTTTACATATTTCGTAATCTCCTCTTCAAACGCCTTTATATCCAATTTGTTGTATTCTGTCACATAATCTTTCCAATTATCTTCGAATTTACTAGGTGGGTCTAAAACTAATTTCGGGAAATATTTTCTTTGTAAATCTTGTTTCTTTTGTTGATAAATTTGCGCTGGTGATCCTTGTTTAATAGGTGCACTCCATGCCGGATACCAAGGACGTTCATCAGGCTTTGCAAATAAGTCTGAGAATACTTTCGCACCGTAAGCCTCTAAAATCTTTTTATCTCCTTCGGTATAGCTTGCTTGAGCGACTTCAGGTTGCCTGCGCGGCTCCCATGCATTTCCGTCAGAAAACATACCGTTTCCACGTGGCCAATACCATTCAAAGTATGCAAATCCAAATTGTTCGCGAAATTGTTCATCCGACGTTTTTTGGATTTGCTCCTCTGTTCGATAGTAACGACCATTTTCATCAACTTCATACGTTTCCCCTTTAATTCCCCACGTCATTAATTTTTGATTTTCCTCTTTAGCCATATTATCGAAATATTTGATGATACGAATCGGATCTTTTGCACTAACTGTAATACCAATCCCTCGATTGGACGCAAAAGCCGGTGGATCTACATACTGGTCTTTGATGTTCTTGTCGAACACAATTGGAAGCGGCATATAGCGTAGATCATCATTTCCTGATTGCCTAAGGGAATTTAGTGCCTGATTTACTTGCCAACCGTAATCGAAAAAGCCTAGCACCCTTCCAGAAGCAATTTTTGCTAAATATTCGTCATAGTTAGAAACGAATGATTCTTTATCAAATAAACCTTTTGCATTAATCTCATTTAATTTTTTCAACCAACGTTTCGTATACTCCCCATTTCCATACACTTTAGCCTCGTGCGTTTGCATATCAACAATAACTTCCCCGTCGTTCGGGTAACCAGCTAAATGCGCTGGCGGGTTGGAAATAACGAAAAATCTCCAGTCATAAGTGAGTGCAGTAAAGCCAATCGTAGGCTTTCCATCTGTTTGCGGATACTTTTCTTTATATTTCTCAATCAAGTCGAAATACTCATCCAACGTTTTAATTTTTGGATATCCAAACTCTTTTAATACGCGTCTTTGAATCCAAAACGCCCCTTGGTCAATATCAGGATTCGGAACGTAACCGTGGTTGACGCCAAAAGGTAAGAAATAAATATTTCCATCCTCCGCCTTCATTTGTTCCAAATATGGTTCATATAATTTTTTTAAATTTGGAGCATGTTTTTCAATAAGATCGTTTAACGGAATAAACGCTTTGGCATCAATCAATTTATCAATAGCAGCATCAGGTACTAACGTATCAGGATACTGTCCACTGGCAATCATCGTACCAATTTTCGTATTAAGATCACCTACTAAATATTCCATTTTCACGTTAACACCAGTTTGCTCTTCGAAAATTTTTCCTATTCTCGTTTGATTTGCTTCAATATTTTTCTTCGCAGTCCCTCCGTTAAAATAAGTAAAAGTAAAAGGTGCTTTCTCATCGTTGTTTGTTGAAGATGACTCACCCTTATCGCTACCGACGTTCGCTTTTTCGTTACAAGCGGTTACTAAAAGAAGCAACAAACTTAACAGTAAAGAAACAAGTACATTCCTTCTCATTCTTCTCCCCCTTTTTCGTGTAATTGCTCTTTCACTCATCTTCTCTCCCCCTTTCTTGTAAGTGCTTTCATTATAACGTCTACACAAACGCTCGATTAACCATATAAAGTTAAGATTGTACTTAAAAAAGTTAAGTTCACCGCGATAAGTATATAAATAAAAAAGCCTCCAAAATGTGGGATTCCCCACCTTTTTCGGAAGGCTGCCATGTTTTATGTTACATACAATGTGTTAGTATGCGGATAATCTCCTCAACATATAGTCTCTATTCCTCCAGTTCCAGCGGCAGAAAAATTTTCACAACTGTTCCGTCATCATTGAAAATTTGAAAAATGAACCGATTTCCATACAACATTTTCAAACGATAATACACGTTTTTAATCCCTATATTTCCCCATTCCTCCTCCTTATTCAATGATTCAAAAAGCTTCATAAGAGTCTGTTCTTCAATTCCCGGACCATTGTCACGAATGCATATTTTCATCCACTCCTCTTCTTTTATTATTTGGACATTCACTTTTCCATTTTCTCTTTTAGTCTCCATTCCATGTTTAAATGCATTTTCAACAAAAGTGAGGATGATCATATTCGGAATTGTTTTCTCATATAACTCCTTATCTACTTGGATATCGTAGGAAATCTTATCACCAAATCTGTATTTCTGTAAATTAAGAAAAGACATCACTATGCGAATCTCCTCACGCACCGTTACCCAATCTCTTCCCCAACTAATTGATTTTCTTAAAATATTAGCCATATTTTCAATCATTTCAGCCGTTTCGTATTCTTTTTTAACTACACTTCTCATGCGAATAGTTTCTAGAACGTTAAAAAGAAAGTGCGGATTAATTTGATTTCGTAATGCTTCAAGTTGGGCTTGTTTCTTTTTTAATTCCAATTCCTTTTTTTGGATACCAACTACATACACATCTTTAATTAGTCTTTTAATTTTATATGACATATGATTGAATGCTTGAGTGAGCTGACCTATTTCATCACGATAGATGTCCGTTCGAATGGTTTCAAACTGCTCATTTTCCATTTTTTTTATATATTTAAACAATCTCTTAATACGAGCATTCAATGATCGGGAAATAGAAAAAATAATTAAAGAAGGAATAAGCAAGTTTAAAATCGTTAAATAAAAGACAAATGCCCCCGAATAATGGATCTCCTTATATATTTTCTCAGAATCAATTAATCCTATTACTTTCCAACCCTTAAAGTACTCTCCTTCCCCGTACTTATGTTCTACAATTATTTTTTCGTTCCCAACTTGAAAATGAGCAACGGTATCTTGGATGTCACTAGAAGTAGGTAAGTTTGTTGCATATTCGATTTTTCCTTTAGAATTAACCAAATAAACACTTCCTGGAAATGTTTTATTTTGAAATAAATAGTTTATTACATTTCTATCTAAATCTATTTTGACGAATTTTAATGTTTCATTATAAACCGTAAAATAATCCAATTTTCTCACAATAAAAAACTCGCCATTCACATGAATAAGGTTCGGTAACGAACTCATCTGTCGATACCATTCCGTTTGTTGTATATTCACTGTGAGTGGCTGAACTTGAGCCGAAAACATAACAGTAGGATTACTAGTGAAAAAGGTGATAGAGCGAATAAACGGATACATATAACGGTACTTATTAAACTGAGGTAGAATTTCATTGTAAGATTGTACGTATTCTGCTTCTGACTGATACTGCCGATCCAACATTTCATTAATTTGATTATCCATGTACAACAATGTTGAAATGCCCATAGCTTGCTCGACATGTTGCTTCCAATCATTTTTTATTTGCTCGATGACTAATGATGCATCGTGTATCCTTTGTTGCTTCAAATTTTGTGTGGTAACGTAGTAAAAAAGCCAATTCGTTACAACGACAGGGATAAATACTGCAAAAATATAAAGTAGCGTCAGCTTATCTTTTAACTTTATATTGTGAAAAAACTCCATGCGTCTTCTAAAAAAATTACGTGCGAATTGTTTGCTTACGATACTCAGTAGGTGTAAACCCTTCCATTTTTTCGAATTGCGTGACAAAATAATCAACACTCCCAAACCCTACTTGTTCAGCAATTTCATAAATCCTTAAATCCGTTGTCCGAAGAAGCTTTTTCGCTTGCTGAATGCGCAACTGTAGTAAAAATTTTTTAAAATAAACACCATATGTTTTTCTAAAAAGCTGTCCCAAATAAACTGGATTCATATAAAACCGCTGAGCGATATGTTTTAAACTAATATTTTTATGGTAGTTTTCTTCAATATATTTTTTTACTTTGTGAATTTCACACGTAATCATTTGTTCTCTTAACTGGGAAACTAAATTCGCGCATTCAACAACAAAATGACTAAATCGCTGTTCTAACTCATTCAAACTAACATTATAATTTCTACATTTCATTACATTTGAAAATGTTTTTAACTGTTCTGCATCCCCTCCGAACTGTTTTACAATATTAGCTACTTCTCTCACTAAATAAGTGATCGAAGATTTCACAGCCTCAACAGCAAAAAGCTTCATTCGAAATTCATCAAAAATATGATTTACAACACATAAAACGTCTGATATTCGCGATTCTTCTATATATTCAATCAATTTTTCACAAAGTTTCCCGTCAATATCACCATAATAAATGTCTATCCCTTCAATTCGTTCGTACAAGATCGGCCCTTCATCGATCACATATTTGTAACTCATCATATAGTATACTTGTTCAACAGCCTTCCGTAATTGATTAAAACCTAAAATGAAGTCGCTAGCGTACACAGTCGTGCTCAAACCTAATTGCTTCAACTGCTCATATAATATGCTTATGTTCTCAAACATTTCTGTTTCCTGTCCGGTCATTAATAACAATCCGTATCGATCTAACTCATGTTCATAAATAGGAAAGTGGAGAGGTTGTTTAATTTTCTTTTTGAAAAGATCCTCAATTTTATGCCTTGTGTAAATATTGTCCAAACATTCCACATCATTATCACGGTTAACTTCTACCATAACGTAACAGAATAAGGATGAGGCAGGAACACCAAAGCGTTGAACTTGCTCATACACGGTCCCACAGTCATTCTCTCCCTTAATTAACTTGTGAAACAATATTTTTGAAAGTTGCTCTTCCATCACTTTCGCTTGTTCCTTTTGTGCATCTAATAAACGAAAAATTCTTTCCAACGCACGTTCAAACTCCTTCTTAGAAATCGGTTTAAGAATGAAGTCGCAAACCCCATACTTAATGGCTTGTTGGGCGTAGCTGAATTCACTATGTCCGCTAATAACAATAAACTTAGGACTAATAAATTGATTTGAAGTTACGCACCGAATAAGCTCTAATCCATCCATCCCAGGCATGCGAATATCTGTAATGACCACATCCGGCTGTTCCTTTTCAATTATCTTCAACGCATCCTCCCCGTCACTAGCCTCACCACAAATCTCATATCCACAGCCTTCCCAATCGATCAACACCTTCAGTCCTTCTCTAATAAATACCTCATCATCTACAAGCACTACTCTGTACATCGCTTCTCCCCCACTTCACTTTGAACATTCCTTGAAAACAGCTGATCTCCTTACAACTTGATACAATGTATAAACTATTACGGGATGAGAAACTCTCATCTCATTTTTTCTAGCTGTGAGTAACATGGAGGACTTTATATTATTCTACTGCACATTTTCTTTTCTGTTGGACCTAAAAAATTTAATATTTACTTAAAAAACTCAAGATATTACCTATTGTTTATTTTAAAAAATATTAAAATTTTTTAAAAACATGAACTATGTTTCACTGTTAGATGAGCCCCATTTCTCTTGCTTTCTTTCAACCTTTTTAAAGACATGGAGGGCACCCGTCATCACTAGCAAGGCGAACAAACTCATGCTAAAAAAAGGAATAATTCCGGGTAAATAAAAAAATACAACGCATAATAATCCGATCGTAATTACCATCATACTCGTGATGAGCGGATTTGCCATTCCGATTAGGAACGCATATTTCAAGTATTGAAAAAACTTCAAATTATAATGAACGTAAACAGGGAAAATATATAGCAAAGTAACTGTATATAAAATAAAGCTAATGGATAGAGCAATGAAAAAAAGGGTGTGTATATTTGCTGACAAATTTGAAAGATATAACATATCCATATATAACACTATAAATATGGTAGTGAATATTAAACCTAAAGCATTCGCTTTGAAAAACTCTTGTTTATATACTTTGAAAAATGTTTTAAATATCGGAAAGTTGTGATCATGGAATAACAACCACTTCCTTACAATTGTAAAAAGAGCAACAGTTGCTGGGAAAAAACCGAGAAAGAGAACTCCTATCACTGTGAATAAAATCCATAGCACATTGATGTATGCAAGTTTTGTAATCCACTCACAAAAGCGATAAAACTTTCCTTCTAAAGTACCAAAGTTCATTGCGCATCCGTCCTATCTAAACTTTGTAACTAACATCATTATACAATAATGGGGGGATTTATCCCCCCATTATTGTAAGTTTTCTTTCCTTTCTTAAACGTCATCATTTTTATACAATTCTTTTTCCGATTGCAACAAATCACTAACAGTGACAAACTCATATCCTTGTATAAATAGCTCCTCGATAATCACTTCGACTGCCTCAACTGTTTGGGAACGATCCCCAAAACCATCATGGAAAAGCAAGATCACCCCGTTGTTTATACGCTCGCGCGTCTTAGTGATAATATGGTCTCGACCGGGCTGTTCCCAATCTAATGCATCTACATTCACCGCTCCAATCGTCTGATATTTGAAGCGACTAACAATAAGTTCTACATCCTCATTGTAACGAAAATATGGTGGCCGAAACACTTTAGGTTTTCTTCTTGTAAAATTTTCGATGATTTTATCAGCATATTGAATTTCGTGCAAACATTCATGACGATTTATTAATGTCAAGTCGGGATGTGAGTACGTATGATTTCCAATCTCATGCCCAAGAGCAACAACTGCCTCGACAATCTCAGGATACATGGCCATATGTTCACCAATCATAAAAAATGTCGCCTTTCCCGAAACGTTCTTAAATAAATCTAATATGTGTGGCGTATAGATCGGGTTTGGGCCGTCATCGAATGTTACCGCAACCATTTTACGAGAAGTTTCAACTTTCTCAATCATCCCGAATGCCCCTCCTTGAATTAATCATTCCAACGATTCAGAGAGACTTTTCACCCCCGAGAAGAGGGGAATTTGTTCCCCTCTTCTAACCATAAAATGCTCGTCACACCACGCGGATAGTATTTACTTCCACTAATCTCACCAGAAATAATTTGATCGCTCCAACTCCAGATCGAAAGCTCCGGATGGGTAAGCCATGAGACATGGGCCTCGTCGGCGCGTTTTCCTTGTTCGTTCCACTCCAAGCCTAGAAGATGGCGAGCAACGAATTGGCATAAATAAATTTTACTTAACCATGAGTTGTTACTTGTAGAGGAAATTTTCCATCCTCCATCTGAAAATAGACAAACTCCTTCCTGTAGCACATAGTTCAAGTGTGTTTTCAATGCTTGAATATACGATTTAAAACGCCCATTTTCATCCAATGCTTCATGGTTATTCGTAAAGTAAGGGAATACAAGTCCTTCAATCGCCGGAATAATTTTTGAATCATTCCCTTCACCCATTATTGCCGGAATATATCCCTCATCTGTGACATAGCTTATAATTGTTGCAGCACATCTTTCGGCTTGCTTTCCAGCTAGCATAGCCAATTGCTCGTTGCCAACATCCTTAAACAGCTTTTCTAATGCAACATAAGCTGCCCAACACTTTCCAGCTAAATATAAGTTGTTACGTGCTTGGCCAAGCGATACATCGAGACTATCATATGTCGTAATCTCTGCCCCACCCATCGTGCGGTTACTATCGAGTCCCATAATTCCATTTCGCTTTTCAGGATCCGGATGATCTCGATGAACCATACTTTCGAGACATTTCTCCAAAACCGACAGATGTTTATCGCGCCACGTCACATCTCCTGTTTGTCGAATGTATACTGCAGCACAAAGCACCCAGTTGACGAGTTGTTCGTGTGTCATATGAGAAAAACACCCGCTAATCCCATACAATTCATACGACGAATAATGTGGACGAGAAAATGTGTTTGCTACTCCCATATCGTGAGTAAAACTGATACCACCTGGGTACTCTAACTCTTCACCAGGAAACCGAACACAATCTTCATAACTATAGCGCTCGACGTATAAATCCAATACATTTCTTACAGTCCATGGATTCATCTTTAATTCAAAAAATAGCTGATCGACAGTGAGATCAAACGTGTTCATCATTCGGTACTCACCTTCATTAACAACCCAAATAGGTTTTCCCTCACATTCTAGTAGCTGCGTATTACCATAGTAACTGCGTATTGCATGAGCCATCATAAACTTTTGATCATCGGACAACCATTGTTTCTCGATGAGCGCGTTAGAGTGGAATGATTGTTCCTTTAACACTTCTACATGCTCTAACGCATAAAGAGCGACTTCTTCAATGTTTTTGAAGAAACGAGTATAAAGGTAAGAAGCATCCATTCCTGCCGTAACATAGCCACCCCGATAAAAGCAAATTGCGAATTGATATGTTTTCTTCTTCCCTGGTGGAACATCCATGATAAGTGCACCGACTTTTCCAAGACCAAATGTCCAGTTTTCTTTGAGCGGTGTTGTCAAAATATCTTCCATGCTGAAATGTAGCGCCGAATGCACATCGTCATTATTTGTAGCGATGCTAACGATTCGTCCTTGTCCGACACCCCGAATTCCAGGACACGTATCATCGATTCGCCGCATGGATGTATACGGATCGTTCCCCTCAAATCCAAAAAAAGCACGTCTTGTTCCTGTTCCTTTTGTATTATCAATCGTTATCTCAGCAATAATAGCTGGAACTATCGCCAATTTTAGCTCTTCATCATTCGCTTTTTCCGGATCAGGCACCGACTTAGCTGGAGAATAAATAGTAAGTGTCAAATCTTTTGCTTTCCATGTATCCGTTCCAACATGGAACTCTCTTTCAATTTGATCCTTCGCTATCGGAAACAAAATTTTTGGTTTTTCCGGACTCGGATCAGGATTTTCAATATCATACCTCTTACTTTCATCTTCATTCGCTATTTCTAAAAATGGCAACACATCATATATACCTGGTTCATTTAATGACTGTACACCTATAAATATATTTTGTTTTGGGGGACGGGCAAGCTCAAGATCAAATCCCCCACTTTTACCCGGGAAACCTAGTGTAAAACTCGCAAACGCTCCAACAGGTGAATGATGGGCGTTAAAGAACATGTTCGTCGGCATATTATTATTACCCCTTTCTTATCCTTTAATAGCTCCAGCAGTAATCCCTTCCATGATCTTATTACTTAAGAAAAAGAAAAGAATTAAAATTGGTAAAACACTAATCATTAAAGTTGCTCCAATTGCTCCCCAATCTGTTGTATACTGTCCAATAAAATTTTGTATTCCGACTGTGAGCGTTTTATATTCATCTGAACTGATGAAGGTATTTACAAACACAAACTCATTCCAATTGTAAATCATATTAATAATCGTTGTTGTGACAATTACTGGAGAAGTCATCGGTAAAATGACTTGGAAAAACATTCGATGAACAGAACAACCATCCATGACAGCAGATTCCTCTAGTTCTCGCGGTAACGCATTATAAAAACCTAACAAAATCATAATTGTAATGGGTAAATTAAAACCAATATTTGTTAAAACAATTGACATCGGGTGATCAATTAACTTTACTTTCATAAAAAAGTTAAACAGAGGAATGAGAGTCGAATGGATCGGAATCATTAATCCAACCATGAACAATCCAAGCACAACATGTTTTAATTTCCAATTCATTCGTGTGATTGCAAACGTCACGAAACTAGCTAACAATACAGTAAAAACAACCGATACGGTAGTAATCCATAAACTATTAAAGAAATAGCGACCAATATCCCCTTCAACCCATACCTTCACATAATTTTCCCAACGTGGAGGAGAAGGTAAAGAGAAAAGAGGGGTATTAAATACTTCATGATTATTTTTCAAAGAGAAAAATAACAGCCAGATAAGGGGGAGGATTTGTAGACCGGCAACTGCGAATAACACCATGTAAAATAGAAACATACCAGCTTTTTTTGCATATATAATCGTTCGTTTCATCGTATGAGCACCTCTTACAACGTTAGTATTGAACTTCTTCTTCTGTATGCGTTAACTTTCGAATTAACCATGTAGCAGCAATACAAAGAATCAACAGAGAAAAAGCAATGGCGCTTCCGTATCCGAAATTGAAGCTACGAAATGCTTTTTGATACATGTAAGAGGCAATCACTTCACTCGCCCCGTTTGGTCCACCACCAGTCATTACATAAATTAAATCAAAATATTTTAAAGAACCGACCACAGCTAATACGACTGTTACTTTAATCACGCCAGCAATGAGCGGCAATTTAATTTTATATGCCAATTGCCACGGATTAGCCCCATCAATAATAGCTGCCTCAATGATAGATGACGGGATATTTTTTAAAGCAGCATAGTAAATTAGTATATAGAACCCCGCATATTGCCAAATAATAGGAATAAAAACGGAGTACAGCACAATCGAAGGATCAGCGAGCCAGTTAGGCGTATCCTCCACTCCTAAGAATGAGAGAAGTTGATTCAGCATCCCGTTGGAAGGATGATAAATTCGTAACCATAGCTGAGCAATAGCTACTGAAGAAAGCAACATCGGGATTAAATAAATTTTCCGAAGTATATTCGCTCCTTTTACTTTCCCAGCAAGAATGAGAGAAACAACTAAATAGCCACCGAGACTGAAAACAGAAAAAACAGCTAGTAGAAACGAGTGATACACACTTTTCCAAAACATATTGTCTTTTAACAGTTGTCTATAGTTGTCTAACGCAATAAACGTTCTCTCTCCTATTCCATCCCATTTCATCAAGCTATAGTATCCTGTCATAACGATTGGGATATAAACTAGTATCACAATGAGCAATAAAGCGGGTAGCACGTATAATGCAATGACTCGTTTATCAGACATTACCTTGTCCATATTTTTTCCTCCTCATCCTTTTGAGGAAAAAGGACATATTATAGCAATATGTCCTTTTTCTGTTCTACATACCTAGCGTGTGCTAGAGAGCACCTCTTGATGTTGCTTTGCGAATTGCTCTGGTGTTATACTCTCGCCAAACAGTGACTGAATTAAATTTAAGTGCGTTTGGGCAGCTTCTGGATTCATTTGCACATCAGCAAACAACGTAATATTGCTTGCGTTCGCTAATTCATTTAACACGTCAATGTACATTTGTGGCAAATCGATGTTCTCAGTATTCACTTTCGTTGCTGGAATCACGCCCGCTCTTGTTACAGAACGTTCTCCCCATTTTTCAACAAAGAATTTCACGAATTGTTTCGCTTCTTCTTTATGCTTTGAATTTTCAGAAACAAATAGGCCTACTCCTGGTCCACCAACCCAACTATCGATATTCCCTTTTCCACCTTCAACAGTTGGGAATTTAAAAAATCCTACTTTTTCTCTGAATTCTTTTGGAACATCTTCATTCGTTGTAAATTGTGGCAAATCCCATGTTCCCATTAAATACATCGCAGCCTTTTCATTTGTAAATTCTGCTTTTGCCTCATCATTCGATAAGCCGTTAAATCCTTTAATAAATGCTTTCATTTTGACTAATTGTTGAATTTCTTCAGCTGCTTGTACTAAACTCGGATCTTCAAATGTACCGCTTCCATTGATCGCATTTTTTAACGTATCTGCCCCGCCAATACGATCAGCTAAATACATATACCACATTGATCCTGTCCAACGATCTTTATTTCCTAAAGCAATTGGTGCAACTCCGTTATCTACAAGTACTTGCACAACACGCTTAAAGTCTTCATACGTTTTAGGAGCTTCTAAATTGTATGTTTCAAAAATCCCTTTGTTGTAGTAAATAGGTGTGATGTTTAACTCTAAAGGAAGGGCATATGTTTTTCCATCTAATGCATAAGGCTCTGTCGTTCCTGATACAAAGTTGTTACGTAACCCACCATCCAACAAATCGTCTAAAGGAGCAAAGAGTCCTCCTTTTGCATAAGGCTCTAGAAACCCTGCAGCCCACGTCATCCCAATATCAGGAAGTTCGTTTGAAGCCCCTAACACTTTTAATTTGTTTTTATACTGTTCGTTTTCCAAAATTTCTTGTTTTACTTTTACATTTGGATTTTGCTCTTCAAACTCTTTAATAATTTCATTTACGATTATATTATGCTGTTTAGAGCTTCCCGCTGGCCAAAGGTGCATGAAAGTAAGTGTTATCTCCTCGCCCCCTTTCTCCGTCGAGCCTTTTTCGGTCGTTTTTTCCGAACACCCTGCTAATACAAGCATAAAAATTACCATCCACACTATTGTATGCGCTTTCTTTGTCATTTTCAAAATCCCCCTTTCGTTTTCTTATTTTTAATGTAGCACGATCAATTCCTATCGGTAAGGTAACGCTTATCATTTAAAATTCCATTTTCTTTAGGTACTCTTTCCGAAAACGATATGGGGTAATTCCTTCAAATTCTTTGAATATCTTAATAAAGTACTTTGTTGTCTGATATCCTGTCATCTCACTTATTTCGGCAATCGACAAGTTCGTATTCACCAGTAAATTTTTAGCTTTTTGCAATCGACATCTCGTTACATATTCGCTAAATGTCATCTTCGTCTCTTGTTTAAATAGAGCGCTAAAGTAGCTCGGATTCAAATACACTTGCTTAGCTACATCAGTTAGACTGACATGTTTATGAAGATTTTCATGAATAAACTGAATTGCATTTTTAACTGGCGAAGAAAGTTTATCCTCCTGTACTCCTATAATGTGATGATCTATAATTTGTTCAATCTTTTTTGCTTTTTCCCGACTTTCCGATATAGCAAGTGCTTGTTGCACTGCTTCAATGAGTTTATCTTTATCTACCGGTTTAAGCAAATAGTTGACAACCCCTAACGAAATAGCTTCCTGAGCGTACGCAAACTCAGAATAAGCGGAAATGATAATGACGACAGGTGCATCCTTTTGTTCTTTTAATGTTCGAATGAGCTTTAAGCCTGTAATCTGCGGCATTCGGATATCCGTTAATAACACGTGCACTTTTTTTCTTTGCAAAATAGTAATCGCCTCTTCACCACTGCTTGCACATATAATTTCGTATTTCCCCATAGACCATAGATCCAAAACTTTTTTCATTCCTTCGCGCGCCCTTGGCTCATCGTCAACAATTAAAATCGTTCTTACATCTTTCACGAAGCTTCACCTACTTTTAGGAATTTGAAATGATACGCACGTTCCCTTCCCTGCTTCGCTCTCTATACGTAACTCTCGATCCTCACCGTAGTAAAGTTGTAGCCGTCGATTTACATTCATTAGTGCGATCCCACTCCCCTTCATCGAAGAAATTGTTCTCTTTCCTAACTTTTCTTTTAATAGACGTAATTGTTTTTCATCCATTCCATTACCGTCATCTTTGACTTGAACAAGAAGTTCCTTTCCGTCTACACATTCTTTAATAATGATCCAAACGGTTCCTATCCCTGTTTTGTTTCCAATTCCATGTAACACCGCATTTTCAACAAGGGGCTGGATGAGCAGTTTCGGAATATGAACATGTAAGCAATGATTTGAAACATCTATTTCCCAAACAAATCGTTCTCCCCATCTTGCTTTCATCACTTCCATATAACGTTGAATATGCTCCATCTCTTCACGAATTGTGACCCACTCGTCTTGAGTCGAATGGCTAATTGTATAGCGAAACAGTTCAGCCATATTTAATACAAATTTCGCTAACTCTTCCTCGTTTTTTTCAATGAGGGACCAATATAGCGTATCAAGTGTATTAAAGAGAAAGTGCGGGTTAATTTGTGCTTGCAAAGCTTTTAATTCGGCTTGGCTTCGAATTAGCTCTTTTTCATAAACAACTTGTATTAAATGGTTAATGTCATTTACCAAAGAGTTGTAAGTCTCTATTAGCTCATCAATTTCGATAGTAGATGAAATCGGGGGGCTTAATTTTAACTTCCCGTTTCTGCCGCGCTGCATAATTTTTGTTAACTTTAAAATTGGTTGCGCAACGATCGTAGATAGAAAAAAGGAAAAAATAAAAAAAATGACAAAACCAAGAGCCCCCGAAAGAATGATCGCATTTTTTAAAATATCAGTGCCTTTTATAAGCGATTCTAAAGGAGTCACGATGATTACTTTCCATTTTGTAAGGGGCGATGCTTGTTTAACGACCATGTAATTTTTTTCTTCTTTTCCACCTCCATCAAGAATAGACGCGAGGTGTGACGGTAAGTTAGAAAATATTTTTTGATTACGCTCATCGATCACTACTGTATAACTTGGATTTTCCACTTTTTGATCAGAAAGGTCGTCCAGTTGAAAGTAATCGCTATGGATCCGAACTAATAAATAGCCTCCTGGTGAAAAGGAATGATCCGTCAGTCGAACTTGACGAGCTACGACGAAAAATCGAGAAGAGGTCGGATCTTTTCCAATCCAAATCATCTTTCCACGTTGGTTTTTTATTTCCTCAACCCATTGAGAACCAACACGTTCTACTAAATTCATTTCATTAAGCGGAAATACTCGTTTATAATCGTTTGTGTACAATTCAAACGATTGAACTCCATCAAAATACGTTTGATACGAGTTTACAACCTGCATTAAATATTGTCTCTCTTCAAACATCAAGCGCTCACCTTGTATCTCCTTAGAAAACGCACGCTGAACATACATATCGGTGACAATTTGAGCGGTCAATGAATTTAATTGTTTATACAAAGATTCTAATCTCCCATTTACTTGGATAATGGTCTGTTGTATTTGTTCCTCTGCATTTTTCTTTAATAACGATGAAACAATATGAAACGTAATAATTCCCACAAACAATAACACAAGTGTCATAACAAAAATGTAAATCGTTAAAATTTGATTTCGTAACGTGTTGAATCGTGCGATTTTCTGCTTAAAGCGAATGAAGGTCATTCAATCCCCCCTATCTTTCCATAGCAATAAAACATATGTTCACAATAAACAAAATCTCTTAAAATGCGAAGATGCTTTCTCTCTTCTTGCCTTACATTATAATTTCCTTTATTTTGTTTGTCTATAAAACAAACAAAGTCAACTAGAATTTTTCATACAATTATGATACATTGATAAACAGGGTGATGAACTTGACAAAAATAACTGGAAATCCACATTTAATAAAAAAAATTAATAAGGCGCTTGTTCTCGATATGGTGAAAAGCCAAGGACCGTTATCTCGGGCGGATGTCGCACAACGCTCAGGGCTAAATAAAGGTACCGTATCTTCTCTCGTAAAAGAATTAATGGATGAAGAACTTGTATATGAAATCGGACAAGGTGAATCAAGTGGCGGTCGTCGTCCTGTCCTGTTATTGTTCAATGAGAAAGCAGGATATGCAATTGGAATTGATTTAGGCGTTCATTACATCATAGGGATATTGAATGATCTACAAGGGAATATTATCCAAGAAAAAAAGGCGACATTTCATTACAAAGATTATCCAACTGTCCTCACACTTATCAAAGAGACGATTACTGATTTATTAGAACAAATGCCAAGAAGTCGCTACGGTCTCATCGGGATTGGGATTGGTGTCCCTGGGGTTGTCGATAAAGAAGGGAAACTATTGTTTGCACCAAATTTAGAATGGGTAAATATACCTTTGAAACAAGATATCGAGGAAGCTTTCCATGTGCCTGTAATCATCGATAACGAGGCGAACGCTGGGGCATACGGTGAAAAGCGAAAAGGATCTGGAGAAAATTATAACAATGTCATCTATATTAGTGCGGGCATGGGGATCGGTGTTGGTCTCATCTTGAACGGTGAATTATATCGGGGGACAAACGGCTTTTCTGGAGAGAGCGGGCATATGACGATCGAAGTTAACGGACTGCGATGCCGTTGTGGAAATATTGGATGTTGGGAGCTCTATGCGTCCGAACAGGCACTGTTAGAAAAGGCAAGGGTGACTATGAATAATGAAACATCCCTTGAAATGTTACTACAACTGGCTGAAGGCAAGAATGGGGATGTTCTACGTTTATTTGAGCACATTGGTCACTATTTAGGCATTGGTATCAATAATTTAATTAATACGTTTAATCCGGAACAAGTCGTTATTGGTAATCGTTTATCGATGGCAAAACCTTGGATCGAGCCATCAATCAAAAAAATCATTAACCAACGAACATTACCGTATCATCGCACACATGTCGTCATTGAATTTTCTAAGTTGTCTATTTATTCAACAGCATTAGGCATTTCCTTTTTTGCTATTGAAGAATTTTTAAAAAAAGGCGAAAAGGTAGAAGTATTTCTCTAAAAATCTAAAAGGCACCCAATTTTTGAAGTGACCCCTGTCAAGTAGACAGGAATAAAAAAGCACATTTAAGCAGCCTGAGTCCTATATTCATAAGGGCTCAGGTTGTTTAATTTCTTTTGGAAACGTTCGTGGTTATAAAATTGGTGTACGGCATCCTTTACCTCTTCGGCTGTGCGAAACGAGTACAGATGGAAACACTCTGCTTTGAAATGGCTAAAAAAGTTTTCCATGCAGGCATTGTCCAAACAGTTTCCTTTTCTGGACATACTGCCCTTTATATTGTATCTTTTGAGTAGTTGGTTGTATTGACGGGATGTATATTGGAATCCTTGATCATTATGTAGGAGGAGTCCATTTACATTCCGTTTTTTTATGGCCTTTTTTAATGTATCAAGCACCAGTTTGATGTCATTTCTCGAACTAATATGGTAGGCCACAATTTCATTATTGTATAGGTCTTTAAGGGCGGACAAATAGAGCGTTTGCCCATTAAAAATCAAATATGTAATATCTGTCACCCACTTCTCGTTTGGTTTGGACGCGTGGAACTCTCTGTTTAGATGATTATCCGAAATGACATAAGGCTCTTTCTTTCCGGAATAAGGCCGTTTCTTCCGAATCACAGCCCGCATTCCCATCTCCCTCATCAGCCGTTGTACTCGTTTATGGTTGATACTTAGCTTGTATTTCCGCTTCAGCCAGACTTGGACTCTCCGATACCCATAGATGCCTTTTCGTTCTTGATAGCACTCCTCGACGCTCGTCTTCTACTTGCTTCTGAGAAGGGCGTTCCTGTCGCTTGACCCACTTATAGTATCCGCTTCGAGATACACCTGCCATCTCACATAATTGTAGAATCGAACCATGACACCCAGCCATTTCTTGAATGATGGCGAATTTCTTGTCAGCAGGTACGGCTTCCATTCCCCCTTTCACATCTCTAAGAGCTTTTTTAGCATCACGACTTCCGCCTCCAGACGCTTGATTTTCGTTTCAGGATCTTCGGGACGAGTTCTTGGTCTTCCTTTGCCTGGTCCTTTGGCCTTTCCTCGTTTTTCTTCTAGACCTTGTATGCCTTCCTGTTCATAGTGTTTCACCCATCGACGTACCATGGCATGAGCAATTCCTAATTTTCTAGCCACTGTTTTGTAGCCCATGCCTTCTTTAAAATATAAATCTACTTCTTTCTTTTTAAACTTGACATCATATGTTTTTCGTATTTTTCCCATAGAAAAATCCCCTCCATAGTAAACAGAGTAGTGGACTTTCTTTTTTCTGTCTACTATAAGGGGATCATATCATTTCTTGGATGCCTCTTTTTATTTCAATACGCGCCCCTGATGAATGGATGGACTTGCTGCTTATAAAAAGCTTTTATTTTTTCTTTTTCTTCTTGGCTAAAAGATGGAACAGTCAATGCCTTTAAGTTGTCTTCTACTTGATCTGCCGTTTTGAAACCTGGAATGACACATGTTACTTCATCGTGATCCAAAATCCAACGCAACGCAGCTCTTGTCATATTCCCTCTTCCATTCGCAATCCATTTCAATTGCTCACTGAGTTCCACACCTTTTTGAAACTCAAGCCCAGCAAACGTCTCACCAACATTAAAATGACTACCATCACGATTAAAATAACGATGATCATTCTCTGCAAATACCGTATTTTTCTTAAATTTTCCTGTTAATAACCCGCTTGCAAGGGGCAATCGAGCTAAAATTCCTACTCCCTGAGCTTTCGCTTGTGGAAGTAATCTCTCTAACGGTTTTTGTCGGAAAATATTCAAGATGACTTGCAATGCTTTCACGTTTGGATTTGTTAAACAAAACAGCCCTTCTTCCACCGTCTCAACACTCACACCATAGTAACGAATTTTACCTTCTTGTTTCAGTTTATCTAACACTTCAAATACTTGACCGTCCTTCAATATTTCAAATGGCGGGCAATGGATTTGATATAAATCAATCCGTTCTCTTTGTAAACGCTTTAAACTTCCTTCGCAGTATTCCCGCACTTTTTCTTCCGAATACGTGCGGAAATCATAAATATCTCCAGCCCGACAAAATTTTGTGGCAATATAAATATCATCTTCTTTTCCTTTTGTTGCTTTGGCTAAAAGCTCTTCACTATGACCATCTCCGTACACATCTGCAGTATCAAAAAAATTAACACCCGCATCAATTGCATATTGTAATCCTTTTAATGCGTCTGTATCATTCGTCTGTCCCCAAGCTCCGCCGATTGCCCATGTGCCAAAACTTATTTCACTTACTTCCATTTCGGTATCCCCTAAGCGTCGGTAGTTCATCTATTATTCGCCTCCTGTACATAAAACGTATATTTTGTTGTCGATGAATACAATTGTCCTGCCTGCAATATACAAGACGGAAAATGAGGATGATGAACCGCATCTGGCAACGCTTGTGTCTCTAAACAAATGCCTAAATACTTTCGAGATTGTAGACCATTCATTTTTTCGCCATGAGGGATTTGGTTCCCAGTATATACGACGACACCAACTTCATCCGTTTCAACAACTAATGTTCGCCCACTTTCACGGTCAAATAAGACAATTTCTTCATCATGATGAGTATTTAAAATAAATGGATGGTCATATCCTTGTCCGACTAAACGAATTTGCGGATCAGTTGACTCAATGGCTTCTCTCAACTTTTTCCCTTGACGTAAATCAAAAGGTGTACCTGTCACATCTTTTATTTCCCCAGTCGGTATAAAATCATGATCTAACGGTAAAAAACGGTCACTTTTCATTTTTAGTTCGTGTTGCAAAATATCTTTTTTTACGTTACCGCTCAAATTAAAGTACGTATGATTCGTTAATGTAAACGGCGTATCTTCATCAGAAATGGCTTGATAAGAAATAATTAGTTCGTTTTCATTGTTTAATGTATATGTGACTTGCACATCGACGTTCCCAGGATATCCTTCTTCCCCATCAACACTCCGATGTGAAAAACGGACACCAACTTCTTCTTTTTTCGAAAATCCTGCTGCTTGCCAAATGATGTGATGAAACCCTTTCTCTCCACCGTGCAGATGGTTTCCATTTTCATTTGCATATAATCTATACGTTTTTCCATTTAACTCAAAACAACTATTTTTTATTCTCCCGGCTACCCTTCCGATGACAGCTCCTAAATACGGACGGTTTGTCAAATACGAAGAAAAGTCATCAAAAGCTAAGACAACATTTTCATATTTTCCATTTTTATCAGGAACAAGTATACTTGTAATGATGCACCCGTAGTTTAAACAAGTAACTTCCATTCCGTGATCATTCGTAAGTGTAAATGAAAAAATCGGTTGACCATCGACTTCTGTTCGCTTCTCCTGTACAATCCTCATTTTTCTCTCTCTTCCTTCCTTGTTTCAACTAATTCGATTACCTTCCCTGTTTTCGCTGAAAGGCGGCATACATCGAGCACTTTAGCTTGTTGAATGATTTCGTCATCTGAGTAGCTTGGCTTCGTTCGATCAATGACACATTGTGAAAAATGCTCCACTTGTAAACGATATTGATCGCCTTTGACAATTTCCTCCTTCACTATTCCTTCATCCGTTTGAATGATAATTAGACCGTCACCTTGTTGTATGTCCGGCCGATAAGCTCTCGGGACAACTAATTTCCCCTTTGTGCCAATAATTTCGTACTCATTGCGAGGGAACATATTAAAACTACAGTCGAATGAGGCGTGAACACCGTTATTCATTTGGAGCCACCCACTCGTAAGTGTATCTACACCATATTGATCATCATAAGTGGAACAAACAGATAGTACAATCGGCTCCGCTTGTAACAAAAATCGAATAGAATGAACACAATAACATCCCACGTCTAGTAAACTTCCGCCACCAAATGTTTCATTCATGCGAATGTTATTTTCCCGCTCAGCAAGATAGAAAGAAAAGCTTGATCGTATACTTTTTACCTCTCCAATTTCTCCTGAAGCAATCATTTCTTTTACCCGTCTGTGTTGTGGATGAAACTGGTACATAAACGCTTCCATCCAGATTACACCGTTTTCTCGACAAGCTTTCACTACTTTTCGAACATCCTCTTCACATAAGGCAGCTGGTTTTTCACAAAGAACGTGTTTCTTATGCTCTGCTGCTTTAATTGCCCATTCCATGTGCAAGTGGTTAGGTAATGGAATATATACTACCTCAACCTCCGGATCAACGAGCAATGCCTCATAAGTATCGTATACTTTCGGAATATGAAACTGTTGTGCAACGTGCCGGACTTGCTCATTGCTACTTGCAATTGCTACGATCTTGGCATTCCCTGCCCTTTGAATGGCTGGGATCATTGTCTCCCTTGCAATACGTGCTGTACTCAAAATCCCCCATCCAACCCTCTTCAATAGCTCTCTCACCCTTTCTTCAATTAAGTATAAAACGGAAGAAACAACATTCTTTACCTTTTATTATATCAATGTTTATTTAGTTCGTTCAATAAACAAACTAAATAAATTCTCGTAAGAAAAGAAATAGCCTTCGCCAATGCGGAAGCTATTTCTTTACTGTGTAGATACAACTACTTTCCCTCACAACAAGTTTTGTTGGAACAACAATTTTTTTCGGTATTTCTCTTTTCGTTTGAATTTGTTCAACAAGCAATTCAACGGCCGTCTCGCCCATAAATTCCGTATAAACTTGCACAGTCGATAACGGTGGCTGGACAAACTTCGATGTTGGAATGTCGTTAAAGCCTACGATAGCCACTTCATTTGGTACATCAACTCCAGCTTCATGAAGCGCTCGCAACGCCCCGATCGCCATCGAATCGCTGGCGATAAAGAACGCGGTTGGGCGATTTGGGAGCTGGAGTGCTTGTTTCATTAACATATATCCATCTTCTGCAATAAAGCGTCCCGTTAATACGTATTCTGGGATGAACATACCACGCAAATATAAATATTCATAAAATGTGCGTTCGCGTTCATCTTGAATGAGTTGACCGTCATCAACATATTCGCGCCCTCCGATGTAGCCGATATGTTTATGACCGAGATCAATTAAATATTGAAGAACGCGAGCTGTCGCTTTTCGAAAATCAACAACGACAGAATCAAAGCGATCTTCATCGGGTGAATAGTCGACAAATACAAGATGGTTCGTCACCGATGTAAAGAGATGAATATGTTGTTTTCCAAATTTCCCAACCGCAATAATTCCGTCCAACCCCGTTAACCACTCTGATTCGTACGAACCGTCTTTCTTAAATAACTTAACTAACTCGATTTGACGCCGAAAACATTCTTTCTCGACACCAAGTCGGATCGCCATATAATATGGATCGTCAAGCTCTTGAGATTCCGAGTACCAGTTCACAACCCCAAAGCGAAGTCGATCTTTGGCATGTAGTTGGTTACGTTCCCTCGGCGTTTTATAGTTAAGCTCTTGCGCAATTTCAAAAATGCGCTTTCTCGTTTCGTCCGATACAGATAACGTCATATCATAATTTAATACACGCGATACAGTGGCAACGGACACCCCTGCCTTCTCTGCGATTTCTTTCAATGTAGCCATTGATGCAACCCCTTTATTTATGCTAGATTTTAACGATTTGACTATCATACGGTTTGAGGGTCAAATTGTGAAACCGTTTTTCTTGATCTGTATGGTTTAAGATGAACATGTACTCACCATCATCACATACACGTCGATACACTTCGACACCTTCGTCGCTTTCTACATGCCATATGTTATGTTTTTGCACAATTTCCTTTGCAAGGTCATTCAGCACATCGTCATCTATGCCCCCACCAATATAATAAACGTTCCCATCACCATATTCATTTTCAGTTATCGCTGCGAGCGGATAAAATGGATCATCATATCGATATAACACAGTAGCCGTTGTTGGCTCAAGCAAATCGCGCCAAACGGAACACATAGCTTTTCGATCTTTCCATCGTCCTTCACCAACGATTGGAACACGACGATAAGCAAGCGACTCCACTTCGTGAATATGCGCACCAACAAGGTCGCTCACATATGCAGGTAATATATGTTTAAAATGGATGTTGTTTTGTTTATTTTTCAATCCCGTGCGGAAAGAAAATATAATCGTCCCACCGCATCGGGCAAACGTTTTCAATTTTTCGGACAACGTTTCATCGATGATTTGTAACACTGGGACGAGGAGTACTTTATATGTTGAAAAATCACGCGACACAGGAATAACGTCAATGTTCGCATTTAAACGATAAAACGGCTCATACAATCGAAGAAGCTCCGTTGTAAAATCAAACGCCTTGCTTTGTGGCTGAAAACGCCACGACCAAATGTTGTCGTAATCATATAAGACAGCTATATCTGCTTGAATAGGCGATTGTAACACATGTTCAAATTTCGGAACATGTGAAAAAACCGATTGTACTTCTTTGTATTTTCTGCCTCGTATATTACTATGATCTACAATCCCATAACAAAATTGCTCTGCCCCTCGATCCATTCCACGCCAACTAAAATATAACATATTCGTACATCCGTGGGCGAACGCCTGATACGACCACATTTTTGCTTGATTCGGCCGCGGTAAATATCCAATCATCTCATGCCCTTGCGCTCCCATAAGTTCTTCAACAATCCAATAGTTTCTCCCAAGCAATCCGCGATTAAAATCATGGCTCATCGCAATCGCTGCCGGGGAAATCGGCTCGTCTAGCCCTCCCCATACAGGGTAGTTATCATAAGACACGAAGTCCATGAGACGAACATTTTCCTCATGATCAAACCATTTGTTAAAGAAGCCACCGGATACGTTTGTTGTCACTTGCTGATGAGAACCTTTATGTTTTCTTACAATGTTTGTCATTTCATGAGCAAAACGGTTGACAGAAAATGAACGAAAACGAGCCCAATCTAACTGCAAAGATGGATTATGCGTTGTAATTGTTTTCGATGGCATTGGAATTTCTGAAAAATCGTTGTATGTCTGTCCCCAAAAAATTGTTCCGTACGCTTCATTCAACACATCAATTTGCTTATATTTCTCTTTCAAAAATTGTTGAAATTCTCGATGGCACTGTTCACAATAACACATATCACTTCCTTCATGTCCAAATTCATTATCAATTTGCCAAGCAATAATCGCTTCTTCACCTTTGTAATGTGTCACAAGCTGCTTCGTTATATTTGCCGCATATAAGCGATATGTTGTTGAATTAAAACAATATTGTCTTCTTCCACCAAAAACACGAATACGCCCAAACTCGTCTTTAGATAAAATGTCTGGATGTTTTTTTGCTAACCAAGCGGGAAATGTCGCGGTCGGCGTACCAAACATAATTGAAAGCCCATTCTCTTTCAACTTTTTCACTACTTCATCAAAAAAAGAAAAATCAATATCTCCTTCTGTTCGTTCCATTAAGTGCCAAGAAAATTCCCCGATGCGAACGATGCCGGGGGCGAAGAAAGTATGTACTTCTTTCCCTTCTTCACCGAATAATCGAGCAAAATCACGTACTAGCTCATCCATATATTTCTCCTCCTAATCGACTGCCTTTAACACCGCCAAGCAAGATACATAATCTCCAATCATGACTGTCTCCTCTGTTTTTACCGTCCCCATGTAAAACGGTGGGATAAAGAGACCGATATGCATAAGCTCATCTCCATAGAGCACTTGCGTCTGTTTCTCCATCTTTACCTCATATTTAAACGATACATCTAATCCTTTTAAGTGAAGCCTCACGAATGGAGGACTTGGTTTAGCTAAAAGACGATAAAAGACAACAATCGCCTCCTTTTTGTCATCTGAAACAACCATCCAAGCAGCATCCGTCCCTTCGAATGGACTAAGTAAACGGTAAAACGTACCGTATTGCCAAAGCTTTCGATGTTGTTTAAAAAACAAAATTTGTTCTTTCACCTGTTGTTTTTCCTGGGCGGTTAAAGCGGTGGCATCTAATTCGTACCCAAACGCTCCAAACATAGCAACATGCGCTCTTGTTTCCAAAGGGGTCACACGCCCTGTTTGATGGTTAGGTACAGCGAATACGTGTGCACCAATTGAACTAATTGGGTAGACAAGTGATGTTCCATATTGAATTTTGATACGCTCAAATGCGTCTGTATTATCACTTGCCCATAATCAATACGCGATAGCCCAAATAAACTAGAAAGCGCAACCGGGAACGTGTACATATCTGTTGACGAAACAGCAATGAGCGGCCATAAAAAACTATTCCATTGGTACATAAATAGAAAAATAGCTGTCGCTGCAAGCGCTGGTTTCATGGACGGCAATACGATGCGAAAGAAAATACGCCATTCTCCTGCCCCGTCTATTCTTGCTGCTTCAATGAGAGCATTAGGAAATGCCAACATGTTTTGCCTCATTAAAAAAATTGCAAATGGATAAGCCAAATTCGGAAAAATTAATGCTTTATACGTATTTAACCATCCAAACGCAGCCATCATTTTAAACAATGGGATAACGGTTGCATGATATGGAATCATCATCGACAAGAGAAAAATAGCAAAAATCGTATCTCTTCCTTTGAATTCGAACTTGGCAAATGCATATGCAGCCATGGTACAAACCAATAAACTAACGCATGTGTACGTTAGCGATACAAACAGCGAGTTAAACATGACCCGACTAATTCCGATGGATTCATTTAAATTTATGACATTTTCGATTAACTTCGTTCCAGGAGTAAATGAAAGCTGTTTCGAAAACAGTTTTCCACTTTCATTCGTCGCACCGATAAACGCCCAATAAAACGGAAATAACGAAATGAGCGCCCCAATGGTCAGCGTCACGTATAAACCTATTTTTTTCATCGCTCATCCCCCGATACTTTAAACTGAATAAAGCTCAAAATAGCAATTAAAACGACAATGACATATGCGATGGTTGAGGCGTATCCAAAGTCAAAATAACGAAAACCTGTTTGATATAAATACATTCCTATCGTTAACGTCTCATCGCTCGGTCCACCTTTTGTCAACGTATATGGTTCATCAAATAATTGGAGTGTCCCAATCGTTGACAAAATTGCTGTAAATAGAATGACTGGCTTTAGTTGTGGAATGGTAATTGGAAAAAATTGCCTTACCTTGCTAGCACCATCTATACTTGCAGCTTCATATAAATCTTCAGAAATATTTTGTAGAGCAGCTAAATAAATGACCATGTTATATCCAACCCAACGCCATGTCATCGCTAAAATAAGAGATGCTTTCGCCCAAAATGGATGAGATAACCACGGAATTGCTCCGATTCCTAACCACTCTAATAGCTGATTGATCAAGCCATCGTTCATTAACATAATTGAAAAAATAATTGAATACGCCACAAGCGACGTAACAGCTGGTAAGAAAAAAGATACACGAAACGCAGCTTTCCATTTCAAGAGCGATGAATGAAGAAGAACAGCTAAAATAAGAGCCAAAAAAAGCATAAGCGGCACTTGTATAAAAAAAAACTAACTCGAAACACATATGTGCTTCGAGTTAGTTTTTTGACTCTTGGAGAGAAAAGTTACAACCCTCACATCTTTATTAAACTGTTCACAAATAATCAAAAATCATCATACATTTGGAAAGAATCCTTTATTTAATGTTTAGCCAAACGAATGACGTTCCATGATAGCTTCGATAGCTTAGTTAGCAACTTTCCATCCAGCAATCGAGCATCACCATTTCGATGAGGAACAACAGGGAACGATTGTACTGAATTTGTTTGCTTTACATTGTCACACTCCAAGACAATATGTTCAATGACACAATAATTTTCAAAATTGCGAATGTCACATTCGAGTAATAATGGTGCTTCCATATCACGGTTAACCGCAAATATCGTTACTTCCTCTTTCTCTTCATTGTAAACAGCGATTGATTCTAGGTATGGGACGTCCGTAAAATCTTTACTATCATATTTCGGGCTAGAAACGATTGGATGAAGCGCTACTCCCCTTCCGTAAATAGAAGCATGCATAAATGGGTAATAAATCGTTTGCTTCCATGCTGGACCGTTCTTTTCCGTCATGATTGGTGCAATGACATTAACTAACTGAGCTAGACAAGCAATTTTCACTCGATCTGCATGTTTCATTAGTGTAATAAGCATACAACCAACAAGAAGTGCATCCTCAAAATTATAGATATCTTCCAATAAAGGTGGAGCAATCGTCCAAGGCTCAACCCGCTTATCATTTTCATTGGAATGATACCATACGTTCCATTCATCAAACGAAAGATAGATTGTTTTCTTACTGCGCTTTTTCGCCTTCACATAATCAGCAATCGCTACAACAGATCGAATAAAATCATCCATTTCCAACGACATGGCTAAGTAATTTGCCGTATCATTATCTCGGTTTCCAAAGTACTGATGTAAGGAAATATAATCAACATGCTCGTACGTGTGATCGAGAACAGTCGCCTCCCATTCCGCAAATGTCGGCATATTTCTTCCAGAACTTCCACACGCCACAAGTTCAATTGTCGGATCCACCCATTTCATCACCTTGGCTGCTTCACAAGCAATCCTTCCATATTCAACAGCTGTCTTATGACCAATTTGCCACGGGCCATCCATTTCATTACCTAGACACCATGTTTTAATTTTATGTGGCTCTTTATAGCCATGAGAAATACGCAAATCGCTGTAATACGAGCCCGATGGGTGGTTGCAGTATTCGACCAAGTTTCGTGCCTCATCAATGCCTCGCGTGCCTAAGTTGACGGCCATATTCACTTCGGCTCCGACCATCTTTGTCCAATCAATAAATTCATTCAATCCAACCTCATTTGTTTCGATCGTCTTCCATGCCAAGTCAAGCCGTCGTGGGCGTTTTTCTTTTGGACCAATTCCATCTTCCCAGTTGTAACCAGACACAAAATTTCCACCTGGATATCGGATAATTGGCACTTGCAATGCTTTCACCAATTCAATAACATCTTGACGAAAACCATTTTCATCAGCTTCGGGATGACCCGGTTCATAAATTCCTCCATATACAGCACGACCAAGATGCTCGATAAACGAACCATAGATACGTTTGTCGATTTCAGCGACTTTGAAATCTTTCTCTATGATCATCGTTGCTGTTTTTTCAGCCATCTGTCACTCTCCCTTTCTATTTTCAAACTAAAACAACATCAATAGCTATTTTGCTTAAATCTTTGTTAATGTCCCTATCCTCTGTTAAGTCTAACCTCGGATAACCATCTATATCAAAATGTACCCTCCGAATCCCAGAAGAACGAGGAGCTTTTATCCCTGGTCTTGCATGATACACGTTCCATATAACTCCATAATCATCTGATATATAGGAATTATGTCCTGGACCATATTCACCTACAACACTCATCGAGGTAAGCAATGGATAGTTACACTTTTTCCAAGAAGTAGGATCCATTAAGTCCGAACCTTTTTCAGCCGTCAACAGCCCTATAACATATGTTTCATCTATTAATGATCCAGAATATGTTAAAAATAACCTATTGTCCCTAATTAGAGCGAATGGTCCTTCAACCACAAAGACATTGTTATTTTCCCACCCATACTCAGGTTTAGTAAGTACTGTCGGATCGCAAACTAATTTCCAAGGTTCATTTGGATCAATTTTTGCAATATAGAGCCACGCTCCAAGATCCTGTGGTATAAACTCCCTCTGAGACCAGACTACATAGTACTCCCCATTCCAGGGAATTACGGTCATATCTAAAGATATTGTCCTTCCCGCTTCGCATAAATATGTGCCATCTTTCTTTAAAACACGATATGGCCTTGACCAATCATTTGCACAAGTGGGGTTACCGCCCCTTCGTAATTTCATGACATGTGATTGTTCATAGTAAAAGCCATCCGACGTTGCACCATGAAAAATGTAAAGGTCATTACCAATAATATGAAACTCTGGTGCCCACAATAAACCTTTAATATCTTCATATGTCTCTGAATCAAGTATCAGTATTTCTTCAGCATGAACTAATCCTGGAATCGTGTCTGCTTCCCTTATATATAAGGAGTGGTTTCCATCCGCATCATTCGTAGCTATAAAATAGTACTTTCCATTCCATTTCGTGATGCATGGGTCCGCTCTGTCAATGGCGATCGGAAATGGATAACGATCTTGGTGTACTGTACCGGTTACCCTATAAACCCCAGGTCTACTCCAGTCTATATCATTTTTATTCCATTTCACTCGTTTGATGTCAGTTGTGTTATCACTATATATCGCGATTGCTTTCACATTTTCCAAATCTCTTTCGGTTTTAACAATAACTTTTTCTGGAACTTCCATTTTAATGTTGACAGGTACTGTGAGCTTACAAATTAATCTGTGGGCTATTTCTTCAGAAACTTGTATAATATTCCTAGGAACAACTCCTTGTATTTTTGGTCGCATAGACCGTAGTTGAAAGGGTTCTACAGGCTCAGGATGGGAGACATCGCGTAGTTTCAAAATGTCTCCTATAAAATTCATATAATAATTTCCTAAGTGATCATTCCATTTGATTATATAGCCCTTTTTTTCATCGTCGTAATTACAAACTACATCGTTAACAAATGCGTCTCCCTTTAAATCAAGCAAGCCAATTTCTTCATATTGTAGTAAATCAGATGATGAAAAAACGAGAACTTTTCCTTTACTTTCTTCATCATTCGTACCATCTGACTCTGTACGAACAGCCACTACCCCAAAAGTCCCGTCTGCCAGGTAAAAAATATATGGATTTTTCAAACTTTTCGCATTTAGAGAGCCATTATCATTCTCGGTTGCCCTCGCAAACAAAATTCCGAAATTGTGGTTTAACGGTTCAAAATTTTCTCCATCGTCACTATAGGCAAGATGCATGCTATAGGCTAACTTTTCAGAGTAAATGATATCTTCTTCGGGTAATCTAGTATAGCAAAGTATATAATTATTTTTTTTATTTCTTTGCACAACCATTATTATCATCCTTTTTACTATGTTCTTGCATTCACCGATGGTCTATTTTATCCTTCTAACAAAATAAAATATTTTCCTTATATGTTAAAATTATAGTAAACCTTGTTTTCTACCCCAAAACACCTCATTCCATCTCAATTCATTTTTGAACGATGCGACAGAAGTATGTTCATTAATCACTACACACTCCACACCGATTATTTCCGCAAAGTCTTGCAATTGTTCTGTTGTAACCGCAAATGAGAAACACGTATGATGCGCGCCGCCAGCTAAAATCCATGCTTCAGCCGAATCGCGCAACGATGGGCGCGGTTGCCATAAAATGCGGGCAACTGGCAATTTCGACATGTTGTGTTTCGGTTTTACCGCATCGACTTCATTGACAATGAGACGGAAGCGGTGCCCTAAATCGATCAGCGAAGCATTGACCGCCGCGCCCTCGCCGCCGTCAAACACGAGGCGGGCTGGATCTTCTTTTCCGCCAATGGAAAGCGGATGAACTTCAATGCGCGGTCGCGTTGCCGCTATCGTCGGACATACTTCGAGCATATGAGCGCCGAGAATCAGTTCGTTGCCCGGCTCAAAGTGGTACGTGTAGTCTTCCATGAACGACGTCCCTTTGCCATCGGCCATCACTTTCATCAATCGGACGAGGGCGGCTGTTTTCCAATCTCCTTCGCCGCCAAATCCATATCCTTCTGCCATGAGCCGTTGAACCGCAAGTCCTGGGAGTTGCTTCATACCATGCAAGTCCTCGAACGTCGTCGTAAAGGCGGTGAAGTTGCCATCTTGCAAAAAGGCTTTTAACCCAAGCTCAATCCGAGCCTGTTCGCGGATGGATTCGCGAACAGATCCATCTTGACGGCCGGCAGGTACCATGTCATACAGTTCGACGTATTCATCAAGCAGTTCGTTAATGCTTTGTTCAGAAACACCACGAATCGATTGCACTAAATCCCCGACACCATAACCATTGACCGACCAACCGAATTGAATTTGCGCTCCCACCTTGTCCCCTTCCGTTACCGCCACTTCACGCATGTTATCACCGAAACGAGCCACTTTGAGCTGGCGGCTTTCCGCAAAGGCGATGGCCGTCCGCATCCATTTCGCCAGCCGCTCCCGGACTTCTTGGTCTTCCCAATGACCAACAACCACTTTCCGGGCCACTCCCATTCTCGCACCGATAAATCCGTATTCCCGGTCACCGTGAGCCGATTGGTTTAAGTTCATAAAGTCCATATCGATGCTGTCCCATGGAATATCACGGTTAAACTGCGTATGAAGATGCAATAATGGTTTTCGCAACTCCAACAGGCCGCCAATCCACATCTTCGCTGGCGAGAACGTATGCATCCAAGTAATGACTCCGGCGCATTGTTCGCTCGCATTCGCCTCAAGGCAAACGTTCCGAATTTCTTCTGGCGTTGTTACGACCGATTTGAAAACGAAGGAGAACGGGAACACGGAATCACGATTCAACTCATTGACGATCGTTCTCGAATGCCCTTCCACTTGTTGTAATACCTCTTCCCCATATAAATGCTGACTTCCTGTCACAAACCAAAATTCATAAGGACGTAATAATAACACGATTCTCCCTCCCTATTCACGATAAACTTATAGATTCTTTCACCGCCCGTGCGGTCTCTTTCCAATGTTTAAGCCGCTTCATCACATCGTTTTCCCCACGGCCGAAGTAGTTATGCAATTTCGTATATTCTTGATACAACTGCTCGTACATTGCCACATTCTCCGGAATCGGTTTGAACGTCTCTTCACGCACTTTTCCCATGTTTCGCGCCGCCTCAACGATTGATTCATAACCTCCGTTCTCTTTGCCGGCCGCGACCGCCGCGAACATAGCAGCTCCTACCGCTGGAGTTTGCTTCGACGCTGCAATTTTAATCTCACGGTTGGTTACATCGGCATAAATTTGCATGAGTAAATTATTTTTTTGTGGCAATCCGCCACATGCATACAGCTCATCCACATTGATACCGCTTTCAACAAAGGCGTCGATAATTTTCCGTGTACCGAAGGCCGTTGCTTCAAGCAATGCACGGTAAATTTCTTCCGGTTTCGTCAGCAACGTATAACCGATGATCAACCCGGTTAAATCCGTGTCGACCAATACTGAACGGTTTCCGTTCCACCAGTCTAAAGCGAGCAGTCCTGTTTCCCCCGGCCGATAGGCAGCGGCTCGCTTTTCAAGCCACTCATGGACACTAACTCCCTCTTTTTCCGCTGCTTCTTTCACATAAGCCGGAACGCCTTGTTCGACATACCAAGCAAAAATGTCCCCCACCGCCGACTGGCCGGCTTCGTAACCGAAATATCCGGGAATGATGCCGTCTTCCACAACGCCGCACATGCCTTCGACGTATTTTTCTTCTGTGCCCAGCAGCATATGGCAAATCGAGGTTCCCATCGCCATCACCAGTTTGCCTGGCTCGACGACTCCGACGCCTGGTACGGCCGCATGGGCATCGACATTTCCGACGGCGACAGCTGTTCCCGGAAGGAGGCCCGTCATAGCGGCCATTTCGTTCGTCAGCACGCCTGCTCTCGTACCAAGCGGAACGATCGGGCCGCGCAGTTTCGTGTCTGTCAAGTGTTCCAGCCGCGGATCGAGCGCTCGGAAAAACTCCTTGCTCGGATAGCCGTCTTGTTTATGCCAAATCGACTTATAACCGGCCGTGCAGCTGTTGCGGACGATATTCCCAGTCATTTTGAAAATGACCCAGTCAGTCGCCTCCAGAAAAAGGTCAGTTTGCTCATAAATCTCCGTGTCTTCGTTTAAAATCTGCCAAATTTTCGCAATCATCCATTCGGATGAAATTTTTCCGCCGTATCTCGGCAAAAATGCTTCGCCTCGTTTGGCCGCAATTTCATTGAGCAAGTTCGCCTCATCCTGAGCGGCATGGTGCTTCCACAATTTCACCCAACTGTGCGGACGGCTCTTGAATTCTGGCTTTAGACAAAGCGGCTCGCCAGAAGCATCAACCGGCAGCATCGTGCAAGCCGTGAAATCGATCCCCACCCCGATGACATCAGACGGACTCACTCCAGACTTTTGCAAAACGGCCGGGACTGCAGTCGCCAACACTTCGATATAATCACCAGGGTGTTGCAGCGCCCAGTCTGGTTCTAGTTGTACGTTCGATTCCGGTAACACTTCATCAATGACTCCGTGAGGATACGGGGTGACGTGGTCCGCAATTTCGTTCCCTTCCAGATCAACGAGAACGGCGCGTCCCGATTCCGTCCCATAGTCGATACCAATGACGTACTTTTTCCCCATCTCAGTTTTCCTCCCTTATTGGCCATAGTAAGCGTTTACGCCATGCTTGCGTAAATAATGGCGGTCAAGTAGCGACTGGCTGATCGGCTGTGCATTTGGATTGAGCATGTACGTTCTTGCCGCCATTTTCGCCACTTCTTCCAAAACGACAGCATTGTGGACGGCATCGGCCGGATCTTTGCCCCAAGCAAACGGTCCATGTCCATGCACCAAAATGCCCGGTACTTGTAGCGGGTCGAGAAACCGGAACGTTTCGGTGATTACTTTGCCGGTTTCAAGTTCATACGCCCCTTGAATTTCCTCGCTGGTCATCGGCCGGGTGCATGGAATTTCGCCATAAAAATAGTCAGCATGCGTCGTCCCTAGCGCTGGAATCCCTCTTCCAGCCTGTGCCCAAATTGTTGCCCAAAGGGAGTGAGTATGGACAATCCCACCAATCGAAGGAAAAGAACTATACAATACTAAATGGGTTAACGTATCCGACGATGGTTTTCGTTTCCCTTCTACAACCCTACCCTCTAGATCTACAACAACCAAATCATCCGTTGTCATTTGGTCATACGCTACTCCACTCGGCTTAATAACAACAAGACCTCTTTCCCGATCAATGCCACTCACATTTCCCCATGTAAATGTCACTAACCGATAGCGAGGCAGTTGTAAATTTGCATCTAGTACTTGCCGTTTTAACTCGTCAAGCATCTCCTCCACTCCCTAATCAAAAAAATCTTATCACCTCCATTATAATTTTGTACGTACATTTTTTCTACGGTTTTTTTAAAAATTGTTAGAACATTTTTATATATTTTTCGCCGAATCCCTAACAATCAATTCTGGTTGATAAACAATATCTTGTACTTCTCCGTTTTTCTCAAGCATCTGAATAAGTGTTTCCGCTGCTTTTATCCCCATATCTACTTTCGGATGACGAATAGTCGTCAACTTTACTTCAGTTGCTGTTGCGAACGTTGAATCATCAAATCCAACGATAGAAATATCATCGGGCACATGTAGTCCCAATTGGCGAATCACTTCCAATATCTTAATTGCTAACTCATCATTGTAACATACAATCGCCGTCACTCTTTCCCCTCTACCTTGTCGCAAAAAAGAGCGAGCTATTTCTAAAGGTTTCGTTTCCTTTTCTTCAGTTGTATAAACAATTAAATGTTCAGAGGATAGAGGTAAATTATACTCCTGATGGGCACGAATAAATCCTTTTAGCCTATTAGTCCCTTGTAAATCATCCGTTTTGAAAAAACCTGCAATTCTTCTATGACCAAGCTGTATTAAATGCTCAGTAAGCAAATAGCCACCCTTTTCATCATCCATTTTAATGACAGGACAACTCATCTCTAAGTAACGTTCGTTAATCATGACGTATGGAATATGTAAATTATTTAGTGCTAGATAGTAAGAAAGATTAGGATTGCCTTGGGCACTTTTAGTTGGCTCGATGATAAGCCCACTTAACGGTTGCTGAATCATCGTCTCCAAATGGCTCCTCTCTTTCTCTTTATCATTATTGGTACTAGCTAACAATAATCGATATCCTTTTTCACGCAACGTCTCTTCCGCCCCACGAACAATATGTGGAAAAATATAATCAGAAATGTATGTCGTTAAAATCGCCACTGTTTTCACTTCTTGTTTTCCTATTGAATTGGGCTTAGAAACGAACGTCCCACTCCCTTGAATTTTATATAACCATCCTTCATTTTCTAATTCACCTAATGCTTGTCTAACCGTGTGTCGGCTTAGTTGAAACTGGTTCGCAATTTCATGTTCTGTCGGTATTTTTTCATTAGGGCTTAGCTTCCCTGATTGAATCCAAGCTAAAATTTCTTGTTTTAATTGCAAATATTTTGGCATACTTTTTTCTTTCATAACGCTCACCTCGTTAACATATTGACGCTACCTGAACATATTAAATAGCCTACACCCATTATATCAATTTTTATTTGTACGTATATATTTGATAAAAAAACCGACTCTGTTCGAGTCGGCTCCTGTTAATCAAACGTAATTTCTTTCACTTTTTCTTCATCGAGACGCCTAATGACTTCGACTAGTAGTTTTACTGTTTGTTCGTAGTCATCGCGGTGAAGAAGGGCAGCGTGAGAGTGAATGTAGCGCGTTGGGATGGAAATGGTGAGCGCTGGAACGCCGCGCATCGTCATATGGATCGCACCAGCGTCTGTTCCACCGCCTGGCATCGCGTCAAAACGGTATGGAATGTTCATTTCTTCTGCGACACTAATGACAAATTCACGCAATCCTTTATGAGAAACGAGCGTTGCATCGTATAAGACGATATGTGGGCCCCCGCCAAGTTTCCCCATAGCATCTTTTTCTGATACACCTGGTGTGTCGCCAGCGATGCCGACGTCTACCGCAAACGCAATATCTGGTTCAATCGCAAAAGCGGATGTTCGCGCCCCGCGCAAGCCTACTTCTTCTTGTACGGTTCCGACGCCGTATACGACGTTTGGATGCTCAACATCTTTTAATTGCTTCAGCACATCGATGGCAACAGCGCAACCGATGCGGTTATCCCATGCTTTCGCAAGCAACATTTTTTCATTGTTCATGACCGTAAATTCAAAATATGGCACAATGGCATCGCCAGGGCGCACCCCCCACTCGACTGCTTCGTCACGGCTCGAAGCTCCGATGTCAATAAACATATCTTTTATTTCAACAGGCTTTCTTCTCGCTTCTACAGGTAAAATATGTGGCGGCTTCGATCCGATAACACCTGTAATGTCGCCTTTTTTCGTCACGATCGTCACGCGCTGAGCAAGCATGACTTGCCCCCACCAGCCACCGAGCGGTTGGAAGCGAATAAAACCTTTTTCATCAATTTGCGTCACCATAAAGCCTACTTCATCTAAATGACCGGCAATCATCACTTTTGGTCCATTTTCTTTTCCTACTTTTTTCGCAATGAGGCTCCCAAGACGATCAGTCGTCACTTCATCCGCATACGGAGCGATGTACGACTTCATTACTTCGCGTACTTCTCGCTCATTCCCTGGAACACCTTTCGCATCCGTTAACGCTTTCAACATCGTTAACGTTTCATCTAATTTTTTCACGTATGTCACTCCTCTCTATGTACAACACTCATTATACTAAACATTTTGACAGTTGTTAATAATTGTGACTTTGCCGTTCATGATTCACTTCGTTTTTTGCGACATACGCTCGTTCGATTTGCTCAGCAGTGAATTGAAGCGCATGACCAAGCTGTGCATACGCATACACTAATCGATCGTATGCTTGTTTGTCCATCTTTTCGCGAAACATCTGAACGGTCTCAAATACGCGTAAAAATTGCTCAACAAGCGGTTCGCTTTCTTCAACGTTTGGCCATTGAACATGCTTATCAAGAGAAAGGTCTAGTCCGAGCGATAAAATAAAATGAAGACCGTCGACATATTCCTCTAAAATCGTTTCGTCGGCCGCTTTCGGTTTTGAGCTCCAAAATTTAAAACAGCGTGTTTCATTCGCGAGTTCTCCAATTTCAACAAGAAGAGCTAACAACTTGCGCTCGACTAAACGTTCACCACGCAATCCCCGTTCTGTCTCAATTCGCTCATCCAATTGCCGTTGCATAGAAAATAATGTTTGTAAATCCATTTTTCTCCCCCCTCTTACAAAAAATGACCATCCCCTCAAGGGAGAATGGTCATTTCTTTTATTACTTGTTTAAGTTTTCTTTTGCGATGTTTGCAAGTTGTGTGAATGCTGCTGCATCATTTACTGCTAAATCAGCAAGCATTTTGCGGTTTACTTCGATTCCTGCAAGCTTTAATCCGTGCATTAAACGGCTGTAAGAAAGACCGTTCATGCGCGCTGCAGCGTTAATGCGCGTAATCCAAAGTTTACGGAAATCGCGTTTGCGTTGGCGACGATCGCGATACGCGTACATTAACGATTTCATCACTTGTTGGTTTGCTACTTTATATAAACGATGTTTTGAACCGAAATATCCTTTTGCAAGTTTAAGAATTTTTTTACGACGTCTGCGTGTGACTGTACCGCCTTTTACACGTGGCATAACATTTCCCTCCTAAAATTATTTTACGTTATCTAACAATTGACGAATGCGTTTGAAATCGCCTTTTGATACAAGTGTTGCTTTGCGAAGTTTACGTTTTTGTTTTTGTGTTTTATTTGCGAATAAGTGGCTAGTGAATGCGTGTGAACGTTTTAATTGACCTGTTCCTGTCTTTTTGAAACGCTTCGCTGAGCCTTTGTGAGTTTTCATTTTTGGCATAAGGTGTTCCTCCCTTTTGTTATTTGTCGTTTTTCGGTGCTAGCACTAAAAACATGCTGCGGCCATCCATTTTTGGAGCCGTCTCAACCGTACCAATATCCGCGCACGCTTCAGCAAATCGATCAAGCACACGCTGACCAATTTCTTTATGCGTAATCGCACGTCCTTTAAAGCGAATTGTCGCTTTCACTTTATCTCCTTTTTCAAGGAACTTCCGCGCGTTGCGCAATTTTGTGTTGAAGTCATGTTCTTCGATCGTTGGGCTTAAACGAATTTCTTTCACGTTGATTACTTTTTGCTTTTTGCGCGCTTCTTTTTCTTTCTTCTGTTGCTCGAAACGGAATTTACCGTAATCCATAATGCGACATACTGGCGGTTTCGCATTTGGTGCAACCATCACTAAGTCTAAGTTTAAACGCGCTGCAATTTCTAACGCTTCTTGTTTCGTCTTAATCCCAAGCTGCTCGCCGTTCGGATCGACTAAACGAACTTCACGTGCCCGAATGTTTTCATTAATAATAAAATCTTTGCTAATAACTAGCCACCTCCACGGTTTTTTCAAACTTGTTTGTTAAAGCAGAACGCACACAACAAAAAACGTGTGGGCACAATACACCCACACGTCTCACTCACAACATTTGTTTTGTCATGAACCTGTTAACAGCCCTACGGCGTCCATCAGGTGAGAAGCGGGTGCTTCTGCTTGTGTCAAACAAGTATTTATTTTTACTCTAACATATATACCATAAACGGGAATACATTGTCAACTAACGTTCGTTTCTCACAACAAGTAACACTATAACAAACATCGAAAAAAATTGCAACTATTTATTTATGCGTTTCTTTTGTGATGAAATCAACAAACGCATCAAGCGGCATCGTTTCGCTCTTTTGTTCCCCGTATTTTCGCACGTTTACCGCTCTTTCACTTACTTCGTTATCCCCAACAACGAGCATGTACGGGATTTTTTGCATTTGCGCTTCACGAATTTTATAGCCGATTTTTTCTTCACGCTCATCGACTTCAACACGAATACCTGCAGCTTGTAGCGCATGCTTCACCTCATACGCATAGTCCATATGGATAGATGGAGCGACTGGAATCACTTGTACTTGTACAGGTGCTAGCCATGTTGGGAACGCTCCTTTGTACTCTTCAATTAAAAAGGCAACGAAGCGTTCCATCGTCGATACGACACCGCGATGGATGACAACCGGACGATGCGGTTTTCCGTCTTCACCGATATATGTTAAATCAAAACGTTCCGGCAACAAGAAGTCAAGCTGAACAGTCGATAACGTCTCGTCTTTTCCTAGCGCCGTACGCACTTGAACATCTAACTTTGGACCGTAAAACGCCGCTTCACCTTCCGCTTCGTAATAGTCAAGCCCAAGCTCGTCCATTGCCTCTTTTAGCATGCTTTGTGCTTTTTCCCACATCGCATCGTCGTCATAATATTTTTCTTTATCTTGCGGATCGCGATACGATAGACGGAATGAATAGTCTGTTAAACCAAAGTCTTTATATACGTCTAAAATTAAATTCACGACGCGCTTAAACTCATCTTTAATTTGATCTGGGCGCACGAAAATATGTGCATCATTCAATGTCATGCCACGCACCCGTTGCAAGCCTGTAAGCGCTCCTGACATTTCGTAACGGTGCATCGTACCGAGCTCTGCGATACGAATTGGTAACTCGCGATAGCTATGAATTTTATGTTTATATACCATCATATGATGTGGACAGTTCATTGGGCGTAATACGAGCTGCTCATTATCCATCTCCATCGGTGGGAACATGCCATCCTTATAATGATCCCAATGGCCAGACGTTTTATATAATTCCACGCTACCAAGCACCGGTGTATATACGTGCTGATAACCGAGCGACAACTCTTTATCGACGATGTAACGTTCGATCGTTCTCCGAATCGTCGCACCTTTTGGAAGCCAAAGTGGCAATCCTTGTCCAACTTTTTGTGATGTCATAAATAAATCAAGTTCTTTTCCGAGCTTCCGATGATCGCGCTCTTTTGCTTCTTGTAAAAGACGTAAATATTCGTCTAAGTCTTCTTTTTTGAAAAAGGCTGTTCCGTAAATGCGTTGCAACATTTTATTTTTACTATCGCCACGCCAGTACGCGCCTGCTACACTTAACAGTTTGAACTCTTTTATTTTTCCTGTGGACGGCACGTGCACCCCGCGACAAAGATCGAAAAATTCGCCTTGTTCGTAAATAGAGACAACTTCTCCTTCTGGAATATCGTTAATCAGTTCAATTTTTAACGGATCGCCAATTTCTTCATAGCGACGAATTGCTTCTTCACGGCTTACTTCTTTACGAACGATGTCTAAGTTTTCTTTTACAATTTTTTTCATTTCTTGTTCGATTTTTGGTAAGTCTTCTGCTGTAATTGGTACATCGACATCAATATCATAGTAAAAACCATTTTCAATAACAGGTCCAACGCCAAGTTTTACATTTTTATATAGTCGTTTCACCGCTTGCGCCATTAAGTGTGCTGTGCTATGACGCAAAATATCAAGCGCCTCTGGCATATCTTGTGTAATAATTGAAATGGCGCCATCTTCTTCAATCGGTGTGCGTAAATCGATCATGCGCTCATTTAGCTTTCCTGCAATCGCTTTTTTCTTCAGTCCTAGGCTAATGGAAGCTGCAATGTCTTCCGTTGTCACTCCTTTCGGAAACTCCTTTACTGCTCCATCTGGAAATGTAATTTTTACTACATCCGCCAAAGCTATTCACTCCTTTTTTAAAAATAAAAAAACCCGTCCCAAAAACGAGGGACGAGTTGGTTTCGTGGTTCCACCCTTCTTCCCGCTTATACGAATAACAGCGAGCGTATAAACGGCTTCATTTCGATAACGGCGCAAACCGTCAGCAATTACTAAACGGGTAATCGTCCCATTGTTCACTGCTGAAGTTTAGAGGTGGTAAGTGCATTTTTCGTGTTAGGAAGGTTTCAGCCTATGCCTTCCCTCTCTGTGAACCGTAAAAATACACCCATGTCCTCATCATCACTTTTGACCTTATTCATTATGTATGTCATTATAAGCATATTTTTTTGGAAAATCAAGAGGTGTTCGAAGCTCTATTCGCTCTTGAAACACATTTTGAATCGTTTGAATCATCCCTACATCTGTGGCATCTGTATACATATATATTTTTTCCGGTGCCATCGACACGAGCGGTGCTAATACAGATGTATCAATGTACATCGGCTGACTCACCATGAGACGACGATCAATAAACTGCTTTAATTGTTGAGAAGATAAGTGAAAAAAGCAATCGTCGAAAAATTGGAACGTATCATTTTCATATACTAAATGAAGGACGTTCATTTGTGGCTGTCGTGATGAAACAATTTCGCGCAACAATTGCACGAACGCTTGATATTCTTGTTCTAGTTTGTATTCATCAATCGCTAATTCAACATAATGCATAAGCCGATCATAATATGGCTTTAAACGAAAAGTCATAAGCGACTCAAATGAAAATACGCCTTCATGTAAACATTCATGTAGAGATTTAGCAATAAGTTGTTCGCGCGGCGTACTCATTTTTTTTCCGAGACGATAGTCGTACCTTTCCCCGTCAATAAACGAGTAAGTAAGCTGTAAAATTTGTTGTTGTTCTTCTTCATTTTCATAAAAAAACGTGCGTGAAATAATTGATAAAATCCAACGTGCTTCAAATGCACGAATGATACATGAAGTCAAAATCGGAATGAATAATGCCCGCATGTACGACGCATCTGATTCATGAAAAAAAATGGTTATTGTCTTATCATCATAAAGTAACTTCCCATATGGTTGTGGTGCTTTGTTTAATTCCGTAAATAACCGTTGTGCATCTTGCCCATCTTGAAATACGATATAAATCAACGGTGCCCCCCCTTTTCCAAAAACATGCTTGTTTTATATATATGGGGAACACCGAACGTTTATCACATTTCGATTCGTCGATTTTTTCCTTTCATTTCGATCGGAGTAGCTAAATAGACAATTCGCTCAATCATTCGCGCCGCTTTCACTTGTTCTTCTTCTCCTCGTTGTGAGTGGGCAAGATGATGCGTCAGACGTTTTAAATCGAAATTTGATGTAAAACATGTCGGTAAATGTTCAAGCATGCGATATTGTAAAATTGGTCCGAGCACCTCATCGCGCCACCAGCTTGACATAAGTTCTGCCCCTAAATCATCGAGCATAAGCACAGGGACTTGTTTTGCGTATTCAATCGTATCTTGAAACGCATCCGTTTGAAGCGATGATTTTAATGAACGAACAAATTCCGGCACGTACACAAGAAATGAAGCAATATGTCTTTGAGCTAATTCATTCGCCATCGCTGCTAACAAGTATGTTTTTCCTACTCCAAATGACCCATATAAATATAGCCCTTTTATTCGTTTACCTACTTCATACGTCGATGCAAATGTATTCGCAAGTTCAATCGCTTCAATACGCCCAAGATCGTCCGTTTCTAGCTTATCAAATGATGCTTGTAACATATCACGCGGGATAAACAAACTACGAATGAGCGACTGTTGTTTTTTTCGTTCATCTTCTTGCACTTTGCGAGCACAGCGCTCGTATTGCACATCAATGTTTTTCCCTTGCCAAATTAAATGTGGTGTATAACCTTTCAGCAAATTAGGACACTGTTCTAAACTTGAACAATGCTCACAATGTTTACTTTGTTGTACAAACTCATACAATTTGCCAAGATGGCGATTTAACATCGCATCTGTCACATCATGACCACGTAAAAACGATTGAACGTGTGGATCGTTTAAAATATCGCGTTTCATTGCCTCATATCGCTCTTTAAAATCATGACGATTCATCAAATGGTGGATAGTTTCCCGAATTGGTTTCATCATTTATCCCCTAACTTTTCGGCTTTTTCAACCGTTCTTCCAACTCGCGCCGTTTTTGTTCTAGCTCTTCTTCCGATTTCATTTGTTTTCGTTCAAATTGTGAATAGTCTGTTTGTAACCAATCTGGCAACATCTCAGTACGAATCGGCTTTTTCGACCCTTTTTTCTCTTTTTCTTTCATAAATGTTTCGTATTCACGCGCCTCTTTTTTCGCCAATTCCATCGCTTGTTTGACCGTACGCACTTTTTTTCTCGCCCATGAACTAGCAATTTTTTCTACATATTTTTTCGGAAGCTTCATATCTGTACGTAACATGACATAATAAATAAGCACATTCATGACGCCTGGTGGCAGTTTTTGCTTAAACATCATTTCTTCAATTAGCTGCAAATCTGCTAACGCTGGTTCAGCTCCACCAGAAAAGTCCATAAGTAACTGTCTCGGTGAAACGGTTTCGAGCTGTTTCATTAAATATTCTTCTTCGTTTTTTGGTTCGACATGCGCCATCGTCCGCTCCGCTAACGGTTGCACGCGATCATATAGCCGCGGAAGCGCCTCACCACGTTCAAATTGATACCATTCTTGCGCCGCTTTTCTTAATGCTTCGATATCAATTTGTTCTGCGGGATCGATGACGCTCATCACAATTTTTTGCATGTCAAGCGGGCCAATGCCATATAAAAAAGCTAGCTTTTTGATCGCATCTTTCACTTTTGCAGTAATCGCACGACGTGGGACGAGATGATGAGACAGTCCTGCATAAAATGCGTCAAAATCAAATATATCATCTTGCATCGTATACATCGCTTGTTCTTTTCCTATATACTGATGCCCGTCTTGTAGCGTTACTTCTTGTTTCGCTTCGTCGCCTAACTTATGAATCATTTTTTCAGGCTGGATCGATGAAAATACATCGTGAAATGAGCGCGTCACAGGTACAAAAGAAGTGCGATCGATAGCACGATCAGAAAAAAACTTTTTCAACTTTTGAAATTTCGTTTTTCCTACACGATCATATAAAAATACATTTAACACACCATCAGTGAAAAATTGTTCTGGTGTAAGGGGAAGGCGAAGCTCGTAAATAAATACGCGTTCATCATCTGCATTCGTTCGCTTCATATACGTATTTAACAACCCGATTCCCTCAAGTTTTAAACGTTCAGCGTATATCGTTGGCAAACTGCATTGCATAATTGCCATTAAACTATGGTGTGTCGTCTCTTCACTCCATAAGCGTGTTTGCTCAAGTTCGCTCCATAACGTCATATATAAACTATACGCTTGCGCACCAATTAACGGTTGATATAAAAGTGTCAATACTTTCCGATCTAGTTCACTTAAAACACCATTGCCGTGGACAATATATCGGTCGACCGCAATTAATTCCTTCCAACTATATTCCATATTATCGACCTTCTTCATATGAAAAAGAGCATATTATGCCCTTTCTCCTTGTTCTTTTTTAATTAATTCTTTTAATTCCTCGATAAAGACATTTAAATCTTTAAACTGGCGGTATACAGAAGCAAAACGAACATAAGCGACTTCGTCAATTTTGGACAATCGTTCCATCACCATTTCACCGATCGTTTCGCTTTTCACTTCATTGATCCCGCTATTGCGCAACTCTCGTTCAATTTGTTGCGTGACTTCCTCTAGCTGTTCAAGCGCAACCGGTCGCTTTTCACACGCTTTAATAAGACCACGCAAAATTTTTTCACGGCTAAATTCCTCTCGCGTTCCTTCTTTTTTCACAACAATTAACGGTGTTTCTTCCACCCTTTCAAACGTTGTGAATCGAAAATGGCAACGTTCACATTCACGACGGCGACGAATAGAACGCCCTTCATCAACAGGACGCGAGTCGAGCACACGCGTTCCGTTGTGGTGACACGACGGGCATTTCATATGTATCAGCTCCCTAGCAGTAATTTTACTTTTATAGTAGACAAAACAAGGCGAATATACAACTACTTATCCCCATATATTCCCGATCCGATATATGGGAGTCTTTTCTCTAATTGATCATATAAACGAATAATGAGTTGGCGACTAAATCCGAAGTCAATTGGAAGCCATTTTGTTTCTGTCGTAACTGAAAAATCAATAGCTGTTTCAAATGGACGAACAGAAACAATAGTTGCGACGATAAATACTTTTCTTCCTTTCGTGAGTGATACACTTATTTCTCCTCGTTCTGCTGAGACAGCAACAATGTGACACCCGTCCATCTGTTCAAACATTTCTTTCACTACTTGTAATGCAGTGGATTGTGTCGTTTTGTAATAACGGCTTTTTAGCTGCTCATCCGGATGACGTTCAGATGTTTCATTATGATTTGTTAATATATGCTTCCATTTCACTGTTCGTCTCCTCACTTTTCAATGAATGATAAAAAAGAGGTGCAGAATCTACACCTCTTTTTCTCTTACACTTTATTATAAAGCTTTTGCTTGTTTAATTTCAATTGGACCCATACCACGAGGCAATTCAATTGTTTCACGCGTTTGCGCACCTAACGCTTCTGCAATATAGTCAGCTGCAATCGTTGGATCTAGATGCCCACATGTGTACACGTCGATGCTCGCGTAACCATGCTCTGGAAAACTGTGAATCGTTAAATGTGATTCAGAAATAATAACAACGCCACTAACACCTTGTGGTGCAAATTTATGAAACGCAACTTCACGAATTTCAGCACCAGACTTTAACGCTGCATCAACAAATGTTTTTTCAATAAACTCCATGTCATTTAACTTATCAAAATCGCATCCCCAAAGTTCTGAGATAACGTGACGACCCATTGTATCCATGATCGTATCCCCCTTTTATAAATTTTGAAAAAAATAAACGATGAATTTCTTTTGCTTTCTGGAATGTATAACTACCACGGGGGAAAGTTAGTCCAAAGAGGTCCTAACCCTTTAAGTAGTCACATTACCACGCGTTCAAGAAGTTCACGAAACATAGTATACTTCGTTTATATATTTTTTTCAATATCGTTTTTTATTTTTTTATCAAATGGGCAGAAAAATAACGCTGGGAACCCCAGCGTCATGACATCGCAACCGTTTCATTTTTTAACAATTGTTTCGCAACTAGCTTTGTTAAATCAACAACGCGACATGAATAGCCCCATTCGTTATCATACCATGCTAACACTTTTACTTTTCGATTTTCGATCACCATTGTCGATAACCCATCAACAATCGCAGAATGTGGATTTGTATTAAAATCAATGGATACAAGCGGTTCCATCGTCACGTCTAAAATGCCTTTTAACTCCCCACGAGCTGCTTGCATAAACGCTTCATTCACTTCATCGACTGTGACATCTTTTTTCACATCGACAACGACGTCAACAAGTGAAACGTTTGGTGTTGGAACGCGCAACGCCATGCCGTGCATTTTTCCTTTTAAATGTGGCAATACAAGTGCTAACGCTTTAGCCGCACCTGTTGTTGTCGGAATGATCGATTGTGCGCATGAACGTGCTCGACGTAAATCTTTATGTGGATTGTCGATGTTTTTTTGATCGTTTGTGTAGGCATGAACAGTTGTCATAAGTCCATTTTCGATGCCAAACGCTTCATCAAGCACTTTCACAACGGGCGCTAAACAGTTTGTTGTACATGAAGCGTTTGAAATGATGACGTGCTCTGGAGAAAGCATATGTTCATTGACTCCCATTACAATCGTGACATCCTCATCTTTTCCTGGTGCAGTTAAAATAACGCGCTTTGCTCCCGCTTCGACGTGCATCATCGCCTTTTCTTTTGCGTTAAACTTTCCCGTTGCTTCGATAACGATATCGATTTGAAGCTCTCCCCACGGTAATAGTCGTGGATCACGTGAATTTAATAGTTGTACTTTTTTTCCATTTACAATTAAACCATCTTCAACAGGAACGACATCCCCATCAAATTTACCATGGTTCGAATCATATTTTATTAAATGAGCTAACGTTTCAGGCGGATAGCTCGCATTAATTGCTACAATGTCAACATCATTGTCCATAATAGCCTTTCGGAACACCATACGTCCAATGCGTCCGAACCCGTTAATCGCTACTCTTGCTTTCATTATATAGCCCCTTTCAATATATGTGTTATACTATTTATCCGGTAATCACAAAAATAGTATAACATTTTTAAGGTGTTTATGCTATAAAAAAATAAAAAAAGGGCGTCCTATTTTTCAAGGATACCCCACTCAACTAAGCGTTCGTATAGTTGTCGTTTCGTTTGTTCGATCGTTCCATTATTATCGATGACAGCATCTGCTTTTTTTCGTTTTTGTTCGAGCGGCATTTGCGATTTTATACGCGCCCATGCTTCTTCAAACGAAAAGCCATTGCGTTCGCAAAGGCGCCGAAGTTGAATTTGTTCATCTACATACACAACGAGAATACGATCAACGAGATGTTCTAAATTACTTTCGAATAAAAGCGGAATATCGAGAACAACAGCTTTTTCTCCTTTTCTTGCATATTGCTCTTTTTGTTGTAGCATATGTTTACGTACGAGCGGATGAACAATGGCATTTAACTGTTTTCGCTTTTGTTCATCATGAAATACGATCGCACCAAGCTTACGTCGATCAATCGCACCATTTGAGTCTAAAATTTCGCTTCCAAACGTTTCAACAATTAGTTGATACGCTTCACCGTCGATGGCTGTGACACGGTGAGCGATTTCATCTGCATCAATGACAGGGATATGTAAGTCACGGAACATCGCCGCGACCGTACTTTTTCCACTTGCGATGCCCCCTGTTAATCCGATCGTTAACACCACCTTCACCCCTATCTCATTTTAAAAATACCAATGACAATAAGCATAATCCCAGGTAAAAACGAGTATTTTTGTAGCCAGTCATACTTTCTAAACGATTTTCCAATTTTCAACCCGCTAAATAAGAAACTAAAGCTAAGCAAGCAAACGAGAAATGTAGTAAACGCTACCGAATAGTTTAAAAGCGCCGCGCTTACGCCTGCTCCAAACGCATCGAGCGACAAGGCGATTCCTAAAAATACAGCCTCCATCCCTGTAATCGTTCCTGAACGGTCAAAATCAGCCATCGTTGGTTTGCGCAAAATTTGAATGACAATGCCGAGCGAACGAATTTCTACGTTCATTAAAAATTTTTCTTCCTTATCATCGCTTTTAAGCATAAATTGAATGAGCATCCATAATCCTAATATGATTAATACCCCCCCACCCATTGCGTTGGCAACGGTTGGCGAAAAAAACATATATAACATGCGACCAATGCCCATCGCTACTAAAAATGTCATGCATGAAAAAAACGAAATAATCAGCAACGAACGAAGCGGAACATGTACATTCCGCATACCATACGTAATACCGACAGTCAACCCATCAATGCTTACAGCAAACGCAAGCAAAAATAAAGACCATGTAATCATATACGCCCGCCCCTTCCTTGAAAAGCTACCATAGTATATGGAAGAGGTCTAGGCAATGTTCTTACACTACGTTTGACAATGTTTACAATAATGTGTGCCGCGATTGGCTACAGTTGTTTTGGAAATGGGATTTCCACAACGACGGCACGGCATGTTGGCACGACCGTATACATACAATTGCGTTTGAAACGTCCCTGTCTTCCCTTGCGTATTCACATATGTTCGAACGGTACTCCCACCTTTTTCAATCGCTTCTTGTATCGTTTGAACAATTGCCTCATGTAATGCTTCGATTTCCCGTATCGTTAACGTCGTTGCTGTCCGCTCTGGATGAATGGACGAACGAAATAATACTTCATCGACATAAATATTGCCTAATCCTGCAACAATCGTTTGATCAAGCAATGTCGCTTTTATTGTACGTTTTGTTCGTTGAAGTTGATCTGTAAGCCATGCAACCGTAAATTGCTCATCGAACGGCTCAACCCCAATACTTGATAAAGGAGGGACACGTAATTCTTCACCTTTATTAAATAAATGCATCGTACCAAATTTGCGCACATCGCGATAACGAAGTTCCGTCTGATCTGTGAATGTAAAAAAAATGTGTGTATGTTGATCAAATGGAGTATCTTCTTTTTCATATATATAACGTCCTTCCATCCGCAAATGAGAAACGAGGACGACATCATCCAATTGAAAAAGCAAAAATTTACCTCTCCGCTGAATATCGTGAATCGTCTGTCCTTTCAGACGCTCACAAAACGTAGCTACATCAGGGTGCTGAATAATTTTTGGCCAATACACTTTCACACGTTCGATCGTTTTACTAACAACAAGAGGAAGAAGTGTACGTCGTACCGTTTCGACTTCAGGTAATTCTGGCATGGTTGCTCCCCCCTTTCGTTACTTCGCATCATACCATGTTGGACCAAAATGATAGTCGACTTTTAACGGAACACGTAATGATACTGCGTTCTCCATCACATCTGGTACGATTTTTTTCAACAATTCAATTTCTTCTTTTGGTGCTTCTAAAATCAATTCGTCATGTACTTGCAGCAACAAACGAGTTTGCAGTCGTTCTTCATGTAAACGATTAGCCAAATCAATCATCGCTTTTTTAATAATATCGGCCGCACTTCCTTGAATTGGCGTGTTCATCGCTGTCCGTTCCGCAAAACTACGAACATTAAAATTACTACTTGTAATATCCGGCAAATAACGACGACGGTGAAGCAATGTCGTCACATATCCTTTTTGTTTTGCATCTTGTATGATCTCTTCCATATACCGCTTTACACCCGGATAACTTCGAAAATATCGTTCAATAAATTCGGCTGCCTCTTTGCGCGTAATGCCTAAGTTTTGCGATAATCCGTAGTCGCTAATCCCATAAACGATACCAAAATTGACTGCTTTCGCTTGACGGCGCATATGAGCGGTCACTTCGTCTTCCTTGACATGAAAAATATCCATCGCCGTTTTCGTATGAATATCGAGATCTTGGTGAAACGCGGCAATTAAATTTTCATCATTGGCAATATGCGCTAAAACGCGCAACTCGATTTGAGAATAATCGGCTGCAAAAATAACCCAATCGTCTGAGGAAGGGACAAACGCTTGACGAATTTTTCTTCCTTCCTCAATACGAATCGGAATATTTTGTAAATTAGGCTCTGTAGAGCTTAAACGCCCCGTTTGAGTCAACGCTTGTTGAAAAATCGTATGCACTTTTCCTGTATCTTTTCGGACGACTTTCATTAATCCTTCGACATATGTGGATTGTAATTTTCCGAGCTGACGGTAGTGTAAAATTTGCTCAATAATTTCATGGTATGGCGCTAACTTTTCTAAAACGTCCGCTGAGGTAGAGTAACCCGTTTTCGTTTTTTTCACAATCGGTAACTGAAGTTTTTCAAATAAAATCGTTCCTAGTTGTTTCGGAGAATTAATGTTAAACGTTGTTCCTGCAAGTTCATAAATGCGTTGCTCAATTTGTTCGAGTTGGGCAGTAAACTCTTTTCCCATCTGTTCCAAACGATCAACATCCACTTTCACACCGTAAAATTCCATTTGTGCTAAAATGAACGTCAGCGGTAATTCTAAATGTACAAGCAATTCAAATTGTTCATTTCGCTTTAGTTCTTGAATATATGTTTCTTTCAACGAAGCGATCGCTTTCGCCTTTCGTACGAGATGTTCAGCTAATACATTTGTCGGCGGAATAGCTTGTTTCGCTCCTTTTCCATATACTTCTTCGTCGCTTTGTACATCCGTATATTGCTTCGTTTTTGCAACGGCCGCCACATCCCCATTCGCATCGGTCGGATTGAGCAAGTATGCAGCTAATAATAGATCAAAATCGACACCTTTAAGTTCAATACCGTTCCACTTCAGCGCAACGATCGCTCGTTTGGCATCAAACACACTTTTTTTGCACTGCTCATCTTCAAGCCATCTTTTAAATCGTGATGAAGCGAGAGCTATGTCCGTCGGAATAAAAAAGTGTCCACGCTCATTCACAAGCGCAAAGCCAAGAATAGGCGCTTGATGATAATTCGCGTCCATCACTTCAACAACAAGTGCACCTTCTTTTGTCAACATGTGCTCATCAATCGCTTGAACCGTAACAAACGAAATATCGGTTAACGATAGTTGTTCTTGTGAAGTTTGACCAATTTTGTCCATAAGCGAAGTGAAACCGAGCTCTTGAAATAGCGTTGCTACCCGTTCTGCATCATACGACTGCCATGCTAACTCATCGAGCGATAGTGTCAATGGAACATCACGATGAATGGTTGCCAACTGTTTACTTAGTAACGCTTGTTCACGGTACGTTTGCAAGTTTTCCTTCAATTTTTTTCCGGAAATATGTTCAAGTGAGGCAAGTACATGTTCAACCGTTCCGTATTCTTTTAATAATTTTAATGCTGTTTTCTCTCCGACCCCTGGAACGCCTGGAATATTATCTGATGCATCGCCCATTAATCCTTTCAAATCAACAATTTGTGCAGGCGTTAGTCCATACTTCTCAAATACGTATTCCGGTGTATATCGCTCCATGTCTGTTATGCCTTTTTTCGTGACATGAACATGAATACGTTCCGACGCTAATTGTGTTAAATCGCGATCTCCCGAAATAATGACGACGTCAAACCCTTCTTTTTCGGCTTTGGTGGCAAGCGTTCCGATAATATCGTCTGCTTCATAATTTTCAAGTTCGTACGTACGAATGTTATATGCATCAAGCAGTTCGCGTAAAAACGGAAACTGTTCCGATAATTCCGGTGGCGTTTTTTGTCTCCCACCTTTATATTCTGTGTATACTTCATGACGAAATGTCGTTTTTCCTGCGTCAAACGCAACGAGCATATGCGTCGGCTTTTCTTCTTCAATGAGTTTCATTAACATCATTGTAAAACCATAAATAGCGTTTGTATGAATGCCTTTATCGTTATGTAAGAGCGGTAATGCAAAAAAAGCGCGATAAGCGATGCTATTGCCATCAATTAAAACGAGTTTGTTTGCCAAATCGAAAACCTCCTCTTGTATTCATTTACGCTTATTTTACCATGATTGCCTCCAAAAAAGAAAAAAGACGAGAACGTTCGCTGTCCTCGCCTATTCCAAGACAATCGGATTCTTGGATGAAGGGGTTTTCACCTGTTATGTTATCAATATTTTTTTAATATATGGTAAATCAATTGTAAATATATCGTTAAAATTATTCGTCTGCACAAGCGTCTGCACGAAAATGGACAGTGAATGTCGTCCCTATCCCCACTTCACTTTTTACTGAAATTGTTCCATGATGTGCTTCCACTAAATGTTTCACAATCGCTAATCCAAGACCCGTACCACCTGAGTTGCGACTTCGTGCTTTGTCCACACGATAAAATCGTTCAAAAATACGTGGAATTTCTTTTTGTTCAATTCCGATTCCTGTGTCACTTACATGAACGTGTAGCTCTTTATCATCTTTCTCCACATAAACCGTTACGCGTCCACCAGCTGGTGTATAAGCGATCGCGTTATTAATTAAATTAATAAAAATTTGCTTTAAACGATGTAAATCGCCATACATATAACAAAGCGGTGCATTCGATGTACATTCCAATGTGATTTGTTTATCGTTTGCTTTCGCTTCAAGCATAACGATAACTTCCTTCAATACTTCATGCAAGTCAACAACGGATATATTTAACGTAAATCCTTGCTGTTCGATTTTTGACAAATCAAGCAAATCTTGAATTAAATGTTGAAGACGCTCACTTTCCTTTAAAATAATCGTTAAAAAGTATTCAAGCGTTTTAGCATCGTGCATCGCCCCATCTAACAACGTTTCTGCAAAACCTTTAATGGACGTAATCGGTGTTTTTAACTCGTGAGAAACATTGGCGACAAAATCTTTGCGCATTTGTTCAAGTTTTTTTAGCTCAGTAATATCATGGAACACAACGATAATTCCTTTCCATTCGTCGTTTGTCCCAATAATTGGCGTTCCGTACACTTCAAAATGTTTCCGTTCAATGTCGATCGGAAGGAGCATTTGTTTACGTACATTTACCTCTGTCATAAATATTTCTTCTACAAGTGCAATCACTTCCTTATATGGGAACGCCTCATAATATAAACGATGAACATAGTCAGACGGATCGATATGGAACATTTCTTTATATGCGCGGTTCATTAATGAAATATAGCCACGTTGATCAATTAAAATTAAACCGCTCCCTATATTTTCAATAAGGGCTCGCAAACGATCTTGTTGCATTTCTTGTGTACGCACCATCTCTTGTAAATTCCGCGCCAAAATGTTTAATGACTGGCTGAGCATCCCTGTTTCATCTTCTCTACTTTCATACGTTCTCGCTTTATAATTGCCGCGCGCCAACTCCATCGCTACTTTTGTTGCCGCTTCAATCGGCTTTGTATATTGATTTGTAATTTTAATACCTAATAAAAGAATAATGAAAAAAGCAATGCTTAAGCTAAGCGTAAGCAACAGCCAAATTTGTTCATCTACCCGCTCGATCGCATCCATAGATAAACTCATGACAATATGTCCGAGCTTCTGGTCACGTTGCCAAAATGGTACAGCATAATAATATACATTTTGTTCTTCTTGAAAAATAACAGGACGATCTTCTTGTTTTAGTAACGTTCGAATGAATGTTTTATGACGTTTTTCATCAATTGATACGTAATTATTTGTATCAAACATGATCTGTCCTTCACGATCAACAATCGTGATGCGCGCCGACAACATGTCGCTAATTGCGTGTAATTGTTGCTTAAACATATTAGATTGGAACGATTTATTTTCCATGTATAAAGCCAAAAGTTTTGCCTCTTTCTCTATTCGATCATGTACCGTGTCTGCATAAAATTTTTGAAACAACTGACCTAATAACAAACCTAGGCCAAACAACACGGATAAAATGACGGAAACAAGCCCAATCAGTAGGCGAGAGCGAAATTTATTCATCCGCTTTCGGCTCCTCCAGTTTATACCCTAAGCCACGTATCGTTTTAATATACACAGGCTTTCGCGTATCATGTTCGATTTTGTCACGCAAATGACTAATATGCACATCGACAATGCGTGTATCCCCAGCAAAATCGTAGTTCCATACTGCACTTAATAATTGATCACGTGTTAAGACACGACCTTTATATTTCGCTAAGTATGCTAGTAGTTCAAATTCTTTCGGGGTGAGTTCTAATCTTTGTTGTGCAAAATAAGCTTCATAACGATCAGGGAAAATTTTTAGTTGTCCGACAACGAGCGAATCGTCACTATGATTTTGCTTTTCCTCTTGCTCATGAATCACCGTTCGACGTAAAATCGCCTTCACACGTGCTACTACTTCACGTGGGCTAAACGGCTTTGTCATATAGTCATCGGCACCTAATTCAAGACCAAGCACTTTATCAAATTCGTCATCTTTTGCTGTCAACATTAAAATAGGGGTCATCACTTTTTGTTGACGCAAATGTTTACATACTTCAATTCCATCTAATTTCGGTAGCATTAAATCGAGAATGATAAAATCAGGGCGCTCCTCTAACGCTTTATGAAGCCCTTCTTCTCCATCATAAGCTGTCAATACAATAAACCCTGCCTGTTTTAAATTGTACTCTAACAGCGTAACAATCGACTGCTCGTCATCGACAACTAACACACGTTTCGACATAGCCATCCTCCAACAACGTAAATTTGTTACATTTTTATTATAACGAGTTATTTGAAAAGAAAAAAACAAAAAAGAGGCAAAAGCCCCTTTTTAAAAGTTATCTAACGCTTTCTCTTCAACGAACGGATATGGCGGAACGACACGCAATGATCCAACTAATATTTCTTCACCATCGCGGATCGCTTGAACGGAAATATGAATTTCATTATTTTCTTCATCAACAGATGTCACTTCAAATAAAAATTCAACATGCTCATAATGATATACTGGTCGTTTAAATTCAATCGTTTGCGAAACAATATGACTTCCCGGTCCCGGCAAATATTTTGAAACAGCCGATGTAATAATACCTGTTAACATAATAGCTGGTACGATCGGACGTCGCCACGGCGTTTGCGATGCATAATCATGTTGAATATAAAGCGGATTGGCATCGTTTGTGAGTCCTAAGTATAACAATAAATCTTTATCTTCGATCGCTTCCGTTAAGACGAGCTTCTCACCAACGGAAATGTCCGAAATTAAACGTCCAATTTTGCGTTTTTTACCTAGCATCCTTGATCTCCCCTTTGTTTGACCATATGCAAAAATTCGGGGAATCACCCCGAATTTTTTACTATTGTAACACTTTCATCACATTTTTCACTGACTCTACAGATTTTGCTAACGCTGCTTTCTCTTCTTCTGTTAGCTCTAATTCGATAACTTTTTCAATTCCGTTACCACCTAAAATCGTTGGCACACCTAAATAAATTCCTTCATATCCGTATTCGCCTTCTAAATAAGCGATGGCTGGAAGAACTCGGCGCTGGTCTTTTACGATCGCTTCAACCATTTCAGCAAGGGATGCAGCTGGCGCATAATAGGCACTACCGTTACCAAGTAAGTTGACAATTTCACCGCCACCTTTGCGCGTACGTTCAACAATGGCATCTAACCGCTCTTTTGGGATTAACGTTTCAAGCGGAATGCCACCTGCATACGAATAGCGCACAAGCGGCACCATGTCATCTCCATGACCACCTAAGACAAACCCTGTAATATCTTTCACAGATAAATTCAACTCTTGTGCAACAAATGTACGGAAACGTGCGGTATCTAATACTCCAGATTGACCGATGACGCGGTTTTTCGGAAAGCCAGATTCTTTAAAAACCGTATATGTCATCGCATCAACAGGATTTGTTAATACGATAATAAAGCAGTTCGGCGAATACTTGACTACTTCTTTCGTGACCGCCTTCATAATTCCTTGGTTTGTCGTGACTAAGTCATCGCGGCTCATACCTGGTTTGCGCGCAATGCCCGCAGTGATGACAACAATATCCGAATCAGCGGTATCCGCATAATCCGATGTGCCAATAATGTTAGCGTCAAATCCGAGAACAGGGCTTGACTCAAGCATATCGAGCGCTTTTCCTTTTGTCGGATTTTCTAATTGCGGAATGTCGACAAGAACGATGTCCCCAAGCTCTTTTTGCGCTAAAATGAACGCCGTCGTCGCTCCCGTAAATCCAGCACCGATAATTGAGATTTTTTTTCGTTTCATACCCACGTTCTTCCATCCCCTTTTTTATTTTATTCTCCCATGTTTCGAATGAGAGCATCTGCGAATTCAGAACATTTCACTTCTGTTGCGCCTTCCATTAAACGAGCGAAGTCATATGTGACGACTTTTGAAGCAATCGTCTTCTCCATAGAGTCAACGATCAGTTTTGCTGCCTCATTCCAACCGAGATGTTCAAACATCATGACACCAGATAAGATGACCGATGATGGATTTACTTTATCCAACCCCGCATATTTTGGTGCAGTTCCGTGCGTTGCTTCAAAGATTGCATGGCCTGTTTCATAGTTAATATTTGCACCTGGTGCAATACCGATGCCACCTACTTGTGCTGCCAACGCATCAGAAATGTAGTCACCGTTTAAGTTCATTGTTGCAACAACATCGAACTCGCGCGGACGAGTTAAAATTTGTTGCAAGAAAATATCTGCAATCGCATCTTTCACAATGATTTTTCCTGCTGCTTCTGCTTCTGCTTGTGCGCGGTTTGCAGCTTCTTTTCCGTGCGTTTCAACGATGCGGTCATACTCCGCCCAAGTAAACACTTGATCACCGAATTCTTGCTCAGCTAATTCATAGCCCCAGTTTTTGAACGCACCTTCTGTATATTTCATAATGTTTCCTTTATGAACGAGCGTGACAGATTTGCGACCATGTTCAATGGCGTATTTAATTGCTGCGCGCACTAACCGTTTCGTACCTTCTTCTGAAATTGGCTTAATACCGATTCCCGATGTTTCAGGGAAGCGAATTTTACGCACCCCCATTTCATTTTGCAAGAAATCAATTAATTTTCTCACTTCTGGTGTTCCTTTTGCATACTCAATTCCCGCATAAATGTCTTCCGTATTTTCACGGAAAATCACCATGTCTGTATCTTCAGGACGCTTGACCGGAGAAGGTACTCCTTTAAAATAACGAACTGGGCGTAAACACACAAATAAATCGAGCTCTTGACGAAGCGCAACGTTTAATGAACGAATCCCACCGCCTACTGGTGTTGTCAGCGGTCCTTTAATGGCAATTATGTATTCACGAATCGTATCAAGCGTTTCTTGTGGCAACCATTCACCAGTCAACTTAAACGCTTTTTCACCAGCAAGCACTTCTTTCCAAACGATTTTGCGCTCCCCTTTATAAGCTTTTTCCACAGCCGCTTCTAATACGCGAGATGCGGCTGCCCAAATATCTGGACCTGTCCCGTCCCCTTCAATAAATGGAATAATCGGATAGTTTGGAACGTTTAATACCCCGTTTGTAACCGTAATTTTTTCACCTTGCATCACAATAACGACCTCCAAATCATGTAGTGTAAAAAGGTGAGAAAGGCGAGTTTCTCACCTTGAGCAACCATTGTTATGCATGTTATGCACGTTCTTCAAGCGGCACGTATACTTGTCTCGTAGGTCCTGTATATTCGGCACGTGGACGGATGAGACGGTTGTTTTCGTACTGCTCTAAAATGTGCGCAAGCCATCCAGACATGCGACTAATCGCAAAAATTGGTGTAAATAAATCATGATCAATTCCTAAACTATGGTAAACAGAAGCGGAGTAGAAGTCAACATTTGGCGGCAAACCTTTCGTCGATGTAACAATCTCCTCAATTTTCACCGACATATCATACCAGTGTGGTTCACCTGTTAACTTCGTCAATTTTTCAGACATTTTTTTCAAATGTTTCGCACGTGGGTCACCTTGGCGATAAACGCGATGACCGAACCCCATAATTTTCTCTTTGTTATTCAATTTGTTGTGAATGTATGTTTCCACATTTTCAAGTGTGCCGATTTCCGTCAACATTTTCATTACCGCTTCATTTGCTCCACCATGAAGCGGGCCTTTCAATGCTCCAATCGCTGCTGTAATACCTGAGTACACATCTGATAAAGTCGCAACACAGACACGCGCAGTAAACGTTGAAGCATTCAACTCGTGATCCGCATGAAGCACGAGTGCTTTATTAAACGCTTCCTCAGCAATTGGATCTGGCTCTTTACCCGTTAGCATATATAAAAAGTTTGCCGCAAAACTTAAATCTTTGCGCGGTGGCACAGGTTCTAATCCTTTGCGAATACGCGAAAACGCAGCAACAATTGTTGATACTTTCGCCTGTAAACGAATAGCTTTGCGATAGTTCGCTTCGGGATTCATTGCTTCCGCTTCTTCATCGTATAAGCCAAGAAATGAAATCGCTGTACGAAGCGCTGCCATCGGATGAACTTGATCAAGCGGATACATTTTAAAATGATCAATGATTTGTTGCGGAATATCGGCATGTTCCCCCAACTGCTTTGTTAACGTTTCTAGCTCTTCTTTGTTTGGCAATTTGCGATGCCAAAGCAAATAAACGATCTCTTCAAACGTAGCATGTTCTGCTAAGTCATCGATATTATACCCAACATATGTGAGCGTATCATCGATGATTGAACTAATTGTGGAAGTGGTTGCTACAACCCCTTCGAGACCGCGAGTTACTGTCATCTTACATCTCTCCTTTTTTTCTTTTATTCCCCTTTTCCCATGTTAAAACGCGTCGTCGAGCGATTGCTCAAAACGGCTGAATAAAAATGCAAAGAAAATGCTTACATTTTGTTATATATTCACCTAGTCGCTTCACGAAGCGAGCAGGGGAATATACACGATAGTTTCGTACATGCTCCACTATTATTATAAACAATTATCAGACTTTTGTGAACTAAAAGACATCATAATTCAAAAATATTATTATAAAAAAGCAATCAATCATGAAAATATATCCACTATTTTCATGATTACATAAGCAATACCTGCGCCTATTAACGGGCCGACAGCTACTCCTTTGAATAAAGATACGGCTAAAATAGTACCAAGAACGAGCGCAGTCGTTACATGCGGATCTTTCGCAAGCAATGTCACGCCTCCTTTTGCCAACAAAGCAACAGCAATACCCGATAACATCGCAATCCAAGCATAAATTGAGTGAACAGAGTCCGTTAGTTCTTTAAATCCTATTTTCCCAGTTGCAATCGGAACTAAGACCGCAATCGTAATGATTGTTACACCAAGATGGATTCCTTTTTGCTCTAAATACGGCAGTACTTTAGAACTTAATCCGATACTTTTCACAATAAGTAAAAATAGTACAGCGATTATGAGAGATTGATTTTTCGCAATGATACCGACAACGAAAAGAATAAATAAAAAAATAAATGGCTGCATGAAATATGCCCCCTTCTTTGAAACTTTTTCTTTCTTTGCATTGTATATTATAATAGTCATAAATGACAAAAGACGGGAGGTGAGGACATGTCAACTCACTACGTATATCGCTCCCTTCGCTTTTTATTTGTCATCTTTGTCATCATTGCCGGGTTAGCGAGCTTATACTATGTATCAACGCTAACATATCCGTTTTTAATTGCGTTAGCGATTGCTTTCTTTATTAACCCGGTCGTTGATGTATTAGAGAAGAAAGCGAAAATGCCAAGGGCGTTGGCGGTCATCGTTGTTTTAATTCTTTTACTTGCACTCGTTGCAGGGCTCGTTACCCTCCTTGTTGCGGAAATCGTGACTGGAACACAATATTTAGCGACAGTTGTGCCAAATCATTTTCAAAAGCTTGTCATTTATATAGAGCAGTTTGTGGCAAGCCAAATCATTCCGCTCTATAACCAACTAGCGACACTCTTTAGAAATTTAGACACGTCTCAACAAGACACGATTATGGCAAACATTCAATCCGTTGGAACAAAAATTGCTACAACGGTCGGGCAATTCATCCAAAATATATTACAAAATATTCCTTCAATCATTGGATGGTTGCCTAATTTTGCAACAATTTTTATTTTCTCGTTGCTTGCCACGTTTTTTATAAGCAAAGACTGGTATCGTCTAAAAGCATTGTTTCAAAAATTGTTACCAACCAAAGTGCAGACGAGTACGACAAAAGTATTTGCCGAATTAAAAAAGGCGCTATTTGGCTTTCTTAAAGCACAGGCGACACTCATTTCTATTACAACACTTATTGTATTAGTCGGCTTGCTTGTGTTGCGAGTAGAATACGCAATTACGATCGCTCTTATTATCGGCATTGTCGATGTTTTACCGTATTTAGGGACAGGATTAGTATTTGTTCCATGGATTGTGTACGCTGCGATGAGCGGCGATACTCATTTTGCGATCGGTCTAGGTGTGCTGTATGTCGTTGTTCTCGTACAACGGCAAGTGATGGAACCGAAGCTCCTTTCCTCGAATATCGGACTCGATCCGTTAGCAACGTTGATCGCTTTATTCGTCGGTTTCAAATTGATCGGGTTTCTCGGTTTAATCGTTGGGCCGGTATTGCTCGTCATTGGGCGAACGTTGCATCATGCTGGCGTCTTTCAAGATATTTGGAACTTTATTATCGGAAAAAAAGAAGCATAAGCGGCGAGCTTATGCTTTTATTTTCGAATGTAAATCCATGTTTTTTCATAGAACATCCTCTTCCATAGGCGCACAAGCCACGGTTTTATTTTTTCACGCGCAAATGGGAGAAGTAAAATAAAACCTACTGTATCAGTAATAAATCCTGGCGTTAACAATAACGTCCCACCAACTAAAATACAAACACCATCTAATAGCGCATCGCTTGGTATGCGCCCGTTCATGAACTCATATTTTGCCCGTTGCAACGTATGCAAACCTTGTTTTTTTGCTAAAAATGCACCGATGATGCCTGTCAAAACAATTAATACAAACGTTGGCCATATGCCAATTGCTTTTCCCGACAAAACAAGAACGACAATTTCTAGCGCTGGAATAACGATAAAAAGAAGAAAAAAGATGTTTCGCACACACATCCCTCCAAAATAATAAAGAAGGGGATGTCCCCCTTCTTTATTATAGCACGCTCGCATGACCGCGATAAATAGCACCGAAGCTTGCATCTACCGTAATGTCTTGTCCATCTTTTAAAATAGATGTCGCATGGTTTACCCCAACAATTACCGGGATCCCTAAGCTTAAACCAACAACAGCCGCATGGCTTGTTAAGCCGCCTTCTTCTGTAATGATCGCCGCAGCTTTTTCTAACGCTTTCATCATGTCTGCATCCGTTGCTGGAGCAACTAAAATGCCGCCTTCAACCATTTTTTCGAGCGCTTCTTCTGCTGTTTTCGCTACAACAACTTTCCCGAATGCGGATTTACGGCCGATCCCTTGACCTTTTGCAATCATATCACCGATCATATGCACTTTCATTAAGTTGGTTGAACCTGTTTCTCCAACTGGAACACCCGCTGTAATCACAACGAGATCACCATGTTTCACGATGCCTGTATCAAGGGCTGCCTCAACAGAAATATCGAGCATTTCGTCCGTTGACGTTGCGTGTTGAGCGACGCGTGGATAAACACCCCAAACAAGTGCTAATTTACGTGATACAGCTTCATTTGATGTCACGGCGATAATTGGCGCTTTTGGGCGATATTTCGAAATCATCCGGGCGGTATGACCGCTTACTGTCGGCGTCACAATCGCTGCGACATCTAAATTTAATGCGGTATGAGCAACCGATTGCCCGATTGCATCTGTAATCGTCGTACCGCTCTGTTTGCTTCGTTTCGATAATAAGTCGCGATATTGTAACGCTTGTTCTGTGCGCAAAGCAATGCGATGCATCGTTTGTACCGCTTCGACTGGATAAGCCCCTGCTGCTGTTTCACCTGAAAGCATAATCGCATCTGTTCCATCAAAAATGGCGTTTGCCACATCGCTTGCCTCAGCACGAGTCGGCCGTGGGTTGCGTTGCATCGAATCAAGCATTTGTGTCGCCGTAATGACCGGTTTTCCGAGCGCATTACATTTTTTAATTAACTCTTTTTGGACAAGCGGCACTTCTTCCGCTGGAATTTCGACGCCTAAATCCCCGCGCGCAACCATTAAACCGTCTGCCACTTCTAAAATTTCATCAATGTTGTCTACCCCTTCTTGGTTTTCAATTTTCGGGATAATTTGAATGTGTAATGCGTTATGTGCTTCAAGCAACTCGCGAATTTCAAGCACGTCGGAAGGGCGTCGAACGAACGATGCAGCGATGAAATCAATCCCTTGTTCAATACCAAAACGAATGTCCTCTGCATCTTTTTCCGTAATACCCGGTAGTTTTACTTTTACACCTGGGACGTTTACACCTTTTTTATTTTTTAATACGCCGCCGTTCAACACTTTTGTTTTGATCTCTTTTGCTTCTTTATCAACAGCTAATACTTCTAAACCAATGAGTCCGTCGTCTAACAAAATCGTTGAGCCGACATGTACATCATCAATGAGTCCTTCATAAGTAATCGAAAATTTTTCTGATGTGCCAAGCACTTCTTTCATCGAGATGGTAACTTCAGCACCTGCTTTTAACTCAACTGCACCATTTTCCATGTTATGCGTACGAATTTCTGGACCTTTCGTATCCAATAAAATCGCAACGGTTTTTCCTGTCATTTTTGCCGCTTCGCGAATGTTGCGAATGCGTGCTGCATGTTCTTCATGACTTCCATGGGAAAAGTTGAGACGAGCCACATTCATTCCCGCTTCAATCAGTTGCACAAGCTTTTCTACACTTTCACTCGCAGGACCGATTGTACAAACAATTTTCGTTTTGCGCATAAATACCCTCCTACACTTTGCATATGGAAACGATACCATAAATATACATTAAATTGAAAGTTCTTTTGATAGTTGATACATTTTTTGATCGACTGTATGGGTTTGGGCTAATGCTTCAATAATATCGTGGTCAACAAGTTGGTTGTTTTGAATACCGACACAACGTCCGCCTTTTCCTTCAAGCAACAATTCTACGGCACGAGCACCTAAGCGGCTCGCAAGCACACGGTCAAACGCTGTCGGTGAACCACCGCGTTGGACGTGACCGAGTACTGTCACACGCGTTTCAAATCCTGTTGCTTCCTCAATGCGCTTACCGAAGTCTACACCGCTGCCGACACCTTCCGCAACAATAATGATACTATGTTTTTTGCCGCGTTCATGTCCACGTTTGAGACGCGCGACTATTTCGTCCATATCATAGTCTGCTTCTGGGATTAAAATACTTTCTGCTCCGCCTGCAAGACCTGCCCAAAGCGCAATATCCCCCGCATGACGTCCCATGACTTCAATCACATATGTACGTTCATGAGATGTCGCTGTATCGCGAATTTTGTCAATGGCATCAATGACCGTATTTAACGCTGTATCAAAACCAATCGTAAAATCTGTTCCTGGAATGTCGTTATCAATTGTTCCCGGCACACCGACACACGGATAACCGTGTTCTGTTAACTTTTTCGCACCTTGATAAGAGCCGTCACCACCGATGACAACAAGTCCTTCAATCCCATGTTTTTTCAACTGCTCAATTCCTTTTAACTGTCCTTCTAACGTTTTGAATTCTGGGCAACGGGCAGTATATAGCATCGTTCCACCACGATGAATAATATCGCCAACATCCCCGATTTCAAGCTTTTTAATTTGACCGGCAATTAATCCTGCATATCCGTGATAAATGCCGTACACTTCTAATCCGTGATAAATTGCTTTTCGAACAACGGCACGGATAGCAGCATTCATTCCCGGCGAATCGCCACCGCTCGTAAGCACACCAATTCTTTTCATCGCTCTTCACCTCTTTAAAAAAATAAAATAAGAAGTATGACCTCTTACTTTAAGATAACACGAAGGTATATCGAACACAATACATAATGAAATGTTTCACAAAACGTTGATTTTTTTTCACTACAAAAAGTTTACCCAAAGTCGTCTATTTCATGTAAAAAAGGCCATCGACATGGATGACCTTTTACATGACCGGCACATGTTGCTGAGATTCAACAAAGTCGCCAATCTTCTTATATTTTTCATATCGCTGCGCAATCAACTGTTCAGCATGTAGTGGGAGCAATTCACGCAAGGAACGTTTAAGCACATCGTCAATATGTTTCGCTTGTTCATCGACATTTCGATGCGCACCACCGCGCACTTCTGGAATGATTTCATCGATAACACCAAGCTGTTTTAAATCTTTTGCTGTAATTTTCATCGTTTCGGCAGCTTTTTTTGCAAGCGATGCATCTTTCCATAAAATTGCTGCTGCCCCTTCCGGTGAAATTACGGAATACGTCGAATTTTCAAGCATGTGAACGTAGTTTCCGACACCGAGGGCAAGCGCACCACCGCTTCCTCCTTCGCCAATAACAACGCATACAACTGGAACTGTCAACCCTGCCATTTCAAATAAGTTCCGTGCGATTGCTTCGCTTTGCCCCCGTTCTTCAGCAGCCTTTCCTGGATACGCCCCCTTCGTATCAATAAAACAAATAATCGGACGCCCAAATTTTTCAGCTTGCTTCATTAAACGAAGCGCTTTTCGATATCCTTCTGGATGTGGCATACCAAAATTGCGACGAATATTTTCTTTCGTATCTTTCCCGCGTTGATGGCCGATGACAGTCACAGGTAATCCATGATATTTTGCAATTCCTCCTACGATCGCTTCATCATCACCAAAACAACGGTCACCGTGACATTCGAAAAAGTTTGTAAACAATCGTTCAATATAATCAAGCGTTGTTGGTCGATTCGGATGGCGCGCAATTTGCACACGATCCCACGGGCTTAAGTTCGCATAAATGTCGTTTTCCAGCTTTTCAAGTCGAGCTTCTAATTTATTAATTTCATCGGAAAAGTCAACATCGCGATGCTTTGTAAATTCTTTTAATTCACTAATTTTTTTTCGCAATTCTACAAGTGGTTTTTCAAATTCTAATTCGTATGCCATTCGTCTCCACCTCGCGATTGGTGAATGTCTAATACATTCGTTAATGTGTCTTTTAGTTCATGACGCGGGATCACCGCATCTAGTTGTCCATGTTTCAATAAAAATTCCGCTGTTTGAAAGTCATCTGGCAATTCCTCACGAACGGTTTGTTCAATGACGCGCCGTCCTGCAAAACCGATGAGCGCCCCTGGTTCAGCAAAATTGTAATCTCCAAGCGAGGCGAAACTTGCTGATACACCACCTGTCGTCGGATGAGTCATCACTGAAATAATAAGCCCGCCTTGTTCACTAAACAGTTTTAACGCAGCACTTGTCTTCGCCATTTGCATCAAACTTAATACACCTTCTTGCATCCGCGCTCCACCGGAAGCGGTAAAAATAATAAAAGGTACCGATTTTTCCATCGCTCGCTCAATAGCACGTGCAATTTTTTCTCCGACAACTGATCCCATACTGCCCATACGGAAACGAGAATCCATTACGGCAATAACGATAGGGAAACCGTTTATTGTTCCTTCACCGGTCACGACTGCTTCATTTAATTTTGTTTTTTCGCGATCCTCCTCAACTTTTTCCATATATTGAGGGAAATCGAGCGGGTTTTTAGAAAGAAGGTGACGATCGTATTCATGAAACGTTCCTTCGTCTAACAAACACGCAATGCGTTCAGGAGCAGACATCGGATGATGATAGCCGCACGATATACAAACGCGTAAATTTTTCACTAGTTCTTTCGTGTACATGATTTTTTTACACTTCGGACATTTCGTCATAATGCCTTCTGGCACGTCTTGCTTCGCTTGTTCAGATGGAATGGTAGCATATTTCTTCTTTTTGGAGAACAAATCTTTCAGCACATGTTTCCCTCCCCTACTTAGTCCATTTCTACTTTACCGAATAAAAACAACTTTGTTTGTCATATTGTGTCAGTTCTCTTTCGACATTTTTTGCATCACGTATTGTTCATACATCGCTATTGCTTCTTCGCACGACCGTTTTTGTAGCGCCACCCACATTTGTTCATAAAATTCGGAAGGGAGAGTCAACGTATAGATGTGTTTAAAAAAGTCGGTTAATACGAGCCAAATGCGCAACAATAAATAGTTATCGGTTGCTTCTACAATTCGCCGAAAAAATGAATGATACGTATGTTCCTCCCGTTTGATACGCTCAAGCTTCTCATCCGTCAGTCGTTCGCAGGCAAGCTGCAAACATATTCGTTCGATAAGAACTTTTGTTTCGATTAAATCTCGTTTTTCCCGATTTCCTTGTAAAATAAACGAGCCGAGAAGCTGAATAAGCTGATGGTCACCAAACGGTTTCATAAACGTTCCTTCCCCACGACGCGTTTCAATTAATCCGAGCAACTCCAACGCCCGCAACGCTTCACGAACAGAAGAGCGTCCGACTCCTAATCGGTCGGCTAGCTCTCGTTCAGATGGCAACCGGTCTCCAGGTTGAAGACCTGCTTCTTCAATCATGCGATGAATTTGCCAAAACGTTTCGATGTACACTTTAGAAGTAGTCATGTTCATGCTCACCTGCAATCACAGCTAATTGTCGTGTTCGCTTTTCTACTTCTTTTGGATCAACAATCACTTGCGCAACCCCTGTTTCCATCGCAGCTTTCGCCACAGCAGCGGCAACGGCTGGAGCGACACGCGGATCGAACGGAGCAGGGATGACATAATCCGCACGTAGCTCGTCCTCTGTAATTAAGTTGGCGATTGCCTCAACGGCTGCCATTTTCATTTGTTCATTAATTTGCTTGGCGCGCACATCAAGCGCCCCTCTAAAAATACCTGGAAATGCTAAAACATTATTCACTTGATTCGGATAATCAGAACGCCCGGTGCCAACAACAGTTGCACCTGCTTGTAACGCGTCTTCCGGCATAATTTCTGGCGTTGGATTTGCCATCGCAAAAATAATGGCATCTCGATTCATCGTTTCGATCATGCTCATTGTCAACGCTCCAGCAACAGACACACCAATGAATACATCTGCACCAACAATCACTTCCTGTAACGATCCAGACTTTCTCTCATAGTTTGTCCACTGAGCAACGTCTCGCTTCATGTCATTCATTCCGTACGGTCGCCCTTCATAAATTGCCCCTTTGGAATCGCACATGATCATATGTTTCACTCCGTAACAACGAAGCAATTTAATAATCGCTATTCCTGCCGCCCCTGCCCCGTTAATGACAACTCGAATGTCTTCTATTTTTTTATTCACTAACTTTAATGCATTTACTAAACCAGCAACGGTTACAATCGCTGTTCCATGTTGGTCATCGTGAAAAACAGGGATATTTAATTCCTGCTTTAAGCGCTCTTCAATGATAAAACAGTGCGGAGCCGCAATATCTTCCAAGTTAATGCCACCAAATGTCGGCTCGAGTAGCTTTACTGCTTGAATGATTTGTTCCGTGTCGGATGTATTTAAACAAATTGGAAACGCATCAACTCCAGCGAAAGTTTTAAAAAGCACTGCCTTTCCTTCCATCACGGGCAGCGCTGCCTCTGCCCTGATATTCCCAAGTCCTAACACCGCACTTCCATTCGATACAACAGCCACCGTATTCGCTTTTAACGTATAATCGTATATTTTGCTCGGTTCTTGATGGATCACCTTGCACGGTTCTGCTACACCGGGAGAATAAGCTAAGCTTAAATCGTAAGCGTTTTTTAGCGGCACTTTCGCCTTTACTTCTAATTTTCCTTGATAGCGCTCATGCATATGAAGCGCTTCTTCAAACAACGACACGGCATCTTCCTCCTCACAAAGCGACCACCACTGGTCTGACCACTTAACTTCTATAAAAATATAATAAAAATGAAAAATAGTAAAGCATTTTTATTTCACTGCGACATTCTCATCCCCAAGCAATGTTACTAATTGCCGAATGCATACATCGTTTGGAGAAACAGCGTAGTCATGGGAAAGCTGTACTTTTTTTCGTTCCGTTTCATAATACAAAATGACAGGTGCATGTCCACGATGAGCGGTTAGCACATCCTTCAACTGCTTTAACACAACTGGCGACGCATGTTGTTCATCGATTTTGATATACACACATACCGGCTTTCTCACTTGCTGTACAATGAGATGCCAACCGCCCGAGCGCTGCTCTATTTTCCCTTCTATATACAATATACTTCCTCGTTGCAATAAATCGTGAAATTGCCGATAACTCGTCGGAAATACGATCGCTTGCCACTCGTCGCTATCATCACAAATTGTAACAAACGCCATTTCTTCCCCTTTTTTCGTCCGCTTTTTCGTCACCTCCTCAACATATACAATTACTTTGCCATGATTCGCTTTTTCTTTCGTCCATTCATACATGCGCTTTGCTCCCCACATCGAATAAAAATGTGAAAATGATTCAACTGGATGAGGGGACACGTATACGTTCAGCCATTGTTTTTCATATTTTAGTTGATCGATAAGCGATAACGGCTCAGCATGAACGTATTTTGGCTGTACATGAAGAGAGAAATTCATCAACTCCGCATGCTCAATCGCAACATCAATGCTTGCGTAAAGGGTGGCACGTTCAATATGAAACTCGTCAAAACAACCTGAAAAAATAAGCGCCTCGATCACTTTTTTTTGTGAAGATTCCATACGTAGTCGTGAAACGAAATCAAAAAAATCGGAAAATGGACGTTTTTGACGCTCTCGAATCACTTCTTTGACAAAAGCAACGCTCACTTGCTTAATCGCTAACAACCCAAAGCGAATACCGTTATCATCAACGGTAAAGTGCCCTTCGCTTCGTGCAATGGAAGGAGGGAGTAGCCGTATTTTTTTGCTCCGAAGTTCGTGTACACATTGCGTCATTTTTTCTTTTTGTCCACTTACGTTTGTTAGTACAGCAGCATAAAAATCAAGCGGATAATGTGCTTTAATATACGCGAGCATATATGCGATGTAGCTATATGCTACCGCGTGGCTACGGTTAAACCCATATCCAGCAAAACGAACGATAAGCTCATACAATTCGTTTGCGAGATGCGCATCATACCCATTTTGTATGCATCCCTCAATGAAGTGTTTTTTCTCTTTTTCCATTTGTCCAACGTCTTTTTTACTTATTGCTCGACGTAATAAATCTGCCTGAGCTAATGAAAACTTCGCCATTTGTTCAGCAATTTTCATAATTTGTTCTTGATACACGATGACGCCATATGTCGACTGCAAAATCGATTGCAAATCATCATGCATGTAACGAATTGGGTCACGGCCATGTTTACGAGCAATATATGTTGGAATTTGTTCCATCGGTCCTGGACGAAATAAAGCGTTTACTGCAACAATATCCTCAAACGTTGTCGGTTGTAATTCGCGCAATACCCGCTTCATTCCTTCTGATTCAAGCTGAAATACCCCAAATGTATCTCCTCGGCTTAAAAGTGCATACGTTTTTTGATCATCAATTGGCATGTTTTCAAAACTCAAACGATGACCTGTACGTTGTTCAATGCTTTGAATCATTTGTTCGATCATCGTTAAATTTTTAAGCGCAAGTAAATCGAATTTTAGTAGTCCTAGTCGTTCAAGCGCATCCATTGCATATTGTGTCACATATGTTGTCGTCTGCCCGCTTTGAAGAGGAATGATGTCCTTTAATGGACGGGGGCTGATCACAATACCGGCAGCATGAACGGACGTATGCTTCGGTAATCCTTCAATTCGTTGTGCAACGTAGTGCCATGGGCGCGTACGATCAAAGCTTCCGGTTTCTAGCGTTTGTTGGATTTCGCGTTCGTCGACCTCAAAAACACGACCAACTTCACGAATAGCAGAACGCATCCCGAAAGTTCCAAACGTCACAATTTGTGCAACGTGGTCGGGTCCGTATTTTTGTTCAATGTAACGAATCACTTCTTCACGACGATCATCAGGAAAATCGATATCAATATCTGGGAGAGATAAACGTGCTGGATTTAAAAAACGCTCAAACAATAACCCATATTGCAACGGATCCACTTGGGTAATACCGAGTATGTAAGCGACGAGCGATCCAGCGGCTGATCCACGTCCCGGTCCCGTTAGTATGCCTCGCCCACGAGCAAAACGCACAAAATCAGCAACGATTAAAAAATAGTCACTAAAATTCATCTGTTGAATGATTTGCAGTTCATATTGCAATCGAGCGACATATGCTTGTGGTCGATCAGGAAACCGTTTCGTTAGTTGCTCCCAACACCACGTTTGCAAATATTCGTCAGCTGTTTTCCCCGAAGGAACAGGATAGCGCGGCATAAACCATTTTTTAGACTCAAACGTCACATGACATCGTTGGGCAATGCGTACCGTCTCCTCGACCGCTTCATAACCATTTGAAAATAACGCGGCCATTTCATGAGCGCTTTTTAAATGATATTCATTTGTTGCTAAACGCGGACGTGTCGGGTCAGCCATTTTCTTTCCGTGTTTCATCGCAAGTAAACATTCAAAAGCAAGTGCATCTTCTTTATACATGTAGCGTACATCGTTTGTCGCCACAAGCGGAATGTCCCATCGTTTACTATGTTCAAAAAGTAGTGACAGCAAATGCTCTTGTTCTTGTAAGCCATGTCGCTGCACGTTTATATAAAAATCGCCACGTTGAAACAGCTTCGCATACGTTTGAACGATCGCCTCGGCTTGCTCAATTTCGCCGTTCAATAAATGTTGCTCCACCCGACCGTATACCCCACTTGTCATACCGATGAGTTCGCTCGTATGATGTGAGAAATCAAGCAAAGAAATGCCCTTTCCATCATTCATTTGAATGGCTGTAGCAATATGGACAAGTTGACGATACCCGTCGTTATTTTTTGCTAACAACACGAGCTGATCAGTATGGCCATGTTCATCCATAATCGTTGCCATCATGCCGATAATTGGCTTAATTCCATGCGCTTGACACGCCTCATAAAAAGGCATAACGCCATACAGGACGTTTTCATCTGTTAAAGCGATTGCTGGAAATTGAAGTTCACGTGCGCGCGTGACAAGTTCCTCTATTTTGACTGTGCTACTTAATAAGCTATAACCACTCCGCACTTGTAGATGGATAAACGACAATGTGTCTCCCACCTTTTCTATTTTTTTCTATTATATGCTCTATAAAAGCTGAAAAGCAAAACATACCTTGTTTATTTGTCCCATATACATAGTATACAGAAGGAGTGAGCGAGATGGAGATGAAAACGGCGTTTTTACCTGCTTTTATTCAAAGCTATTTCATTGCTTTAGGCGTGTTAGTTGGAGGGGCACTCATCGGAGGATTCGGGGCTTTTTTGTCCGGTGAACCGCCGCTGACGATGATGTATCGCTTTGCGAGCAGTTTAAAAATTTGGGCGTTAATTGCAGCTATTGGTGGTACGTTTGATACGTTTTACAGCATGGAACGCGGATTTTTCCAAGGGGAAACGCGTGATGTCATTAAACAATTTTTACTTATTTTATCGGCAACTGGCGGGGCACAAACAGGTATGACATTCATTCGCTGGTTTACACAGGAGCATGGCGCATGAGAGTTCCACCGTACACACGCGATCCAGGCTGGCAACGCTTTTTCGCTGGAGCGGCAATTGGTGCACTTATCAGTTGGATCGTTTTCTCACAAATCTTTGGCATTTTACAAGAAAAACAAGTGCGCCTGCTCAAAATGCAACAAGAAATTATTGCTCAATTAAAACACGATTTAAACATTTGGCAACAAGATTACATTCAGCTAAACAAAGAAAATAAAAAGCGACTAACAATCCAATCAATTGATGTAAAAGTGATCAATGCCAAATCTTATGGTATCGATACGTATACAACTTTTCGTATAGAGGAAGATATAAAAAAAGATATTCAACATATCACCGCAAAAGATATTGAAACAGTATATAAAAGTAGAGAACTATTAAAAAAAGCAATTGAAAATAAAACGTACATCATCGACAATCAGAAATACCATCTCGATATCGAAACGATTTTATTTTTCACTAATATATCTATTGAACTAAAATTAAAGCAACAGTAGAAAGCGCTCTACTGTTGCTTGCATACTTCGTTTAAATCTGCCAATACGTGTTTAACTTCTTCCCACGAATAAATCGACGCACCTGCTGCTAGCGGATGACCTCCGCCACGGTATTTTTTCGCCACTTCATTGACAATCGGACCTCTCGAACGAAGACGAACACGAATTTGATCATCTTCTTCCACAAAAAACACCCATGCTTTAATCCCTTCAATATTTCCAAGCACGCTCACAAGTTGTGAAGCCTCCGATGGTGTTGCATCATACTGCTTCAACAACTCTTTTGTTAATACAATATGAGCCACTCCATATTCAGATAGCTCGAAATTTTGCAACACATATCCGCTTAAATGTGCGATCGATAATTTCGTTCGATAAAGTTGATCGTATAAATCGACAAACGAAAACCCGTATTCAACTAACTCGCTTGCGTATTTGAATGTTTTCGGATTCGTACTTGGGAAAAGAAAGCGGCCTGTATCACCGACAATGCCCGCGTAAATGAGCCGAGCAGCTTCTTTCGTTAAAATGAGACCTTGTTCTTTTCCAATTAAGTATAACTCATAAATCATTTCGCTAACGGAGCTTGCATTTGTATCGATCCATAAGATGTCGCCGTACGGATCTTCATTTGGATGGTGGTCGATTTTAATAATCTTTTTCCCTAGCTTATAGCGTTGATCGCATACCCGTTCTTCGTTTGCTGTATCGCAAACAATGACAAGTGCATCGTTATACATTTCATCCGGAACAACATCCATCTTACGTAAAAATTCAAGCGACGGTTCATCTTTCCCAACCGTATATACTCTTTTTTCTGGAAACGACGCTTGAATAAGCTCCGCTAGTCCTCCTTGTGAACCGTACGCGTCGGGATCAGGACGGACGTGACGGTGAATAATAATCGTATCAAATTGTCGAATATGATCAATAATTTCCAGCATTTTTTGTTCCATGGCGCTTCTCCCTTTTTTTCTCCATTAAAACATATTTTATTATGATTCGAAAAGATGTAAAATAATCACGCAACAATTTTTTCTTTTGGAGGACTGGATATGCCGATATTTGTTATACTTATCATTTTTTCACTTTCGTTTTATTTGTATTACAAAATAAAATATGTCCGCAGTAAAAAACCGATGGAACGGAAATGGATTAGCGCAAAATCAAGCATGGCGCTCGGCTCATTTGTATTTTTCTTTGCGATCAACCAATTTTTCATTCATCGGTCGACGGTATCTCTCATCGTTGGCATTGTGCTTCTTCTCGTCGGTGCAGGGAGCATATGGGCAGGATACCGAGCTCATCGCTATTATTTTCCGCTTGCTGTAAAAGAAGCGGAAGAAACGAAATAGGCTGCCGTACGCAGCCTATTGTCGTTCAAGCAACTGACACATCATTAATGCCTTTCCGACAAGCGTCCCCTCATTAAACACTTCAACGTCAACTTTCCCAAACTTACGTCCAATTTCTAACAATTTCGGTTTAATATCGATCACGCTATCAATTTGTACTGGTTTAATAAAATAAATAGTAACGTTCTCCACAACCAAATCACCTCGTTTATGTAAACGAAGCGCGCGCGTAGCTGCTTCAGTTACAATCGTCGTAAATACACCGTACGATAATGTTCCTAAGTGATTTGTCATTTGCGGAGTAATGTTACAACGAAAAATACCGTCAACTGTTTCAGTTAAAAATTGGGTCGTTACAATATCGTCAATCGTCTCACCCACTTGCGGCTGACGCTGGACCATTTGCAACGCTTTTAATACATCTTGGCGACTAATAATCCCTTGAAGTCGATGATACTCATCCACTACAGGCAGCACTTCGATCCCTTCCCACACCATCATATGTGAAGCGGAAGCGACTGACGTTTTCCCGCTTACCGTAATCGGATGTTTCGTCATTACTTTTTCAATAAGCACATCGCGCTCATACCCCATCACATCTTTTGCCGTCACGATTCCTTGCACTTTTAATTGTTGATCAATGACTGGAAAACGGCTATGCTTCGTTTCACGATTGAGCTCATACCACCGCTCGATTCGATCTGTCACATACAAATATGCTGTTTTTTCAAACGGCGTTAAAATATCCTCAACGAGCACGATTTCTTTTTTAATCAACTGGTCATAAATGGCGCGATTAATCATCGTGGCAACCGTAAATGTATCGTAACTTGTCGAAATAATCGGCAACTGTCGCTCATCCGCTAATTTTTTTACATGTTCCTCTGTATCAAAACCACCTGTAATTAACACGCCCGCCCCGGCCTCAAGCGCTAATTCGTGCGCTTTCGTTCGGTTCCCAACAATCAACAAATTCCCCGCACCTGTATAGCGCATCATCGCTTCGAGCTTCATTGCGCCAATCACAAATTTATTTAACGTTTTATGTAATCCTTCTTTTCCCCCGAGCACTTGCCCATCCACGATATTGACGACTTCAGCATACGTTAACCTTTCAATATTTTCTTTCTTTTTTCGTTCAATTCGAATCGTTCCAACACGCTCAATTGTACTTACATAGCCTTTTGTTTCAGCGTCTTTAATGGCACGATAAGCCGTTCCTTCACTTACTCCCATTTCTTTCGCGATTTGACGAACAGATATTTTTTCTCCAACCGGTAAGCTTTCGATATATTGTAAAATTTGTTCATGCTTCGTAATCGTCAAGTTGTCCCACCCTTTTTCGACAGTTTCTTACTTTATATTATAAGGGTGTACATGGTTGCATTCAATGAACGTTTTTACAGTTCGATGCTTTCGCCAATTCGTAAGACGCGACCAATCCCTTCAATCATTGACACAAACTGTTGTGGATCTTGTTGAATGACAGGGAATGTATTGTAATGAATTGGAACAACCATTTTCGCCTTTAACCATTTTGCTGCGATCGCCGCATCTTTCGGTCCCATCGTAAAATTATCACCAATTGGCAAAAACGCCACATCAATATCATTCATTTCACCAATAAGTTTCATATCAGAAAATAACGCTGTATCCCCGGCATGATAAATCGTTTTTCCTTCGGCCTGAAATAAAATACCGCTCGGCATTCCTGTATACACAATCGTTTCATTTTCTTCTACGTAGCTAGAGCCGTGAAATGCTTGGGTGAATTTGATCTTTCCAAAATCAAACGTAAATGATCCACCAATATGCATCGGATGGGTGCGAACACCTTTCCAGCTCAAATACGTAGCTAATTCATATGGAGCAATGACGAGGGCATCGCTCTTTTTCGCTAATGAGACCGTATCACCGACATGATCATTATGGCCATGTGTTAATAAAATAACATCGACATGAACGTCCTCTGCTTTTAGATCGGTTAGCGGATTTCCTGTAATAAAAGGATCAATGAAAATTGTTTTGCCGTTCGTTTCAATTTTTACAACAGAATGTCCGTGATAAGTGAGCTTCATCTTTCCTTCTCCTTTCTTCGTTTTTTACATGATTTTGTTTCTTCGTTTTTGCACTATTTCCTTCTTTTTTCATTCGTGATAAGCTGAAAAAGAAAGGATGTGAACAGGATGGAACGAATAAGTAAACTCCAACAAAAATTGAAAGAAACAAATGCATCATGGGCGTTCATTACATCGACAGCAAACGTTTTTTATTTTAGCAACTTTTACAGCAATCCACATGAACGATTGTTAGCTATTGTTATATTTCCAAATGACGAACCGTTTCTCATATGTCCAGAAATGGATGCAAATCAAGCGAAGCAGGCGGGGTGGCCATATGCGATCGTCAGCTATGATGATGTACATAATCCGTGGCGTATGTTGAGCAATGAATTGAACAAGAGAAATGTACAAACAGAACAAATCGGCATCGAGAAATCTCATATGGCTGTAAGTCGTCTCGAACAACTCCAATCATATTTCCCGCATGCCTCATTCGCCGATTTGACCGATACGCTTCATGAGTTACGAATGATCAAAGATGAAAAAGAACTCCAAACGCTTCGTCAAGCGGCTGAATTAGCCGATTTTGCTGTCGATATCGGTGTTCATTCCATAAAAGAAGGAAGAACAGAATTAGAAATCATTGCTACAATTGAGTACGAGTTAAAGAAAAAAGGAGTGCGCACGATGGCATTTGATACGATGGTCCTCGTTGGAACAAATAGCGCACATCCCCACGGTGTCCCAGGAATGAATCGCATTCAATCGGGGGATTTTGTTTTGTTTGACCTTGGTATCGTGCTTGATGGATATTGTTCCGACATTACGCGCACGGTCGTATTCGGGCAACCAACAGAAGAACAAAAACGCATATACAACACCGTCTTACAAGCACAGCAAGCTGCGATTCATGCATGTCAAATTGGTGCATCCATCGGAAGCATTGACAAGGCAGCTCGTTCACGAATTGAACAAGAAGGTTACGGGGCGTACTTCCCACATCGAATTGGTCATGGCCTCGGTATTGATGTTCATGAATATCCGTCAATGAACGCAACAAATACCATGCCACTTCAAGCAGGAATGGTATTTACAATTGAGCCCGGTATTTATGTCCCATCAGTCGGTGGCGTACGCATTGAAGACGATGTATATATGACTGAAAAAGGACCTCTTCTTTTAACAACATATCCAAAAGAACTACAAATTATATAGGCTGTCACAATGGCAGCCTATTTTCGATAACGATGAATGACATCAAGACCACCTGTCACTTCAATGACTGCTCCTGTAATCATATCAGAACAATCATCACATAAAAACTCCACAACACGAGCAATATCCTCTCCCGTCCCTGAACGGCCAATCGGCGTTATATCGTCTTTCATCTGGCGAGCATATGCAATTGTTGCTTCTTTCATTTCTCCAATAATATTCCCCGGACAAACCATATTCGCTGTAATGCCATACTCCGCTTCTTCAAGTGCAATCGTTTTTGTTAATGAAACAAGCCCAACTTTTGCCGCACTAAATGCTGAACGGTACATCCATCCTGGTGCGTGATCTGCTCCTTGAAAACCGTATGTCACAATGCGCCCAAAACGTTGATTTCGCATAATTGGTACAACCCGCTTAAATAAATGAAACATCGCACTTAAATTTCCTTCAATCATTTCATACCATTCGTCATCCGTATAATCGGCTAACTTTTTTCGCTCAAATATGTAAGGACCTGCATTATGAATTAAATAATCGATGCGTCCGAATTTGGCAACAGCTTCATCAACAATGCGAATTAAATCTTCTTTCTTCGTCACATCGCCTCGGACAAAATGAAGACGCTCATGACAGCCACGATACATTTCTTTTAACGCTTCAACAGCCTTTATGTCGCTCCGATAATGGACGGTAACAGCATATCCTTTGTTTAAAAATCGTTCTGTCACTTTTTTCCCGAGCCCTTTCGCCCCTGCCGTTACAATAGCATGCCTCACATTCATCCCTCCATCCATGCTTTGCTATGTTTATCGTACTACAAACAGGCGGAGGAACACACTTATTATGCTTGTTAGAAACAAAAGAGGCATCATCGCCTCTTTTGTTCCCCCTCTTGTTCAATGACCCCACTAATGTAAGCGTCTGTAATTTGCTCAGTTACTTCTGAAACGCCATTTTCATCATAATAAAGTTGTTCTTTTTGTTCCTTCTCACGCATCGTTCTACCCCTTTCGTCATAAATTTTTCGACAATACGTAGTGTTTGTTTTACAAAAAATGATATACTTGAATTGTAAGGAAAATTTTTTATTGGGGGAGTATATATGTACAAGTATAAAAAAATTTTAGTGGCAGTTGACGGCTCAAAAGAAGCAGAATGGGCGTTTAAAAAGGCAATTGAAATTGCCAAACGCAACGAGGCGTCACTCGTTCTTTCGCATATTATCGATGTTCGCTCATTTGCGACCATCGAAGCATACGATCGAACAGTGGCAGAGCGAGCAGAAAAATTCGCTAAAGAATTGTTGCAATCGTATGAAAAACAAGCTGCTGATGCAGGCGTCAAAGAAGTAGTCACAGATATTGAGTACGGTTCCCCAAAAGTGAAAATTTCAAAAGAAGTCGCTCCAAAATATGAAGTTGATTTAATCGTTTGTGGTGCAACAGGAATGAGTGCTGTAGAACGTTTTTTCATCGGAAGCGTTTCCGAACATATTACACGGTATGCGAAATGCGATGTACTCGTCGTACGCACACCAGAACAAACAGAGGCATAAAAGCGTTCGCTTTTATGCCTCTATCATTTGTTTTGCTTTTTCGATGGCTTGCTTCACTTCTTGAAATCCAGTTCCACCTGCACTCATGCGACGGTTAACAGCTGTATACGGATCAAGCGCTTCATAAATATCTTCCTCAAACAACGGTGAAGCTTGTTGATATACATGAAGCGGTAAATCGGCTAAAAAAACGCCTCGTTCAATGCATGTAAGCACAAGCTTTCCGACGATTTCATGCGCCTCACGAAACGGCACACCTTTTTTCGCTAAATAATCTGCCAGTTCGGTAGCATTTGAAAAGTCTTGCTTCGTTGCTTTTTCCATCACATCTTGACGAACTGTCATCGTTTCAATCATACCCGCAAAAATTTTTAAGCTGCCGATGACCGTCTGAACGGCGTCAAACATTCCTTCTTTATCTTCTTGCATATCTTTATTGTAAGCGAGTGGCAATCCTTTCATAACGGTAAGCAATGCCATTAAGTGACCGTATATTCGTCCTGTTTTTCCCCGAATAAGTTCCGCCATATCTGGATTTTTCTTTTGTGGCATGATGCTACTTCCTGTCGCAAACGTGTCATCCATTTCAATAAACTGAAACTCTTGACTCGACCAAAGAATGAGTTCCTCACAAAAACGGGATAAATGCATCATTAAAATAGAGCTATTACTTAAAAATTCAATAATAAAATCGCGATCACTTACCGCATCTAAACTGTTTTCATATATGTCATCAAAACCGAGAAGTCGGGCGGTGAGGTGGCGATCGATCGGAAATGTCGTCCCAGCGAGCGCTCCAGCGCCAAGCGGTGATTTGTTAATTCGTTTGAGCGATTCAGCGAAACGCTCGCGATCTCGTTCAAACATCCATACGTACGCCATGAGATGATGAGCAAACGAGATCGGCTGCGCGCGCTGCAAGTGCGTGTAACCCGGAATAAGCGTTTCGATATGTTGTTCTGCTTTTTCGACAAGCACACGTTGCAATTGCCGAATCAATTCAATAATCTCTATCACTCGTTTTCGTAAATATAAATGCATATCTGTCGCCACTTGATCGTTTCGGCTTCTCCCTGTATGAAGCTTACCACCAACAGGACCGATTTCATCAATTAACATTTTTTCAATGTTTAAATGAATGTCTTCATAAGCAACAGAAAAAGAAAGCTCTCCTCGTTTCGCTTTTTCTAATAGTTTTGTTAATCCTTGTTTGATCGTTTCAACATCTTCTTTTGGCAAAATGCCACATTCACCAAGCATCGTCACATGCGCGATACTTCCTTCGATATCTTCTTCAACAAGTTGTTGATCAAAATGGATCGATGCACCAAAGTCATCGACCCATTGTGCTGCTGTTTTTGTAAATCGTCCCCCCCATAACTTTTTCACACGTTCACCTTCTTTTCTCCATTGACGATGCTATATACTTTTGTAGGCAAGCCAAATAGAGAAATAAATCCGACAGCCGCTTGATGATCGAATTCATCTTCTGCTGTATACGTCGCTAATTTTTCATCATATAACGAAAACGGTGATTTCCGACCTTCTACAATCGCATGGCCTTTAAACAATTTCACGCGTACAACGCCTGTAACATTTTTTTGTGTTTCCTTTAAAAACGCAACGAGCGCATCTTTTAGTGGTGAAAACCAAAGGCCGTTATAGATGACTTCTGCGATTTTTTGCTCAATGATCGGCTTGAAGTGAGCGACTTCTTTAACAAGTGTTAAATCTTCTAACTCTTTATGCGCTTTAATGAGCGTCATCGCGCCAGGACATTCGTACACTTCACGCGATTTAATGCCAACGAGTCGGTTCTCAACATGATCGATGCGGCCGACGCCATGTTTCCCTGCTAATGCATTTAATTGTAAGATGAGCTCTGCAAGCGAATATGCTTTTCCATTAATTGTCTTCGGCATCCCTTGCTCAAAGCCGATTTCAATGATGTCTGGTTCATTCGGTGTATGTTCAAGCGCAACTGTTAACTCGTATGCTTCTTCTGGCGGCGCAGCCCACGGATCTTCCAAAATGCCACATTCGTTACTTCTTCCCCATAAGTTTTGATCGATGGAAAATGGACTATCTAAATCGATTGGAATCGGAATGTGATGTTGTTTCGCATATTCGATTTCTTCTTCACGTGACCATTTCCACTCCCGAACAGGTGCAATCACTTTTAAATTTGGATTTAATGCTTGAATCGATACTTCAAAGCGCACTTGGTCATTTCCTTTTCCTGTGCAACCGTGCGCAACGGCAACCGCTCCTTCTAATTCAGCAATTTCAACAAGCTTTTTTGAAATTAGCGGACGGGACAACGCAGAGATAAGTGGGTATTTTCCTTCATATAGCGCATGGGCTTGTAAAGCAATTAACGCATATTCATTCGCAAACTCTTCTTTTGCGTCAATCATGTATGACTTGACAGCACCAACTTTTAGCGCTTTTTCTTTTACAAATTCTAAGTCTTTTCCTTCACCCACATCTAAGCAACAAGCAACAACATCATATCCTTGTTCTTGTAGCCATTTAATCGCTACCGATGTATCTAAACCTCCTGAATAAGCGAGCACCACTTTTGGATTTGCCATAATCGTTCCTCCCTAAAGAATAAAAATACTTATATATTTATATTTATTCATTTCGCATATTAATAATGTAACAGCTATTTTTCTTTTTTTCAATAACTATTTTGATTAAAATAAAAATTAATAAGCGAAAAGGATGGGAGAATAATATGAGTGCACATTTTATATATGATGAACGCCTTGGCATTCGCCTGCCACATTTACAAAAAGAATGGGATATGTACACAAAAGAAGAACAAGCAGAAATTTTATTAGAATGGGAGACGATTCGTGGCAAAATTCCTGATCGAATTATCGAGCTAGAACAACAAATTAATGAAAAGCAACGACAGCTTGGAGAAGAAAATGATTTCGCTCGCTCATGCACGCTCAACTTTGAAATTGCAGCGCTCGCGTCCATCATTAACGATTTATGGATTTGGTATCGAATGAATCAAACCGTTACAAATCGCATACATCAATAAAAAAGGTGCCCATACGGACACCTTTTTTTACGCTAAATTCGCCAATCTCATCACATCACGGGCGATCATAACCTCTTCATTCGTTGGAATGACCAATACTTTTACCGGAGAATGCGGATAACTAATAAACGCTTCTTTGCCGCGCACTTTATTTAATGCCGGATCCCAGTAAACGCCCATAAATTCAAGACCACGCAATACTTTTGCACGGACGACATCACTATTTTCTCCAATACCTGCTGTGAAAATAATCGCATCGACGCCGCACATGCGCGCTGCGTATGAGCCGATGTATTTATGAATGCGCCCAGCAAACACTTCGAGCGCTAATTCTGCGCGTTGATCACCTTTTGCAGCTGCTTCTTCAATATCGCGTAAATCGCTTGAAAAACCAGTTAAACCAAGCATACCGCTCTTTTTATTTAAAATATCAATGACTTCCTCGGCTGTTTTCCCTGTTTTTTGCATAATGTACGGGATTAGCGCTGGGTCAATGTTGCCGGAGCGCGTCCCCATCGCTACACCTGCAAGCGGTGTAAAGCCCATCGATGTATCAATCGATTTCCCGCCTTCTACCGCTGCAATACTTGCTCCATTTCCTAAATGACAAGAAATTAAACGAAGTTGCTCAATTGGGCGGCCTAATAGCTCAGCTGCACGTTGTGTCACATATTTATGTGATGTGCCGTGAAACCCGTATTTACGAATGCCGAACTTTTCGTAATACTCATATGGCAAGCTATATAAAAACGACTGTTCTGGCATCGTCTGATGGAATGCTGTATCAAATACTGCAACCGCTGGTACGTTCGGTAACACTTCACGAAACGCTTTGATGCCGACAACGTTTGCTGGGTTGTGCAATGGCGCTAAATCAGATAAGTCTTCAATTTCTTTTAACGTCTCATCTGTAATTAAAACGGAGTCGCTAAATTTCTCTCCACCATGTACCACACGATGACCAATTCCTTCGATTTCGTCAAACGATTGAATAATACCAAGTTCAATTAATTTATCAAGCAACATTTTTACAGCAACCGCATGATCCGGAATTGGCGTTACTTCTTTTATTTTTTCACCATTGACTGTAATATTAAAAATCGCATCTTCAAAACCAATTCGCTCAACAACACCTTTTGTTAATACTTCCTCGCTCGGCATGTTGAACAATTGAAATTTTAACGAAGAACTTCCTGCATTGATCGCAATGACTTTTGGCATTTGATTAAACAGCTCCTTTAACATCGTTCACAATTATTGTATGCAAATATGCGAATTTCATCGGTACGTCTCTCATTTTACGGGTCGTTCATCGCCCTTTTCAAGTATACAAATTGGACGAAAACGTTTTCTTCACATATTTGTTATATTCAGAAGGTTATGAACGATTTTCTTTCAGCCATTGTTCAAGCTTCACGACCATCGCTTGCATCGCCTCTTTATTTGAGAAGCTAGGGAGCTGTGCGAGCAATGCTTGTTTCGGTGCTTTTGCATGCGCGCCTTTCTTTTGCAAAATAAAAATACTTTTCGCTGCCTTTTCATTTTTAAACATCGAAAGCGGAAGTTGCAACAAGCCTTGAATAAACGTTTCTTCTTTGATGAAAGCATGCAGTTGTTTTGATTCGTCTGATGTAAACAGCGTATTTGGAATTACGACAAATACATACCCGCCTTCTTTCGTATAACGAATACTTTGCTCAATAAACAAATAATGAGCGTATGAATGACCGCTTTTTGCATGTAAACGAAATGACTTGGCATTTTCATCGTCTGGATAATATCCGATCGGCAAATCGCACACCACTACATCAACCGGCTCAATAAACAACGGCTTTAAGCTGTCTTGATGAAATAATTGAATTTCATGTTGTTGTAAATTTGCATTCACATAAGCGAGCTTTAATAGTAGATCGTCTACATCCGCCCCATAACTTCTTACTTTTTTATTCGTCAGTTGATTCAACACAGCTGTCATTAAATTTCCTGTACCAATAGCAGGATCGAGAAGCGATAACGAAAAATACGTTTTTGTAAATTCATCAACTAAATAGCCAATAAATACTGAGACCGCATCCGGTGTCATTTGATGGTGTGGCTGTACGTACTCCTTCATTCCTTTCAACATCGCTAATTGCAACGCTTTACGGATGTGTTCATTTTTCCATTCGTGCAAATGAACAGATGCATACGCCTTTTGTAACCGTTTCTTTAAAAACTCGCTCACTTCTTCTTGCAAGACATCCTCATGAAATAAGTTTTCACCTGTTTCCGCAACTGCCTCTAAATACGAACATTTTAATTCTTCTTGTAACCATGTCGCCGTTTCATCAATGACTGTAAATAGCTTTTCCAATACACTTCACTCCTTTCTGTCCGACATTTTATTTTAGAAAATATAAACGAAAAAGGCTATCCCTTTTTGAGATAGCCTCAAATCATTATTGTTGAGCTGCTTGTTTTGCCGCTTCAATGGCCGCTTCATAGTTTGGATGATTCGTCGCTTCTGATACATACTCAACATATGTCACGCGATCGTTGCGATCCACCACAAATACAGCACGAGCAAGTAAACGTAGCTCTTGGATGAGTACACCGTATGCTTGGCCGAATGACACATCACGATGGTCAGATAATGTCACAACGTTTTCTAATCCGTTTGCTGCGCACCAACGCTTTTGTGCAAATGGCAAATCGACGCTAATCGTTAATACTTTTACTCCTTCGATGCTTCCTGCTTCTTCATTGAAACGACGTGTTTGGGCATCACAAACGCCTGTATCAATAGATGGCACAACACTAATTAAACGAACAAATCCTTTTGTATCATCTAATGTCACTGGTGATAAATCGTTAGCAAGCACCGTAAAATTCGGAGCTGCATCACCGACTTTCACTTCGTTACCGATTAATGTGACAGGATTTCCTTTAAATGTAACCTTCGCCATAGTAAGCCTCCTCGTTATATAAGATACAGGCTCATCATAACGTAATTAGATGAAAAATTCAATTATTTCGATTGAGACTAAATATCAAAATCTGATGCTTCATGTTGCTGCTGCGGCTTTTCTTTTTTCTCAAACATTTGTTGAATTTTTTCAATCGCTTGCGGGGCTAAGTCTAAAATTTTCTCGTATAAATGCGTGCTTTCGTCCACATGCAACAATTTCACACCGGAGCTGTTCACAATTAAAAAAGCAATTGGCGTAATGGATACTCCACCACCACTTCCTCCGCCGAACGGATGAGCTTCTTTTTGTTGTTCATGCCCGCCATTTAACATAAACTCACTACCGCCTGCCGCAAAGCCGAAACCGACTTTCGAAACGGTTAAAATGACACTTCCATCAGGTGTCTCGACAGGATCACCAATAATCGTATTCACATCGATCATTTGTTTTAAGTTTTCCATCGCTGTCGTCATTAGTCCTTCAATTGGATGTCCACTCATGTTCATTCCTCCTAGAAACTTTTGCCCCTTTTTTCCAATGTTTAACGACCTTCAGTCCTGCTAATATAGCATAACCGATTCGAAAACGGATCATACATGTAAACGACATACGCGACAATGCCCCTTGAAAAAAAGGCACGATAGAAATGGAAGGAGTGCTACAAACGTTCATATATTTACTAATCATCGCCACCATCCAATATTTTACTGACCATCCAGTCCCAACAAGCATCGCTGTTTTTGCTGCGTCCCCAACCCCGATTTGTGTATGCCATTGAAACTGTAAAACCGACACATGTTGCAAAAACTTTTTCATGATTGTATGTAAATGAACGATTTGGTTTAGCCATTGTTTCAATTGCGCTAGACGTTCGCGAGCGTCGGTGACAGTAAACGTTGTTTTTTCGTCTTTTCCTGTTGTTGTTTTTTGCTCTGTCACTACTCCAGCTTCCTTTTTCGATATTTCAATGAGCGGAACAACAAATCGGTAATGGAATATGCGAAGGATACGAACATCAATGGTGAATTGATCATTATCTTGTGCATGTTGAAATTGAATCGTCATGTATACATGTAAAAAAGGAATGAACGTTAAGAAGGCAATAAAGATGATGGCAATAATAAAAATCATCGGTTTTTCACTTCCTTCCCGATGACATTTTCGACAAAAACGAGCAAAATTAAACGAATAAATTCGCAATGAATGGAAAATAAATGATAAAATAAACGTGAGGACATTTTAACGGAGGGAAAACGATGACTGAACGCCGTAATCGCATGTACTTTTTTCATAAACATGATGAAGAAACGACAAAGCAAGTCCAACCGCTTATTGAACTCGCCAAACAGTATGGATTTCAAGTCATGGACGATGCGAAGCATGCAAACATTATTGTAAGCGTAGGTGGCGATGGGACATTTTTACAAGCCGTCAGAAAAACAGGCTTCCGTGACGACTGCTTATATGCCGGTATTTCGACGTCGGGTTCATTAAGTATGTATTGTGATTTTCATATTCATGATACGGACAAAATGATTGAGGCGATGACAACCGAACAAATTGAAGTGCGTAAATATCCAACGATTTACGTTACAGTAAATGACTCTACATCATTTTATTGTTTAAATGAATGTACGATTCGTTCAAGTATTATTAAAACATTTGTCATGGACGTATTTATTGACCATTTGCATTTTGAAACATTCCGTGGGGATGGCATGATCATTGCTACACCGACGGGAAGTACCGCCTACAACAAATCGGTCAATGGGGCAGTCGTAGACCCGATGCTTCCTTGCTTTCAAGTAAGCGAATTAGCATCGCTAAACAACAATCGTTATCGCACCCTCGGTTCATCATTTATTTTAAGCGGAAACCGAAAACTTACATTAAAAGTCGTACAAGACGGAAACGACTATCCAATTATCGGGATGGATAATGAAGCATTAAGCATTCAACATGTTGAAAAAATTGATATTGCATTAAGTGGAAAAGTCATAAAAACGGTCAAGTTAAAAGATAACTCTTTTTGGGAAAAAGTAAAACGAACATTTTTGTAAAAAGAGGCATAACGCCTCTTTTTACCATTTTCTTCGATCAACAAGACACCGTTCCTCTTCGTTTATACGATGTACAGAAACGAATGTTGGAGTCACACGAATGACGTTGTTAATTTTTTGCTTCGCTTCTTCACCCAGTTCTTTTTCGGTGTAAATCGTTAATTGATCACGGTCGTTTTCGTTTGTCACAATGGCCTGGAATATCGGACACCCCACTTCCGTCATCACTTGCTTTAACTGTTGTTCATGAACAAACATTCCTTTCACTTTTACACTAGTTCCGACACGTCCAAGCACACCGACGATACGCTCTCCTTTGTAGCCATCAACCCACCGTGAAACATCTCCCGTACCAAACCGAACGAGCGGATACGTCCGATCAAATATCGTAACAACGATTTCCCCTTCTTCATCAAGCGGTACGCCTGTAATCGGGTCGCATAATTGCACGATCGCACGTGAACTAATTTTTAAGCCCGATCCCTCTCGATCTTCAAACGCGATACATCCGCAATCAGCTGTGCCATATCCTTCAAAAACGCGAATACCTCTTTGTTCAAACTGTTCACGCATGCTTTCTGTTAACTTCTCTGCGGTAAAAAACGCCTTTTCTACTGCGACACGCACTCTCTTTTCATCCGCGTACTGCAACAATAAATGTAAAAAACTTGGTGTACCGACATATCCCGTCACTTGTAAATCGCTCATAAGTTGCACTTGCAGTTCGCGATTGCCCGGTCCTGCAGGAACGACTGTCGCTCCGATCTGACGAAGGGCGCTATCAAACATAAAACCTGCTGGAGATAAATGATAAGAAAACGTATTTTGAACAATATCATCTTTCGTAAAACCTGCTGCTTGAAGCGCCTCTGCAAATCCCCAAACGTCTTGATCGTCTCCTTGTGGATCGTAAATCGGTCCTGGAGACATAAATATGCGCGCCAATTCATTCGATCGTTTTGTAATCATATTTCCAAATGGCAACGCATGTTTTTGGAAAAGAGGCAATTGTTCCTTTTTTAATACAGGAATACGATGAAGTTGTTCAATCGCTTCTAGTTCATACGGATCGATATTTTCAGCGTCTAATCGCTTGCGCAATGCAGGCGACTGCTCATACGCCTCAATTAAAAATGATTTCCATCTTTCCACTACAACCACCGCTTTCTCCGTTTATACGACTTCACTTCCCGATAATTTTTTCGTCCTTTTTCACTTATGCCGAGGTAAAATTCTTTTACATCTTCATTTTCAAGCAGTCTCTCAACAGGACCATCCATGACAATGCGACCGTTCTCCATAATGTATCCGTAATGCGCAATCGACAACGCGATATTGGCATTTTGTTCAACGACGAGAATGGTCGTTCCTTCTTCTTCGTTAATTCGTTTAATGATCGAAAAAATTTCTTTCACAAGTAGCGGAGCAATTCCTAACGACGGTTCATCAAGCAATAAAATTTTCGGTTTTGCCATCATTCCTCGACCAATCGCTAACATTTGTTGTTCTCCACCTGATAAATATCCAGCTTGTCGATGACGTAACATATGAAGCTTCGGAAAGTAATGATATACTTTTTGCAAATCAGCTTTTATGTTTTGGCGATCTTTACGCGTATGAGCACCGACGATTAAATTTTCTTCTACCGTCAAATGTTCAAACACCCGCCTTCCTTCCATACATTGAAAAATACCTTTTTTCACAATTTCTTCTGCATCTTTTCCTTCGATTCGTTCCCCATATAGCTCAATATAACCATCAGTCACTTCACCGTCTTCACTTCTTAACAGTCCCGAAATTGCTTTTAGCGTTGTTGTTTTTCCTGCCCCGTTACTGCCAAGCAACGCGACAATTTTTCCTTCTGGAATGACCATCGACATTCCTTTAAGCACGAGAATGACGCGATTATACATCACTTCCACGTTGTTTAACGTAAGCATCCGTCTCCCCCTTTCTGAAAGTAAAAGGGTGCTTCCCGTTGAAAACACCCTTTCATTCACTTTAATATCCGAAGTAGTCTGTAAACACTTTAAACTGTCCGTTTTCTACTTTTGCTAGACGAATTTGATTTGTTCCCGCATGGTTGTCAGCCGTAAACGTAACTGGTGCAGCTAAGCCTCCCAAATCAAGATCTTTTAATTTTTCTAATCCTTGACGAATGCCTTCTCCACTCGTTGGATCGTCCGCCTGCTTAATTCCTTCCACTAAAATTTTTGCTGTCACCCATCCTTGAATAAACTTTTGGTTTTTATCCTCTAACTTTTCACCTTTGCTCGCTAAGTACTCTTTCACTTCAGCCATGCCTGGTAAATCTTCATATGGAAACGCATGCGTGACAACGCCGATGAACCCTTCTGCCGCATCCCCTGCAATTGGAAGCAATCCTTCACCAGTTGTCCAGTTTAAACCAATAAATTGTGTTTCAATGCCTAGTTTTTTCGCATCTTTTAAAATCGTTGCTGTCGCTCCCCATGTTTGTTGAATAATCGCATAATCCGGTGCTTTTTTCTTCATATTTAGAAGCTGGGACGTCGCATCAAGCGCTTTTAAGTCAACAATTTGTTCATCCACAATCTCTACTCCAATTTCTTTCGCGAAATCTTTTGCATCTTGAATTGGCGACTTTCCAAATGCGGTGTCGTTGTAAATGAGCGCAACTTTTGGCGTGCCGCCTGTATGATTTTCTTTAATCCAACGGAGCACCGAACGAGCTTGATCGGAATACGATGCAGCTGTTAAAAAGTTGTATGGACTTTCTTTCATATTTTTTAAATTTTCTGAATAAGAAGCGGAGAAAAACGGTAGCTTATCCGCTGCCACTTGTTGTCGTAACGCTTCTGTATCGGCTGTTCCCCATCCTAAAATGGCGGATACTTTGTCGCTTGACTTGTATTTTTGATACAACTTTTGTGCTTCAGGAATTTTATACGCATAATCTTGACCAACAAGCTCAATTTTGTAGCCGTTTACTCCCCCCTTTGAGTTAATGTATTCAATATACGCTTTCTCTCCTTCTGCATACGGTGTACCAACATCACCGGTTGCACCTGTAATATCAAACAGTGCACCAATTTTAATCGTTCCTTGCTCTTTTCCACCCTCTTTTGTCGGTTCTGTCGCTGCCTTGTCACCTCCTGAACATCCAAACAACATGCTTGCACCAAGAAGCAATGTGGCGAGTAACGCACCTTTTTTCTTCATTCATTCATCCCCCTTATGTTTTCTCATTTTTATATAAAGCGGTTATCCCGCTTTATTACTTCGTATAAGAAAATGGCCAGAGGCGAAAATAATTTTTTATATTGGACCAAATTTTATTTAGTCCATCTGGCTCATACACGAGAAATAAGATGATCACAACCCCGAAGACAACTTCTTTCATACCAATGAGAACAGCTTCTAACCCAGGAAACGTACCGCTTAATACATCGACAACGCTCCGTAAAACAACTGGCATAAGCGTAATAAACACAGCTCCATACAATGAACCGAACACGCTTCCTAAGCCACCGACTAAAATCATCGCTAAATATTCAATTGAAACGGAAATGCTATAAAGTTCTGGGCTAACGATCATCGTGTAATGCCCAAGAAGCGCACCAGCAATACCAACGAAAAATGAACTAACGAAAAAGGCAAGCACTTTGTATTTAAATAAATCAATCCCCATCACTTCGGCAGCAATATCGCGATCGCGCACAGCGATGAATGCGCGTCCGACACGCGTGCGAAATAAATTCAGAGAAAAAACAATCGTGATAAGTAAAACGACAAACATTAAGTAATAATAGCTCGTTTCACTCGTAAACGTAAACGAACCGATTTGTGGACGACTCAACACAAGCCCCGCTGTACCTCCAGTTAACGAGTCCCAACGTGAAATGACAAACAAAATGATTACTTGTGCGGCCAGCGTGGCGATCGCTAAATATAGCCCTTTTAAACGCAGTGATGGGATCCCAAATAAAGCACCGACAAGCGCTGTAATGAGACCAGCAAGCGGGAAAGCGATCCAAAAGCTAATGCCTAGCTTTGTCGTTAAGATGGCGGATGTATATCCTCCTACTCCTAAAAATGCACCAACCCCGATTGAAATTTGACCAGTAAACCCTGTCAAAATATTTAATCCGATGGCTCCAATGGCTGCGATACCACATAATGTCGCCAAACCGACTACGTAGTCTGTCGCAACCATAGGAAAAAGTGCAAATAGCGCAACAATCGTTACAATACGCCAGCGCACACGTGCAATTTTCCAAATCGCCATATCTTGCTTATAATCGACATGGAACTCACCACATTGCATCACAAACGGATTTCGCACCATTTCTCACACCCTTTCAATTTCTTTTTTACCAAATAATCCGTACGGTTTGACCATAAGAATGATGACGAGAATGACAAACGGAATGACTTCTTTCAAACCGCCGCCGACAAGCGGATCTAAATATCCTCCTGTCATGCTTTCAATGATCCCGATGAAAATCCCACCGATAATTGCCCCAGGAATGCTGTCAAGCCCACCTAAAATAGCAACCGGTAACACTTTCAATCCGATCAGCGAAAGCGAAGAGTTAACTCCATTAATATTTCCTAATAGCACTCCGCCAACTGCTGATACAATTGCTGCAATCGCCCATGCAATTGCGAAAATCGTTTTTACGCTAATTCCCATAGACAAAGCTGCTTGTTGATCGTCTGCCGTCGCCCGCATCGCGATCCCAAACCGTGAATATTTGAAAAATAACGTAAAAATGATGAGCCAAATCATTACGATGACAAATGACCATGCATATACAGGAGCAATAATGACTTCACCAAACTGCAATGGCTTTTCAGAAAAAACAGGTGGATATACACGCGTTTCATGTCCCCAAATGATATGGACGATTCCTGCAAGTACACTCGATAGCCCGATCGTTGCCATAATCATAGAAATGACCGGTTTTCCAATGAAAGGACGCAACACTACTTTCTCTACACTCCAACCGAGCAATGCACTAAACGCTAGAGCAAGCAATAGCGCCGCAATAAATGGAACGTTATAGCTAGCAACAAGCGTTAAACAAACGTATGTTCCAATGAGTAAAAACTCGCCTTGCGCAAAATTAATGGCATCACTCGATTTGTAAATGAGTACAAACCCTAGCGCAACAAGTGCATATACACTCCCGACAACGATGCCGGTTACAAGCATTTGTAAGAAAAAAGCCATTTACGCTGCTCCCTCCCCTTCATCAATCGAGACGACTTTTAACGTCGTTTTAATGACTTGTTCTTTGCCATCGCGATATTTGATTGTTCCTTCTACAGCGATATGATCTGTCTCTGAATACATCCCTTCAATAAGTGAAGCATATTTTTTGGCGATAAATTGACGACGCACTTTTTTCGTTCTTGTTAACTCTTCATCATCTGCATCGAGTTCTTTATAAAGCAACACAAATTTTTTCACACGCGCTTTCTCTGGAAGCGATTGATTAATTTCGTTTACTTGTTCTTGAATAAGTTGAATCACTTCTTGTTTCGCAGACAAATCAGAATATGTCGTATAAACGAGTTGATTTTTTTCTGCCCAACGCCCGACGTTCGCCATATCGATGTTAATGATTGCCACAACGTATGGACGATCGCGACCAATAGCCACAGCTTCTTGAATGTACGGGCTAAATTTCAATTTGTTTTCAATAAATTGTGGCGAAAACATCTCACCCGTTTGTAAACGAATGACATCTTTCAAACGATCAATAACATACAAATGACCGGTTTCATCTATATACCCTGCATCGCCTGTATGCAACCAGCCGTCCTCAATCGTTTCTTTCGTTGCTTTTTCGTTTTTATAATAGCCACAACATACACTCGGGCTTTTTAATAAAATTTCACCTTGCTCAGAAATTTTCACTTCCGTTTCTGGGATTGGCAAGCCAACGCTATCCACTTTAATGTCCCCATCGCGATGAACAATCGCAATGCCTGATACTTCGGTTTGACCATAAATGCTTTTCACATTCACACCGATGCTATGGAAAAAGCGAAATACATCTGGACCTAACGGGGCGCCACCTGTATATGCCCGCTTTAAACGCAACAACCCAAAATGATCTCGAATGGCACTAAACACGAAATAATCAGCCAATTTATACAAACATTTCGTCCAAAATGAAACATCGCTTTTCGTAAAATGAGCTTCTGCTACTTTTTCTCCGATTGGTCTGCACCATTCATACATTTTTCGTTTGAACCAACTCGCATCTTGAATGCGCACTTGAAATTTTGAAACAATATCTTCATAAATGCGCGGTGGTGAAAACATGACGTGTGGTCCAATTTCTCGTAAATTTTCAAATACTGTTGAAGGCTCTTCTGGGAAGTTCACAACTATGTTGCAGTGGAATGCCATAGAAATGGTCATCATTTGTTCGCCTATCCAAGCGAGCGGTAAAAATGAAAGGTATTCGTCTTGTTCGTCAAGTGGGTCGATTTTTGCGAGGTTCTTTGCCATTTCAAATAAGTTGCGATAAGAAAGCTCCGTTCCTTTTGGATTGCCTGTCGTTCCAGATGTATACGATAAAATGGCAATATCATCATAGCATCCTTTCTGCACTTCATCATCAAAATATGTTGGATGCGTTTGTTCAAATTGACGACCGAGCGCTTGCACATCTTGAAAGTATAATAGTTTATCGTGTTTGTAGTTTCGCATACCACGTGGATCATAGTAAATAATATGTTTCACTTTTGGAAGATTTTTTTCTACTTCAAGCACCTTATCCACTTGTTCTTGATCTTCAACGACGACAAACGTTGCGTCACAATTGTCAATAATGTAAGCAAGCTCATTCGGTAACGACTCTTGATAAATGCCGACAGACACCCCTCCTAAACTTTGCGTTGCGAGTTGGCTAAACACCCATTCAGGTCGGTTATCCCCGATGATCGCAAGTTTATCGCCGCGGCGAAACCCGAGCGAAGCAAGCCCTAATGCGAACGCTTTCACTTGTTCGTAATAGTCGCCATACGTATATTCGTTCCAAATGCCGTAATCTTTTTCACGCAATGCGACTTGATTTGTTTTTTGCCGCGCACGAACGGTTAATAGCTGCGGAAACGTCATTTGTTCCATAAAACTCCCCCTTTACACCGCATGTTCTTCTCCTAAATACGCTTCAATGACGCGCGGATTTGTTTGTACTTCTTTTGGCGTTCCGTACGCAATCAATTTTCCAAAATCCAACACAGCAATATGATTGGATAAATCCATGACAACACCCATGTCGTGCTCAATTAAAATAATTGTCGTCTTTTTTTCTTCGTGAATATCGATGATATAGCGCGCCATATCTTCTTTTTCTTCGTTGTTCATGCCGGCCATTGGTTCATCGAGCAACAGTAAATCTGGTTCCATCGCTAATGCCCGACCGACTTCTACCCGCTTTTGTAAACCGTAAGATAGCGTACCAACAGGCACATTGCGTACATGTTCAAGCTCTAAAAAATCGATCACTTCTTCGACTTTATAACGGTGCTCTACTTCTTCTTTTTGCGCTTTTCCCCAGTACAATCCCCCCGCAAGCACGCCTGTTTTCATGCGCACATGTCTGCCAAGCATAAGATTGTCCAAAACAGATAAATGAGGAAACAATTCGATGTTTTGAAACGCCCGTGCAATCCCTAAAGCTGCACGTTTATGTGGTTTGACATGCGTGATTCGTTCACCTTTGAAAAAAATGTCCCCCTCTGTCGGTTTGTACAAGCCGCTAATACAGTTCAACATGCTCGTTTTCCCGGCTCCATTTGGTCCAATAAGGGAAAAAATCTCCCCTTCTTTTACTTCGAAAGAAACAGCATCAAGCGCTAAAACACCACCAAAACGAATAGATACGTTTTGCACGTTTAATATGCCCATTTCATCCCCCCCTTTTTTTCTTTATTTCTCTCTCTTTCGATAACACTTTATGGGCGTTTTCATATGTTTATGACCTTACACATCGAAAAACCAAAATGTAAGCGTTACCAAAAAGAGAGATAAAAACATTTTCTTAATTTTAAGAAAATTCTAAAAAGAATAATACAAAAAATTTTTTTGTTCGTCAAGCTTTTTCCGCTCCGAATAAATCGGAGCGGAATATATTACTTTTGCATAGCTTTCATTTCACGCTCACGCAATTCAACACGACGTATTTTCCCAGAAGTTGTTTTTGGTAGATCATCAACAAACTCGATTTTGCGCGGATATTTATACGGCGCTGTTAGTTGTTTCACGTGCTCTTGAAGCTGCGGAATTAAATTCGGGTCGTTTTTATCTACCCCTTCTCGTAGCACAATAAACGCTTTAACAACGTGTCCCCGAATTTCATCTGGGCTAGCGACAACCGCACATTCTTTCACAAATGGATGTTTCACTAACGCATCTTCCACTTCAAACGGACCAATCGTGTAACCTGAGCTAATAATAATATCGTCGCCACGACCTTCAAACCAAAAATAACCTTCTTCGTCTTTTTTCGCTTTATCGCCAGTAATATAATATTCTCCACGAAACTGCATCGCTGTTCGTTCTGGGTCTTTATAATAACACTTAAATAAAGCTGGCGTTTCGACGTGAACCGCAATATCTCCGACTTCTCCAACCGCACAAGGCTCACCGAACTCATTAATAATTTCAACACGATTCCCTGGTGTCGGTTTCCCCATCGAACCTGGCTTTATTTTCATTCCTTTCATCACGCCGACAAGCAACGTATTTTCTGTTTGTCCATATCCATCGCGGACTTGAACACCAAAATATCGCTCAAACGTATCAATGACTTCTCGGTTTAACGGTTCACCTGCAGATACAGCGCTATGCAAGTGCGGCAATTTATATTGGGAAATCGCCGGGACTTTAGCCATCAAACGATATTCTGTCGGTGTACAACAAAGTACGTTAATATTATATTTTTCTAAAAGCTGCAAATATTTTTCTGGCTCAAACCGACCGTAGTACACAAATCCTGTCGCTCCAGAGCCAAGCGTCGATAAAAACGGGCTCCATACCCATTTTTGCCACCCTGGACTTGCTGTTGCCCACACAAGGTCTCCTTCTTCAATACAAAGCCAATTTTTTGCTGCTGTTCGCAAATGCGCATATGCCCAAGCGTGCGTATGCACTACACCTTTCGGATTGCCTGTCGTCCCCGATGTATAAGATAAAAACGCCATATCTTCACAAGACGTCTCTACAGCAACAAATGCATCACTTTGTTTTGCCATTTCTTCATGTAAATCGAGCCATCGCTCAGTCGAACCGCCGACCGAAAATGCGACCATATTTTCCATACCCTCAATAGGAATGAATTGCTCAACATATGGAAAATAAGCAATAACCCCTTTCACTTCCCCATGCGAAATCCGATATTGCAAATCTTTTGTACGCAACATCTCGGAACTCGGAATAACGACAAGCCCGGCTTTCAACGCACCTATATATACCGCATACGCTTCTAACAAACGCGGGAGCATCACAAGCACTTTATCTCCTTTTTGCAATCCATGATTAACGAAAGCGTTTGCAATTTTATTCGCCTGTTTCATTAGCTCAACATATGTAAGCTCTTTTGTTTCTCCCGATTCACTCTCCCATTTCAACGCCATTCGGTTTGGATCGTCCGCATACTTTTCAAACTCGCTTGTTAAATTGTACTTTTCTGGTGCAATTAAATTCATTTTCCTCTCCCCCTTACCGTATGATACAAAAAAATTATACAAAAAAATCGAATAATTTTGTATAACTTTTCTAAAAATTTTTAAAAAATAAAAAACTCGGTAGGATGAACTACCGAGTTTTGTCACCTAACATTTATTTTTGGCTACTCAATTGTTGTTCTGCCATTTTCACAAGACGTTTCGTAATCTCGCCACCGACAGAACCGTTTGCTCGCGCAGTTGTATCTGGGCCTAACTGCACGCCAAACTCTTGAGCAATCTCATATTTCATTTGATCAATCGCTTGTTGCACACCAGGGACGAGCAATCGATTTCGATTTGCCATTTGTTTTCACCCCCTCGCAACTATAGGTTGTGCAAAACAAATGAACTTCATACGTCTAAAAGAGCTCGTCCAATGGCTCATTCGGTTTTAACGTGATCGTTTCAACACGCGCAACCGTTTCTGTAATCATTTCATCTAAAGGCAAAAACTTTTCGTATTGGATAATTTTTTCTTTTTTTGGCTTCGTCTTCGGTGCTTTTGGCGTAAAAATCGTACAACAATCTTCATATGGACGAATAGAAATGTGATGTGTACCAATTCGTTCAGCAATCGCAATAATTTCCGTTTTGTCCATTGAGACGAGCGGACGAAGAATTGGCGTCGTTGTAACATCGTTGACAACGACCATACTTTCAAGTGTTTGACTAGCAACTTGCCCTAAACTTTCCCCAGTTACAATCGCCAATCCATTTTCTTTTTTGCGAATTTCATCTGTAATGCGCAACATCGCACGCCGCGTAGCGATCAACGAATAATTTTCCGGCACTTGTTTATAAATCGCTTGTTGCAACTCGGTAAACGGTACAATATGAAGACGAATCGTACCACCAAATTCCGTTAAACGCTGCGCTAAGTCGATCACTTTTTGCTTCGCTCGCTCACTTGTGAATGGGGGGCTAAAAAAGTGAACAGCCTCAATTTGCAAGCCTCGCTTCATTGCCAAATATCCAGCTACTGGACTATCAATTCCACCAGAAAGCATAAGCATCGCTTTCCCACTCGTTCCAACAGGTAAACCACCCGCTCCTGGTACGTCATATGCAGTAATGTACGTTCCTTCCTTTCGTACTTCAACACGAACGTCAATGTCTGGATGATGGACGTCGACCGTTAAGCCCGTTGTGTTTTTCAGCACATAACTACCGAGCTCATAGTTTAATTCATTTGTTGTGATCGGAAATTGTTTATCCGCTCTTCTTGCGGATATTTTGAATGTTTTCCCTTCGTATGGAAATTGTTTCACGAAAAATAATGTTGCTTCTTTTATTTTTTGCAAGTCGCTCTCTGTCTTTAATGCCAAACTTAACGATTGAATACCGAACACTTCTTGCAATTTTTCAATGACAGGTTGCGGTGGTGTATGATGTAGTCGAATGTACATCCGATCGCGCAACGCTTCAATTTGAAGGTTCGGAAAATGTTTCAATTTTTTTGCTATATTTCGTTTTAAACATCGTACAAATTGTAAACGATTTTTTCCTTTTGTCGACATTTCACCGTAACGAATTACAATATGATCATACGTCATTTCGTTCCCCTCACTACTATTTTTAATCGTTCATATGCTTGCTCAATGGCTTCAATAATGATTGGGACATGCTCCATTTGTTGTTCGTATGATAAACTTATGCGAATCGAACGCTCCGCCCGCGTTTTTTCGATTCCCATCGCTAACAATGTTTTACTTGGCGCTTTTTTACGAGATGAACAAGCTGATGTTGTCGATACGTATATATGTTGCTTTTCTAATTCGTGAACAAACGTTTCTGATTTTATTCCTTTTAGTGAAAAATGAATAATATGTGGAGCTGATTGTTCAAATGGCGTGTGAACACGAATACCTTCAATCGTTTGTAAGCGTTCGATGAGCGCTCGTTTCATTTTCTCAAGTCGATCATATGCCTCATGATACTTTTCCACCGATAATCGTAACGCTTTCGCCATCGCAACAATAGCAGCGACATTTTCTGTTCCTGAGCGCAATTGCATTTCTTGTGCCCCTCCCGATAAAAGCGGAGAAAGGCGCACACCTTCGCGAACGTACAAAACTCCTGCTCCTTTTAATCCATGAAATTTATGAGCAGATATCGTATATAAATCCACATTCGCACGTTTTAAATGAAGCGGCAACTTCGCCGCACCTTGCACTCCATCAACGTGAAACAACACTTTCGGATATTTTTTCAACATCGCACCAATTTGTTCAATCGGTTGAATAGAGCCTACTTCGTTATTTACATGCATGACAGAAACGAGAATTGTATCATCGCGCAACGCTTGTTCAATATGTGTTGGAGAAACGATACCACGTTCATCAACAGGTACATATGTAACTTGAAAACCGAGTTGTTCTAGCTGTCTGCACGCCTCGGTGACAGATGGGTGTTCAATCGCTGTTGTAATGATGTGGCGGCCGCGCTGCTGATGTTGCCAAGCCGCACCTTTAATGGCTAAATTGTTTCCTTCCGTCCCACCTGATGTAAAAATCACTTCGGTCGGCTTCACCTCGAGCAAACGTGCGATTTGTTCTCTCGCTTGCGTGAGCAGTCGCTCGGCTTGCATACCTAGTCCGTGTAGCGAAGACGGATTGCCAAAATAATCGCTCGCGACTTTTAAAAAAGATTGTAGCACTTCTGGAAACGGTTTTGTTGTGGCGCTATTATCTAAATATATCATCGCCCAAACCTCCATTACGTTCGTATACAAACAGCCTTCTTATATTATCACATCTTTATTCAAAAAAGAAATGATCAAAGAATATTTTAAAGATTGAAACTTTTGATAAAAACGACAAAATTTTTATTTTGTATGGTAGTATATAGGCTGGTACGGAGACAACAAAGGAGGAGCAGTATGTCGAAAAAAGATTTAATGGCTATCGGTTTTATGTTATTTGCTTTATTTTTCGGCGCTGGCAATATGATTTTTCCTCCTGCCCTTGGACAAGCAGCAGGAGAAAACGTATGGATTGCGATTGCAGGCTTTTTAATAACCGGCGTCGGGTTGCCTGTGTTAGCAGTCAGCGCCATTGCAAGAACAGGAAGTGATTTACAACAATTAGCTAGCCGAGTACATCCTATATTTGGTGTTATCTTCACAACTGTTATGTATTTAGCAATTGGTCCGTTTTTTGGTATTCCGCGGACAGGTACGGTATCATTTGAAATTGGCGTGACACCATTTTTACCTGAAACGGTCGATCGATCCGTCATGTTAGCGGTGTATACTGTTGTTTATTTTAGCATATCCCTTTGGTTAGCGTTAAACCCTTCGAAATTAGTTGACCGAATTGGGAAGTTGTTAACACCGCTTTTGCTCGTTGGTCTTACATTATTTTTTATAAAAAGCATATGGACGCCTATGGGCACAATCCAAAAACCGACGGATACGTATGCAGACGCTCCGCTATTTAAAGGGTTTATTGATGGATATTTAACGATGGACGCCATTGCAGCACTCGTTTTTGGCATTATCGTCATTCAAGCGATTCAACAAAAAGGAATTACAAATACAAAACAAATCACTAAACTTTGTATTCAGGCTGGCTTTATTGCTGCTTCTGGATTGACGCTCGTTTATTTATCACTCGCTTTCATCGGTGCCTCAAGCGTACAAGCGATCGGCTATCGCGATAACGGCGGAGAAATTATTAGTCAAGCAGCCACTTACTTATTTGGTCAAGCTGGTACAATCATTTTATCGATCATTATTATGCTAGCATGCTTAACAACATCTGTCGGTTTATTGTCATCATGCGCAAGTTATTTTTCGAAAATTTCGCCAAAGTTTTCTTATCGAACTCTTGTCATCGTGATGAGCGGCTTTAGTGCTGTCATCGCAAATGTCGGTTTAACAAAGCTTATTTCGTTATCGATTCCTGTGCTTATTATCATTTATCCGTTAGCCATCACTCTTGTCGTTTTATCATTTTTACATGACTATTTCAACGGAAAACAAGCGGTTTACATCGGAGCGCTAGTTGGTACGTCTCTCGTTAGCATCGTCGATGGCCTGAAAACAGCAGGATTTGACGTATCAGCGATTTTATATGTATATGAAAAAACATTGCCGCTTTTTGAACAAGGAATTGGCTGGCTCACACCAGCACTTATTGGTGGACTGATCGGGCTATTACTAAACAAAACAAATCATGTCGCACGTACCGAAAGAAAAGCAAGCTAAAACGAGTGAAAGGGTCACCCCTTTCACTCGTTTTCTTTTAACCACTGGCGGATGCGTTCGAATGCCCCTTCCTCCACTTGTTCTACCGCAGCGATGGCTTTTTGTAACGCCAGTTCGTATTCGTATCGTCGGAATAGTTGTTCCGCTTCCTCTAATCCCGCATTTACCGCATGAAAACGGCGACGATAGCGGTTGCCGTATTGAATCACGCTCTCCGCTAATTGAGCTTGCTCAATCATTTCTTTCGTTTGATCATATACGTTTTGCACGAAAACAGTTGCCTCATCCAACGCTTGATGAACAGCTTCCATATTTAACGGTTTCCCATCTAGCGTAAGCGATACGCGCGTTAAACTTTCACGCGCCTCGCTTACTTGCAACATATAAGATTCTGGCAACCCAGGAAGTTTGCTTTTTTTCACGAGTCGAATCGCTTCAGACAATTGTTTTTTCATTTCTGCTAACTTTTCGCGCGCCGCTAGCTCGTCTTTGCGCAACGCATATAAATGTTCGCGGAATTGAACATGTTTTTCTTTCACCGTAGCAATTTGGGCCAAAATTTCTTCTAGTTCTTCACGAATCAGCGAGTAAGCTAAACGTTCTTCAATCATTTTCTTTTGAATTAACATGAATCGTTTCATTAACTGTTGTACTTGCTTTTCGATTTGTCGATATTTGTCAAGATCGCTTTGCGATAAATGGTAGCTTTGTTGTACAAACAACGTTTCATCGCGTGTTTCTTTCGTCTCTTCTTCTAATTCGTAAAGCGTTTGTTCAATTTTTTCTGTTTCTTCATGGACAAAACGTTCTGCATACACTTCTTTCTCTAACAAATCGTACAGCGTATCCACATCTTCTTGCACCTCACGAAGCAGTTTTTCTGCTTCATCTACAGCAAGCGTTTCTAACAACGCAAGCACTTCCGATACTTTTCCACGGATCGCTTCCACTTCTTTTTCCACCGGAAGATGATCAAGTACATATTCTTTTTCTAACAATTCACGATATCCTTCAATAATGTTGTCCAGTTGTGCCGGAATTTCAACTTGCACATCGCTTAACAAAAGCGGAATATGTTCAATAAAACGATTTAATTCATTTAGTTCGTTTTGAATAAGCAGCACAACTTCACGAGCAGCCAAATAATTTCCTTCCGTCGTTAGCTGCTCAAATGATTGAAACTGTTGTTGAAGCTCGTTTAATCTTGCTTCAAGCGCAGCTTCCGTACACCCAAACGTATGGCGTTGGGTAAGCATCGCTTTTTTCACGTGACGATACTTTTCTTTTAGCTGTTCAATTTCTTCACGATTTTTCTCTTCACTTCCGACTAATTCTTGCAGCTCTAATAAAATACGCTGAATGTTCCCTTCAATTTCTCGTAGTTGTTGCTCCGTTTGACGTAACGCCTCTTTTGCTTTCATAAATCGATATTTGACAACCGCTTCTTCAATATCAAATAGCTTTTCTTCAATATTCGGCAATTGAACAGTAACAATATCATCCCATTCATTTCGCCACTTTTCAAACAGCTGCTCCGTTTCTCCCATCATATTTAATGATTTAATTTTTGACAGCTCTTCTGGAACAGGACGATTCATTAAAGAAATCTTCCACTGCTCCAATTGATCAATTTGTTTATATAAACGTTTTCGATGCACATATGTATATGTAAGTCCTCCGATGACGAGGAGCGCACTAATCGCTACAAATTCCATAATGGGCCTCCTTGTTGTCAAACTTTCTTTTTTTATGGAGAAGGCATTTTCTTTTCAATGATTTTATGATACCATGTTAGCAACATTTTTTGAGCAAAAATTTTAATTTTTTTCCTAAAAAACGTGATTTTTGTCGAAGTTTGCGCCTAAAGGAGTGACTAATGTGCGCGATGGGCATATTCATACACCATTTTGCCCTCACGGAAGCGACGATGCGCTCCATGAATATATTGAAAGAGCCATTTCGCTCGGTTATACAGATATTTCATTTACTGAACACGCACCGCTTCCGAAAGGATTTATAGACCCAACCCCTTACCAAGATAGTGCAATGAAAGAAGAGCAACTAGCGTCGTACGTATCCATTTTACAATCATTAAAAAAACAGTACGAAAGAAATATTCGTATTCGCATCGGATTAGAAGTTGATTTCATTCTCGGATATGAACAAAAAACGAAGGAGTTTTTAAATGAAATTGGTCCACAATTAGATGACAGCATTTTATCTGTTCATTTTTTACACGTTGACGATCGATACATGTGTATCGATTATAGCGAAGACATGTTTGGCGACATCGTTACATCATTTGGTTGCATTGAACGAGTGTACGATGCATATTATCGTACTGTTTTAGCTTCTGTTGTAGCCGATTTAGGGGTGCACAAACCAAAACGGATCGGACATATAACACTCATCCGCAAGTTTCATCGCGCATATCCGTGTGAATACGATGCAACAAACATCATCGCACACATTCTCGATGAAATGAAAAATCGTCAACTGGAGCTTGATTATAACGGCGCTGGCGCAGTAAAACCGCTTTGTTTAGAGCCATACCCACCTCATTGGGTAGTCAAGGAAGCCGTCAAACGCGGCATCCCTCTTGTGTATGGTTCAGATGCCCACTCGGTCGCTGGCCTTCACCAAGGAGTCGAACATATGTTGATATAAAGGAGTGAAGAACATGTTTCATGCACAAACATATACAGGGACAAGAGAGGAAAATTATACACTTGTCATCGAACAACTGAAAGCGTTAATTTCAGATGAAAAAAATGTTGTAGCGAACTTAGCGAACGCTTCCGCTTTATTGAATTATTTTTTGCACGATATTAATTGGGTCGGTTTTTATATAGCCGAAGGAAACGAACTCGTTCTCGGGCCGTTTCAAGGGTTACCGGCTTGCGTGCGCATTCCGTTCGGCAAAGGGGTATGTGGAACGGCTGCTATTGAGAAACGAACAGTACGTGTTGCCGATGTTCACACCTTCCCGGGTCACATCGCATGCGATGCGGCATCTCAATCTGAGATTGTCGTCCCAATGATGAAAAACGGTGTTTTCATCGGTGTGCTCGATATTGACAGCCCGATCAAAAATCGCTTTGATGAAATAGATGAACAATATTTACAACGTTTTGTTGAAACGCTTGTTCAGCATCTCAACATATAAGAAAGAGGCCGATGAATTGGCCTCTTTTAATATTCTTGCACAACAACTCGGTTCTTTCCCGTCCGTTTCGCTGTATACAGCGCTTCATCCGCACGATTAAATAGCTCTTTCACAGAGTCAACACGATTTTTCTTCCAATACGACACGCCACAAGAAATGGTCACAGGTGGATTCGTTAGTTCACGAACTTTTTGTACTAAACGATTGGCGATCGATACACCCGCATGAATGGACACTTTCGGTAAATAAATAGCAAGTTCCTCTCCACCCCATCGAGCTCCAATATCGTTTTGGCGAATGTTTGCTTTAATAATGTTTGCCACTTGAATAATGATTTCATCACCTACTTGATGTCCGTACGTGTCGTTTACTTTTTTGAAATTATCAATGTCTATTAAAATAAACGTACCTAATCCGTCCTCTTCCATCGAACGTTGGATGCGTTCGTCTAAGTAATGACGTGCGTATAAATTCGTTAACCGATCGGTAATGACCATCCGTTCGAGTTCTTCACGCAACGCCGCGTTTGTAAACGCCAACGTCGAGTGATGAATAAGCGACTGCAACAATTTAAACATATCAAACGAAAAATGATACGCCTCTTGATGCAATACAATTGCTACACCTTTCATCATACCACGCATCATCGGCACAGCCATAAGCGAGCGAAAACGTTTCGTATCATTGCTATGGATTTTCACATCACCTAAAAATAACGTATCACGTGGATGTTGAATACGATGAAAAACGAAATCTACATATGCTTTTGCTTCACGCGATTGAAAAAAAGATGTACTACCCGGAAGCACTTTTCGCTCTTTTTCTTGTAAAATAATAAAACCGACTTCTTCCGCATCAAACGATGTTTTGATTTTTTCGATCATAAACTGCAAGGCGTCTTGGAAACGTAAATTTGTGTTCAAGTGGTGAATCGTTTCATTAATGAGTTGTAAGTCAGCAATTAATCGTTTCGACTGTTCGTACAATTTTGCATTTTCTAAGGCGCTACCAGCTGTATTTGCCAGCAAGGAAATAAAACGCATCTCTCGCTCTGGAAGTTCCATAACTGTCGGAGCAATCATTTCGATGACGCCATAAATCCCTTGCGCCCCTTTAATCGGAGCATAAATGACAGACTTTTTATGGACAAGCGAATCGTGGAGCTGAATTTGCCCCGTCACGTACGCCTGCATTGCTCCCATATGCTCATCTTCATTTTCAAATGTGAGCAATTTAATCGGCAAATCACGATCTGTCGTGCTGTCATACGACAAAAACAAGTGGCAAGTAAACGCCGGATACACTTCCTTTAACGTTTTCACAATTTCTTCAAGCACATCTCCGATATTCATTGACGCATGAATTTTTGTTGCTGCTCGATGCAACTGTTCATATCTTTTTTCCTCGCTTAACACCTCGGACACTTTACGAATGCGAGCAAACACTTTTAAAAAATCTTGCTTTAGTTTGTTTATAAACGCTTTCGGCAACATATTTCGTTCATGTAGTTGAAAGCGAATAAGTCCGAATGAATCTTCTGAAAAATGTATACCAAATTGAACCGTTTTGATTTCGCTTCTTTCATCCAAAATCACAACGTCATCAAATTGTTTTTTTAACTGTTCATCAAACGGAATCGTATGTCTTTCTCGATGTCGCTCAATCGTTCGGTCTGTCGTCATTTCAGGCTCAAAGACATGCTTAAACGGGTTAAGCGTGTAAAACGTAACATTTGACAGGTGAAACTCGTTTTGTAATAGGGTGATAAGTGCTTGAATCATGCGAGGTAAATCGGTAAAATCTTCTTCACTTAAAAACCAATCAAAAAACTTTTGTTTAAATATTGCGTATTGATCGCGCTCTTGAACGTTCATTTTTTTCACTCACCCGCACATACTTCCTCTCTTTATATGTACAAACCATATAAATAAAAAAATGAGAGTTTCTGTAATATCCCTAAAGCTTAAGACCTATTAATTATATCATACCATAATCCTTATTACAAAGACCATACAAAAATGATTGACTCAGACGCAAAAAAAAACTATAATAGCCTTTGTGTAAAATATTGCAGCCTTTGTGCTCACATTTGTATGTCCATTTTGTTCCCCTTAGAGACGTGCGTCTCTAATTGGAGGTTGTATCGTGTAACTCTCAGCTGCTAGGGCGAGGATACATGAAAACAAAATGGCGATAAATGGTGAGGCACGACTGTTTTTATTTTACCAAAAATAAAAACAAAGGAGGAGCATTTATGGCTCGTTATACAGGTCCAACATGGAAAATTTCTCGCCGCCTTGGCATTTCATTAAGCGGCACAGGTAAAGAGTTACAAAAACGTCCTTACCCACCAGGTCAACATGGTCCAGGACAACGCAAAAAACTATCTGAATATGGCATTCAGCTTCAAGAGAAGCAAAAACTTCGCCATATGTACGGTGTAAACGAACGTCAATTCCGTAAAACGTTCGAAGAAGCAGGTAAAATGGCTGGTAAACACGGTGAAAACTTTATGATCTTACTTGAGTCTCGCTTAGACAACCTTGTTTACCGTTTAGGTTTCGCACGCACTCGCCGTCAAGCTCGTCAGTTAGTTAACCACGGTCACATTTTAGTTGATGGCAGCCGCGTTGACATTCCTTCTTACCGTGTAAAGCCAGGCCAAACGATTTCTGTTCGCGAAAAGTCTCGCAACCTTCAAATCATTAAAGAAGCGCTTGAAGTGAACAACTTCGTACCTGACTATTTAACACTTGACGCAGACAAATTAGAAGGTACTTACACTCGTTTTCCTGAACGCTCTGAGTTGCCTGCGGAAATTAACGAAGCATTAATCGTTGAGTTCTACTCTCGTTAATGAAAAAATCCTCTCTGCCGAAGCAGAGAGGATTTTTTATGCATAACGAATTAAGTAATACTTTTTCTTACCACGACGAATGATGGTAAAACGTCCTTCCATACGGTCTTCTTCTGTCATCATTTTATTCACATCTTGCACACGCTCACCATTGATATAAATCGCTCCGTTTGTGACATCCTCACGAGCTTGACGCTTCGATGGGCAAATACCGCTTGCTACAAGTAAATCAACAAGCGCCATCTCTTTTTCATCGCAGACATACGATGGCACATCTTTAAAACCTTGTTCAATTTCATCCGCTGTTAGTTTGGCTACATCTCCGCTAAAGAGCGCTTCAGAAATGTTGATCGCCTGCTGCAACGCTTCTTCCCCATGAACGAGGCGCGTCATCTCAGCAGCTAGCGCTTTTTGCGCTGCACGTTTTTCCGGTGCTTCAGCCGTTTGTCTTTCCAATTCGATAATTTCTTCATGGGATAAAAACGTAAAGTATTTTAAATATTTCACAACATCACGATCATCAGTGTTAATCCAAAATTGATAGAACTCATATGGCGACGTTTTATCAGCATCAAGCCATACTGCCCCACCTTCTGTTTTTCCAAATTTTGTTCCATCTGCTTTCGTTACGAGTGGAACGGTTAATCCAAACACTTTCGCATCTTCTTCTGTTTTCCGAATGAGCTCTAATCCTGCTGTAATGTTTCCCCATTGGTCACTGCCACCTACTTGCAACTTACATCCGTACATTTCATATAGCTTGAGGAAATCGTACGCTTGTAAAATCATATAACTAAATTCTGTAAATGAAATCCCTGTTTCTAATCGCGATTGTACGGATTCTTTTGCGAGCATGTAGTTAATCCCAAAGTTTTTCCCAACATCGCGCAAAAATGTAATGACATCAAGCGAACCAATCCATTCATAGTTATTTGCAATAATGGCTGGATTGTCGACTTTCTCAAAATCTAAAAAACGGCTTAGCTGTTGTTTAATTCGCTCACTGTAATAAGCGACTGTCTCTTTTTCATTTAATTTTCGCTCTGCTTTCTTTCCGCTTGGGTCTCCAATGAGTCCTGTTGCCCCACCGACGAGCGCAATCGGTTGGTGCCCTGCTTGTTGAAAACGACGCAACATTAAAATTGGAAGCAAATGACCAATATGTAAACTATCTGCCGTCGGGTCAAAGCCGCAATATACTTTTACGCTTTCTTCTGCCAACAACGCTTTTAATCCATCTTCATCTGTCATTTGATTAATTAAACCACGAAATTGTAAGTCTTGAAGCAAATCCATCTCAACCACCCTTTCTTTTTTCGAATTCAAACAAAAAACTCGTCCTTCACACGAAGGGACGAGTTTCATCGCGGTACCACCCTACTTAGAGAACGTACGTGTTCTCTCACTTCATTGACATAACGGTCTACACCGTCTTTTGCTACTTCGCATAAGCGGTTCACAAAAGATGCTCACGGAGGTAATTCATGCTCATCTATGCGCTAGTTCGCACCAACCACTAGCTCTCTGTTCGCAGGGAGATAAGCACTACTCGTTCCGCTCATCGCTCGATTATTTACATGTCAGTATATCCTCTTGTATCATAAAACACCAACTGTTGTCAAGATCTTCAAACAAATTTAAACATTCTTCGATACGAAAAGACAAATTATGATATAATAATGAAGATACAACACAGATGGGAGGTCACTATGTCAGAAAAACAAGTGCGATTCTCATGGCAAAAACTATGGCGTCATTTTACGATCACATATGAAGTCATCTGGAACGTATGTTTAATTATATTCATCGTAAGTTTATGTGCGTTCAGCTTTGCTTTCGGTGTCGGGGCAGGATATTTCGCCTCGCTCGTGAAAGATGCCAAGCCGATTCCATACAAAGAAATGAAAAAAGATATTTATAACTATGAAGAAACAACACATATTTACTTCGCCAATCGCGAATATCTCGGCTATTTTCGTTCAGACCTAGAACGCGATGAAGTCAAACTTTCGCAAGTTTCTCCTTATTTCATTCAAGCCGTCATTGCGACGGAAGATGAACATTTTTATGAACATAAAGGGGTTGTACCAAAAGCTATTATACGTGCCATTTTTCAAGAAGCAACAAATTCCTCTACACGTAGTGGAGGAAGTACATTAACACAGCAACTTGTAAAAAATCAAATTTTAACGAGCGAAGTGTCATTTGAGCGCAAAGCAAAAGAAGTGTTACTTGCTTTACGCCTTGAGAAATTTTTTACGAAAGATGAAATTTTAGAAGCCTACATTAACGTTGTACCGTTTGGACGAAACGCATCCGGACGAAATATCGCCGGTGTCCAAGCTGCTGCAAAAGGCGTTTTTGGCATCGATGCGAAGGAACTCACATTGCCACAAGCGGCTTTTTTAGCAGGATTGCCACAAAGTCCGTTTCGCTATACACCGTTTACAAGCAAAGGGGAGTTGAAAAACGATTTATCCCCAGCGTTAAATCGGATGAAAACTGTATTATCGCGCATGAAAAAAGCAGGATACATTTCGGAAAAACAATACAAAGAAGCGCTAGCGTATGACATTGCAAAAGATTTTGTGTCTTCCTTGCCTTCTCCTGTTGAAAAGTATCCTTGGCTCACGTTTGAAATCGAACGACGCGCAAAAGATATTTTTATTGATTTATTAGCGAAAAAAGACGGATACGAACGACAAGATGTACGATCAAATGATCAACTATATAGGGAATATGCTGAAAAAGCGGAAAAACAACTGCGTCAAAATGGGTATACAATTTATACGACAATTGATAAAAACATATATGAACGAATGAAAGCAATTGTTGAAAAATATCCTTACTTTGGAAGCGATACGATTGTGCGAAAAAAAGATGAAAAAACAGGGCAAATGGTTTCTGTTCGTCAACCAGTCGAAGTGGGAGCGATTTTAATCGAAAACAAAACAGGCCGGATCATTAGTTTTGTCGGCGGACGAGATTATAAACGGGAACAGCTCAATCACGCAACACAAGCATATCGTTCAAACGGTTCAACGATGAAGCCACTTCTTGTTTATGCACCAGCGATGGAAATGGGCATCGTTCAGCCTGGCTCTGTTATCCCAGATGTCGAGTTGGAAATCCCAACGAAACAAGGTCCGTACCGACCGAAAAACGCGGATGGAAAAACGCATGGCTTAACATCCGTACGTCATGCGCTGAAAAAATCGTATAACATTCCTGCTATTCGGACATATGCGCGCATCATCGATCAACGACCAATCTCATATTTGGAAAAAATGGGCTTTACAAGTTTAACAACAGGAGATGGACACAACTTATCGCTTGCGCTTGGCGGATTAACAAAAGGTGTAACGATTGAGGAAAATGTAAATGCATATGCTACGTTTGCAAACGGAGGAAAGTTTATTGACGCGTATTTAATTGAAAAAATCGTCGATAAAAATGGACAAATTGTATATGAGCATAAATCCAAGCCGACGGAAGTATTTTCACCACAGACTGCTTACTTAACAATTGATATGATGCGTGACGTCATTCGTTCTGGTACAGCAGCTTTCTTAAATGGCAAGCTGAAATTTTCGGCCGACTGGGCGGGAAAAACCGGAACGAGTCAAAATACGAAAGATGCGTGGTTTGTTGCAACAAATCCAAATGTTACGTTCGGCACTTGGATGGGGTACGATACGCCCAAACCGCTTCAAAAAAGCTATAAGGGATTATCATATTCGCAAAGAAACTTATTGTTATGGGCACAGTTAATGAATGGGGCATATGATATTCGCCCAGAACTCATTGCGCCAAAAGAGCGATTCCGCATGCCTGGCGGAATTGTTAAACGTTCGTATTGTGCTATTTCTGGATTACTTCCATCAGAGACGTGTAAACGATTTGGACTGATAGAAACTGACTTGTTTAATACCGCATTTGTGCCAAAACAAGAAGATCGGTACTTAATCAACGGTACTTTCGTTGAACTAAACGGAGAACGATACGTTGCCTTGCCGACAACACCAAAAGAATTTACAAAAGAAGGCGTCATGATTGACACTTCGTTACTTGAACAATGGGGAATTCAGCAGATAAAAGATACGAGCAAATTGTTCCCTCAAAATGATCAATGGAAGCATGTATTTGTCGCAAAAGCGCTTCAAGAAAACGGAAAAAAACCTGACCCAATCGCTGTATATCAAAAAGGAAATACGCTCGTTTGGAGCGAACATCATGAACAAGATGTCATTGGATATCGCGTATATTATACAGCATCAGAAACAACACCGTTTCAAGTCACGGCGACGATACGTAAAGGAGAACAAAAGAGCATACTGTTAAAACAAGGGATGTATTACGTTACTGCTGTCGATATTGCTGGATTGGAGTCGAATCCGTCAAATATCGTTCGCATGCTGCCTGCTACACCACCTGAGCAATCAACCGATGAACAACCGATAGAAATACCAGCAGAAGAACAGTCATCAACAAACTAAAAAAATCGGGCCATGCCCGATTTTTTTAATCTTCCATTGTTGATAAGTCACCTGTCGGTAAGTTTAGCTCCCAAGCTTTCAAGACGCGGCGCATAATTTTTCCGCTTCTCGTTTTTGGAAGTTTGTCACGAAACTCGATTTCGCGTGGCGCTGCATGCGCAGCTAAACCTTTTTTCACGAAGTTGCGAATGTCTTCTTTTAGCTCTTCAGACGGCTCATACCCTTCACGTAAAGCGACAAATGCTTTAATAATTTCGCCGCGCACCGGATCTGGCTTTCCGATGACACCCGCTTCAGCTACGGCTGGATGTTCAACGAGCTTACTTTCTACTTCAAACGGGCCAACGCGCTCTCCAGCTGTCATAATGACATCATCAATCCGCCCTTGGAACCAGAAATATCCATCCTCATCCATATATGCCGAGTCTCCAGAAACGTACCAATCCCCCGGTAAAAAGTACGATTCGTATTTTTGTGGATTATTCCAAATTGCGCGCATCATCGACGGCCAACCTTTTTTAATCGCCAAATTCCCCATGCGATATGGCGGCAACTCATTTCCTTGATCGTCAACGATCGCTGCTTTGACTCCAGGAATCGGTTTCCCCATTGATCCTGGTTTAATTTCCATACACGGATAGTTGCAAATGAGTTGTGCTCCTGTTTCTGTCATCCACCACGTATCGTGAATGCGACGATTAAATACTTTCATTCCCCAGCGCACGACTTCTGGATTGAGCGGTTCACCGACACTTAAAATATGGCGAAGTGAACGTAAATCAAATTTTTTCACAAGCTCGTCCCCAGCACCCATTAGCATGCGGAACGCTGTCGGTGCACTATACCATACTGTTACACCATAATCTTCAATCGTCTTATACCACGCTTCAGGATTAAAACGTCCACCGACAATGACGTTGGATGCGCCGCAAAGCCACGGGCCGAAAATGCCGTATGATGTTCCAGTCACCCAACCTGGGTCAGCTGTACACCAATATACATCGTCTTCTTTTAAATCTAATACCCATTTTGCTGTTTGATAATGTTGAATCATGGCGTTATGCACATGCAATACACCTTTTGGTTTTCCTGTTGATCCAGATGTATAGTGTAAAATGAGTCCATCTTCACGTCCGACCCATTCAATATCAAAATGTTTGCTTGCTGCGTTCATTCGTTTTTTCAAATCAAAAAATGGACCTTCTTCTTTAATGTCATCGCCAACTAAAAATACGTATTTTAATGCTGGCAACTCATTTACCGGTACGCGCGGTAAAAGTTCAGGTGTTGTAATAATCACTTTTGCCTCGCTATCTTCTAAACGGTCACGGACTGCTCCTTCCATGAATGCCTCAAAAAGAGGGCCAACAATTGCACCAAGTTTAATTGCACCAAGCACAGAGAAGTAGAGTTCAGGCGAGCGAGGCATAAAAATGAAGATGCGATCACCTTTTTCTACATCAGCTACTTCTTTCAGCACGTTGGCTACTTTATTTGAAAACTCCTTCATTTCTTTAAACGTGTACTTTTCTTCTCTTGTCGCATCGCGATAATAAAGAGCTACTTTGTTTTTTCGAAACGTTTCCGCATGGCGATCGATCGCCTCGTACGCCATGTTTACTTTCCCGGTTTCATACCACGAAAAATGTTTCTCTGCTTCAGACCAGTCAAACGTTTGATACGTTTCTTCATAGTTTTTCAGGTTGAAATCCCCTTGAATGACTGGTAGCGTTTCCACTTTAATCATCCCAAACTCCCCCTTGTTTGAATTGTTACACTCGTATTATATTATACTATAAACAATTTCTCAATTTTTAAAAAATTTTCATTTATGTTTATTATGAAAACGATTTAATTTTTATTTTTTTATGTATAATTGAAGTGAGATTATTTCAGTAGGCGGTGGGGCAATGGAACATAGAAAAACATATAACGCAAAACAATTAAAAACGCCAAAAGGAACGTTAATTATTGAGGGACCAATTTCTCCTAAAACATTGGCTAGCTATGAATTTCACCATGACTTAACAGCATTTCGGCAACCGCATCAACAACATCGAGCACTCATCGAGATTGCTGGCCTTCCAGAAGGACGCATTATTATCGCCCGCCACGGTCATACGATCGTTGGTTATGTTACGTTTTTATATCCCGATCCACTTGAAAGATGGTCACAAGGAAAAATGGAAAACTTAATCGAGCTTGGGGCCATCGAAGTCATCCCTGATTTTAGAGGTTGCGGGGTTGGGAAAAATTTATTGAAAGTGGCTATGATGGATGATGCGATGGAAGATTACATCATTATTACAACAGAGTACTATTGGCATTGGGATTTAAAACGAACCGGATTAAACGTATGGGAATATCGAAAGGTCATGGAGAAAATGATGAACGCAGGTGGGCTTGTTTGGTACGCGACCGATGACCCGGAAATTTGTTCGCATCCAGCGAACTGCTTAATGGCGCGTATTGGAAAACGGGTCGATCAACAATCGATTCAAAAATTCGATCAGCTACGTTTTATGAACCGTTTCATGTATTAAAAATAAAGGGGATGGGGAAATGATTGTCGAACAAATGATGAAAACGGATGTCATTGCACTAAAGCCGTCAAACACAATCGCCGACGCACTAAACATTGTTAAGCAAAAAAATATTCGACATTTACCGATTGTTGATGATGAATATCGTGTTGTTGGTATCGTTACGGATCGCGATTTACGCGATGCAAGTCCATCGATTTTCCATGCAAATGAACATCTCGAAGATTTACAAAAGCCGTTAAGTACCATTATGAAAACAAACGTCATTACAGGACATCCACTTGACTTCGTCGAAGAAATAGCCGCTTTATTTTACGAACATCGCATTAGCTGTATGCCCATCACGAAGGAAAACAAACTCGTAGGCATTATTACGGAGAGCGATTTGCTATATACGCTTATCCAATTAACCGGAGCACATCAACCTGGCTCCCAAATTGAAATTAAAGTGCCAAACCGGACAGGAATGTTAAGTGAAGTCGCTTCCGTTTTTCACAAGCGAAATATAAATATTTCAAGCGTTCTCGTTTATCCTCATGAAGATGATATGTACAAAGTGCTCGTCTTTCGCATTCAAACGATGAACCCGATGGCGATTATTCATGATTTAAAAGAACAAGGATACGATGTATTATGGCCGAACTTGCCGGGGGTTTCATCATGAGCAAAAATAGCGTATTTATTTATTCCGATGCGTTTCAAACGTATAAATTCCACGATCGCCATCCATTTAACCAACTACGTGTCAAACTGACATATGACTTATTGCAAACACTCGGCGCGCTACATGACGGACAAATTGTAGCACCACGCCTAGCGACAGACGAAGAATTAGCGCTTGTTCACGATGTCGATTACATTGAAGCAGTAAAGGAAGCTGGAAAAGGCCAACTATCAGAAGATGTTGCGCTTAATTATGGTCTCGGCACGGAAGATACACCGATTTTTCCAAACATGCATGAAGCGAGTGCCCTTCTCGTTGGCGGAACGTTAACAGCCGTTGATTATGTACTTTCTGGAAAAGCTGAACATGCGCTCAGTTTAGGTGGAGGACTCCATCATGGATTCCGCGGTAAAGCATCCGGTTTTTGCATTTACAACGATAGCTCTGTCGCCATTAAATATATGCAGGAAAAATACGGTGTTCGTGTCTTATATGTTGACACAGATGCCCATCATGGCGATGGAGTACAATGGACATTTTATGATGATCCGAATGTGTGTACATTTTCGATTCATGAAACAGGACGCTATTTATTTCCGGGAACAGGAAACGTGAATGAGCGGGGACAAGGAAAAGGATATGGCTACTCATTCAACATTCCTGTTGATGCATTTACAGAAGATGAGTCGTGGCTTGCTGCATATAAAGAAGCTCTCATGGAAATCGCCGACTTCTTTCGGCCTGACGTCATTTTAACTCAAAACGGTGTGGACGCTCATTATTATGATCCGTTGACTCATTTATGTGCGACGATGCGCATTTACCGCGAAATTCCAAAACTTGCGCATCAAATTGCTCATCAATATTGCAACGGACGTTGGATTGCGGTTGGTGGTGGGGGATACGACATTTGGCGCGTCGTTCCGCGTGCATGGGCGCTATTGTGGCTCGAAATGACAGAACAATCCGATATTTCTGGACGTTTACCGGAAGAATGGGTCGCTCGATGGCAACCTCATGCTCCTGTTTCTTTACCACTCGAATGGGATGATCCAGAAAACTTATATTCACCCATTCCGAGAAAAGCAGAAATTACAGAAAAAAATGCCCAAACGGTCATGAAAGCGCTTCAGCCCATTCGAAGTAATAAACAACGATTAAACTTATAACAAAATAACAAGGGTGTTCCGAAAGTAGCGGACACCCTTCTCTATGTTTGTTCGCACGTGAAATATGCGTTTTTCTTTAAGAAAAAAGTTTAGTTAGCCACCTATTTTGTCGAATCGCGATATTCAATTCGGTGCGGCAACACAACGATGTGATTGTCGACATGCTCTTTATTCATATATTTCGTTAATAAACGCATCGCCACTGCACCAATATCGTACATCGGTTGCACGACTGTCGTCAGCTTCGGACGAACCATGGTAGCTAAACGCGTATTATCAAAACCGACAACTTCTAACTCATCAGGAATGCGTATACCATGATCTTGTGCCCCGTGAATAACGCCGAGCGCCATTTCATCGGTTCCAACAAAAATCGCCGTTGGTCGCTGTGCAAGTTCGGCTAGCTTTTCATACGCTTCCATGCCTGAATCGTACGTATAGTCCCCCTCCACAACGAGCGCCTCATCATAAGCGATATTCGCTTCTTCTAAAGCACGACGATAGCCAGCTAATTTTTTTAATCCGTTAATTGGATCATTTAAAGGGCCTGTTACATAAGCAATGCGTTTATGCCCTTTTTCTATTAACATATGTACCGCATCATACGCTGCTTGCTCGTAGTCAATGTTGACGGACGGAATAATATTGTTTTTTTCAATTGTGGCAGCTAATACGATCGGTACATCTGACTTTTTAAACTGCTCGACATGTTCTTCCGTTACGTCGCCACCCATAAATAAAATACCATCAACTTGTTTAGCGAGCATCGTGTTTAATAAATGCAATTCTTTTTCTTTATTTTGATCCGAGTTACTTAAAATGATGTTATACTTGTACATTGTTGCAATGTCTTCAATTCCGCGTGCCATTTCTGCAAAAAAGATGCTCGAAATATCCGGAATAATGACGCCGACTGTTGTCGTTTTTTTACTTGCTAATCCGCGCGCTACCGCATTCGGACGATAACCAAGCCGTTCAATCACTTCCAACACTTTTTTGCGCGTCGAAGGCTTTACATTTGGGTTTCCATTCACAACGCGTGAAACGGTTGCCATCGACACGTTTGCTTCTCTTGCTACATCATAAATTGTTACATTCATCACATACACTCCTTTTTTACGCTCTATATATCGAAAACTGTCGTACATCGCAATTTTATGTAAAATTATCATACGATAAATGATTGCCTAAGTGCAACGTTTTCACAAATAAATTCATAAGAAAAGCTGGTGAACAATCACCAGCTAATTTGCTATGCTTTGACAAATTGTTTTTGGAATGATTTTAATTCTTCCATAAACTCATTGAATTGATTAATATCCATTTGTTGTGCGGAATCAGATAACGCAACCGCAGGATCTGGATGTACTTCCGCCATGACCCCGTCTGCTCCGATGGCAAGCGCAGCTTTCGCACAAGGTAAAAGTAAGTCACGACGTCCTGTTGAATGCGTTACATCGACAAAAACAGGCAAATGCGTTTCTTTTTTCAAAATCGGTACGGCTGAAATATCAAGCGTGTTGCGCGTCGCCTTTTCATATGTGCGGATGCCACGCTCGCATAAAATGATTTGCCCATTTCCTTGCGACATAATGTACTCCGCTGCATGAATAAACTCTTCGATCGTTGCAGCTAATCCCCGTTTTAATAATACCGGTTTATTCACTTGACCCGCGGCTTTTAACAACTCAAAGTTTTGCATATTGCGCGCTCCGATTTGAATAACGTCAATATAATCGAGCGCTGTTTCAATATCTGTTGGCGTTACAATTTCACTAATGACTGCTAAATCAAATTCATCTGCTACACGCTTTAAAATTTTCAATCCTTCTACGCCAAGTCCTTGGAAGTCATACGGTGACGTACGTGGTTTGTAAGCACCACCGCGCAATAATTTTAGTCCGTGTCGTTTGATCGCTTGCGCCACTTCCGCCACTTGTTCATAGCTTTCAACCGCACATGGTCCCATAACGAAATATTGATTACCATCGCCGATTTTTTCCCCTTTTACATCGACAATCGTATCCTCCGGCTTTTTCTTTCTTGATACAAGCAACGCCTTTTTATGGTCATCTTCTTGCAAATCGAGCCCTGCTTTAAAAATTTCTTTAAAAATATGTTTCAACGTCGCCGTATCAAACGGTCCGTCGTTATGTTCTAGAATTAAATCTAACATTTTTCTTTCACGAACAGGGTCATAAAAGTACGTCCCTTGAGCATCTTTAATTTTCCCAATTTCTTGAACAACACGCCCGCGTTCATTAATTAACTTTAACAGCTGTAAATTTAACTCATCAACCTTTGCTCTCAGCTCGTCTAATCGTTCGTTACTCATACATCTCATCCTTTCTTTATATAAGCTAAAAAATATGGTACATTTCTATATAATTAGAGATTATTATAAACGAAGTGGATAAAGTTGTCACCCCTTTATTTATAAAACGCGTTTAAGTAATAAAGAATTTTTTAATTTTCGAAAAAGAAGGTGGGAAGCTTGATTTTTGCATTAGACATTGGCACACGTTCAGTAGTTGGCATTATTTTAAAGGAAACAGACGGACGATATCAAGTTGAAGACATTGTCATAAAAGAACATGAAGAACGAGCGATGCTTGACGGACAAATTCATGACGTACTTGCTGTTTCTAACGTCATTCTCGACATAAAGAAAACGTTAGAGGAGCGGCACGGGCCTTTGACGCGCGTATGCGTCGCAGCGGCAGGTCGTTCATTAAAAACAGAAAAAGGAAAAGCAAGGATTTCAATTAAAGGAAAGCCGCTTTTAACTCATGAAGATGTCGCGTACTTAGAACTCACCGCCGTACAGCAAGCTCAAATGACGTTAGCAGAAAAATCAGCGAATGAAAAAAGTTATCACTATTATTGCGTCGGTTATTCCGTCACGCGCTATGAAATTGACGGCGAAGAAATTGGTAACTTAATTGATCAGCAAGGAGACGAGGCAAGCGTTGAAGTGATCGCTACATTTTTACCGAGACTCGTTGTTGAGTCACTTCTTGCAGCACTACAACGCGCTCATTTAGAAATGGAGGCGCTAACACTTGAGCCGATCGCCGCACTAAACGTGCTTATTCCTCCAACGATGCGACGATTAAATGTAGCACTTGTAGACATTGGCGCAGGAACATCTGACATCGCCATTACCGATCTCGGTACAGTCATCGCCTACGGCATGGTACCGATGGCAGGAGATGAAATTACTGAAGCAATTTCAGACGCCTATTTGCTTGATTTCCCTCTTGCTGAACAAGCGAAACGCGACTTGCATTCGAAAGAAATGGTAACAATTACAGACATTCTCGGGTTTGAAACAGAAGTGACTCGCGAACAAATGATTGCCACGATTTCAGATGCCATTGATCGACTTGCTGATGCGATTAGCAAAGAAATTTTACGATTAAATAATCATCAATCTCCGAAAGCAGTTATGCTTGTTGGAGGAGGGAGCTTGACGCCTGAACTTCCAAAACGGCTTGCTCACAAGCTTCATCTTCCAGAAAATCGCGTTGCTATTCGTGGTATTGATGCTATTCAAAAATTGCATATCGATCGTGAAGAAATGAAACATCGACCAGAACTCGTCACCCCGATCGGCATCGCAATTGCCGCAAAGCAAACACCGATCCAGTACGTGACAGTTCATGTAAATGAACAAACAATTCGCCTATTTGACATGAAGCAACTAACAATCGGTGATGCCTTACTCGCTGCAGGCATTCAACTACATAAACTATACGGAAAACCTGGCTTAGCGTGCGTCGTTACGTTGAATGGACAGGTTATTACAGTTCCCGGGACACACGGAGAACCACCAACCATTATAAAAAATGGTGAGCTAGCGACATTTGATACACCAATCAAAAGCAATGACCATATCATAGTCGAAAAAGGAAAAGATGGGAAACAAGCTGTGATTCGGCTTCGTGATTTGCTCGAATCATTGCCGACAAAGCATGTAACGATAAATGATCAACACTACAACATTGAGCCACTTATATTACGAAACGGAGAAGCTGTTTCTCTCGATGTCGTCTTATGTGATCGTGATGACATTGTCGTTCATATGCCTGAAACGATTGAACAGCTTCTAAAAGCAACAAAAAACGACCACCTTCTGAAACAACTTGAACCGTTTACAATCACGTTGAACGGAAAACAAATAAAATTTCCTGAATGGTGCGGAACAGTGTATCGAAACGGAATGGAATGTCAACTTTACGCAACGTTTGAAGACGGCGATCACATTGTCGTTCATGAACAAAAAGAGCGAACGATCGCTCAAATAGCGGAAGCAAGACAGTTGAAAGTTCATTACTCGCTTCCCATTATATTTAACGGTGAAACGTTAACATTAACAAAACAAATTGGTGTATTTTACCGTAACGGTGAACAGCTTCATAAGGACGATCTCGTTCAACATGGAGATGAGCTTCAATTTAGCGAGCGAAAACTCGAACCGTTTATTTTTCAAGATATTTTTCAATACGTTGAAGTTGATATTCCTCACGGGGCATCAACAACATTTACATTGCTAAAAAACGGAGAACCAACAACATTTTATGAACCACTTACACCAGGAGATCAACTTGAAATTGTTTGGCATAAGAAAAAGCAACTATGAGCGAGTCATAGTTGCTTTTTCTTTATTTTAAGTTTTCTGGATTTAATGGTTCTAGCTCTGGAAGGACAAAACGGCCGTCTTTTCGGATGAGCACACCATCAAAATATATTTCACCGCCGCCATATTCCGGACGTTGAATCATAACCATGTCCCAATGAATATTCGAGTGATTGCCGTTGTACGCTTCGTCATAACATTGTCCCGGCGTAAAATGGAAGCTTCCATCAATTTTTTCGTCAAACAAAATATCTTGCATTGGATGTTGAATATATGGGTTTACTCCGATCGCGAACTCACCAATATAGCGCGCACCTTCATCTGTATCAAAAATTTGATTAATGCGTTCTGTGTCGTTTGCTGTTGCTTCAATAATTTTTCCATCTTTAAACGTTAATTTCACGTTTTCAAACGTAAATCCTTGATAAGGAGAAGGTGTATTAAACGTAATGGTACCATTGACAGAATCGCGAACTGGAGCCGTATATACTTCTCCGTCTGGAATGTTCATTTGACCTGAACATTTTATAGCAGGAATATCTTTAATGGAGAACGTTAAATCTGTACCCGGTCCTGTAATGCGCACTTGATCCGTTTTATTCATTAACTCAACTAGAGCATCCATCGCTTTATCCATTTTCCCGTAATCTAAGTTACATACGTTGAAATAAAAATCTTCGAACGCCTCTGTACTCATTTTTGCAAGCTGTGCCATCGATGGATTCGGATAGCGGAGCACCACCCATTTCGTTTTCGGTACACGAATGTCACGATGCACTTTTTGCATAATTGTTTTTCCATGAATTTTCATTTTATCCGCTGGCACATCAGCAAACTCATTAATGTTGTCTCCAGCACGCAAGCCGATATAAGCATCCATCTCTTTCATAACATTCGCTTCGAACTCAGCCATCATGTTAAACTGTTCTTCTTGTGCTCCAAGCAAAAGGGCACGATCAACTTGGTGGTCTTTTAATGAAACGAACGGATGCGCACCTACTGCATATGCTTCACGCACAAGCGCGATCACAAGCTCCCGTTGCAAACCGAAGTTTTCGATTAATACCTTTTCTCCTTTTTGTAAACGAAGCGAGTAATGAATTAAGTTTTTCGCTAACTTTTCAATACGTGGATCTTTCATTTGTCTTCCTCCATTCCATCATATGTACATGTATATTGTAACCGATCTACAAAAAATTTGGAGTTTTTTGCAGGATTTTTTCTTTTTTTGTCGAATGAAATGTAAAGTATACAGAAAGGAGTTTTACAATGAACGTTATTTTATACGGGAGCATTGCACTCATCGCCATCGCCTTTCTCATTTTAGTCATTTATGTTATCCAAACGTTAAAAACGTTGCAAACAACGTTACAACACGTTGCGAAAACCGTCGAAGAAGTTGAAAAACAAATGCATGAAATCGGAAAAGAAACGGCACAATTACTACATAAGACGAACGCGCTTGCGGATGATGTGCATAAAAAAGCAGAAAGTTTGCAAGGTGTATTTGATGCAGTCAAACAAGTAGGAGTCACCGTTCAAACATTTAGCGACTCCATTTCTAAAACGTTAACAACAAATGAAAAAAAAATTACACAAGCCATTCAATGGGGACAAACGCTTGTAGAAATATGGACAAAATGGAAAGGGAAACGAAAATAAGGAGGGTTTCATATGGCTAAAAATAGTTCTTTTCTACTTGGGACAATTGTCGGGGGAATTGCAGGCGCAGCAACAGCACTATTCTTGTCGAGCGAACGTGGAAAGCAGTTATTAACCGAATCAGCACAACATGGAAAACAACTGCTGAATGATTTAAAAGAAAGCAATATAAATGAATGGAGAAAAAGTGAAGAAAAAGAAGAACTGATAAAAAGCGAACAAGAGAAATCACATTCCGTTTCATCTATTCCGATTCCGCTTCCTTCATCAGATGTGGAACAGTTGTTAAAAGAGACAGAGGAAGCTGTGAACGATGTGGAAAAACATTTGAATAAAGGAATGGACACGCATGGAGAAAATTGAGACAGTAGAACAGTTTGAACAAATTTGTTTGTCCCATCGTCCATTTTTATTGATGAAACATAGTCTCACGTGTCCGATTAGCCATCGGGCATGGGGGGAGTTCGAACGTTTCACAAAAGATTTTCCGCACATTCATGCATATTATTTACATGTACAACACGCACGCCCATTGTCGCAACATATTGCAGAAACGTTTCATGTTAAACACGAATCTCCTCAAGTGTTATGGGTGACAAATGACGGAGTAGCGTGGCATGCTTCGCATTGGAACATCACATACGAACAAATGCAAAAAGCAACTATGAACGCATCATAGTTGCTTTTTGCTTATACGTGAACGGATTGTTCATATCTTTGTTGAAATTTTTGAATATCGCCTGCTCCCATAAAAATAAGCACAGCGTTATCATGTTGCTTTAATACATCGACTTGCTCCTCGTCTAAAAGCTTTGCCCCTTCGATTTTAGCACGCAAATCCTCGATAGATAATTTCCCTTGATGCTCACGAGCAGAGCCAAAAATATCGCACAAATATACCGCATCAGCTAACGATAAGCTTTCAGCAAATTCATGTAAAAATGTTTGTGTACGCGTGTATGTGTGCGGTTGAAAAATCGCAACAATTTGACGATCTGGATACTTTTGTCTTGCTGCTTCGATCGTTGCACGTATTTCAGTCGGATGATGCGCATAATCATCAATAAGCACTTGTGAACCAAACGTTTTCTCATGGAAGCGACGTTTCACGCCAGGAAACGTTTTTAATCGCTCTTGAATAATGCTTACATCGATCCCTTCATAATGGCAAAGCGCAATGACAGCAAGCGCATTAAGCACGTTATGATCGCCATATCGCGGAATATGGAAAGAAGCAAAAAACGTATGGCGCACAAACACATCAAACGATGTCCCTTCTGGTGTTTTCACAACATTTCGGGCTTGAAAATCGTTATCTTCACCGAACCCGTAAAAAACGACAGGAACTTTAGCTTGAATTTTTTGTAAATATTCATCATCCCCACAAGCAATAATTCCTTTTTTCACTTGCCACGCCATTTGTTGAAATGCTGAAAACACATCTTCAATATTTACAAAGTAATCTGGATGATCAAAATCAATATTTGTCATAATCGCATAATCAGGGGAATATGCTAAAAAATGACGGCGATATTCGCACGCTTCAAATACAAAATACTTGCTCCCTTCTCTTCCTTTTCCAGAACCATCACCGATCAAATACGATGTCGGTTCTGCTCCCTGCATCACATGAGCGAGCAATCCTGTTGTTGATGTCTTCCCATGGGCGCCTGTCACAGCGATACTCGTAAATTTTTGTAAAAATTCACCTAAAAACTGATGGTAACGAATGACGGGTACACCGAGTTCACGAGCGGCTACAATTTCTTCATGTGTATCAGGAAAAGCGTTTCCAGCAATCACAACCATATTTTCTTGAATATTTTGAGCACTAAATGGGAAGATAGGAATCCCACGTGCTTCTAAAGCTTCTTGCGTGAAAAACCGCTTATCATAGTCCGATCCTTGCACGACGCATTTCATATCATGTAATACTTGTGCGAGTGCGCTCATTCCAGTTCCTTTAATGCCGACAAAATGGTAAATAGTCATAAGAAAACCTCCACCAACTATCGTTGATCTATATCACAGTATATGACATAAATTCCGTTTTGCTATTTTCACGATATGTAACAAACTTCATTATACCATCGTTTGCCCACGATGATAAGAAAAACTGATAGAAGAACGTTCTTCTATCAGTTTTTCCGTGTTATTGAGGCGTATACTCCACTTTTTCAAGGCGCGGATTTGGACGATAACGCCGTCCTGCTTTCGCTTGATGTTTTCCATTTAACAATACATTATCTCCTGTAAAACCAATGTGCACTTTCAATAAACTACTTCCCACACCATACATATCAACTGGCACACCTTGTTTTTCAAACTCAATAATGCGCTGTTCATTAAAACCGCCACTAACAACGATTTTAACATGTTCAAATCCTTCGCGATCAAGCGCTTCGCGTAAAGCAAAAATAAGCGGTGGATTGACGCCACGTGGATCAAATGTGCCAAGCACTTCTGGATGGCGAATAAAATATTGATCGATCATCGTCCGAGACGTATCAACGCGAACAGCCTTTAGCTTATCGCCAAATTCACGGGCCACTTTCAGCGCATCTGTAATACAGTCATTGTTGTAATCAACAAGAACAATTAAATCATCATCTGGATATTTTGCATGATACGCTTTTGCTGCCGCAACTACATCGCCATCAAACAATTGAATGAGGGCATGCGGCATCGTCCCCATGCCTTGTTTTCCCCACCACTCGTTCATCGCATGGGTCGCTTGAGCGGTGGAACCACCAATAAACGCAGCGTATCCATCACCCGCTTGCATCATAAAATGATCATCCCGATCTCCCATAAAAATGACCGGCTTTTGTACACCAGATAATGCCGCCGCTTTAACTACATTGTATACGTTTGTTGCTACAGATGTTCGGCGCGCTAAAATTCCATCAATAATGCCTTCTAAATACCCAAAATTTTGATACGGCCCTGTAACCGTAAGCACCGTCTCAAACGGACTAATTTTGTCTCCATCTTTTAACGAGTAAATCTCTAATTTTTCTGGTTCATCTGCAAACGTATGCAACAAGGCGATCACTTCATCGGTGCCACATAAGACAGCATGTTCTTTTTGAAAAAATTGCATTGTGACGATATTATCCGGACGAAATTCTTTGACGATTTCACGCGTTTTTAAAAAATATACGGCTGAAAACCATCCGTCTCGCACACGCTCATCAAATTTAAACGTTTTATTTGTTAGCCGTTTAATTTTCCCTTGTAATTTCAACTCGATCTCTTTCATTTTTCTTTCCCCTTCAGCCATCGTTTTCACGTCTTTAGCATAGCACGTTTTCTATTTCACGACTACTCCGTCTAAATTGTATCTTGTAGTTGCTCAAGATCTTGCTCGTCAATTAGCACATCGCGTGGCTTGCTTCCTTTTGGTGCCGATACAATCCCACGCTGCTCCATCATTTCAATTAAGCGCGCTGCCCGATTATAGCCGATACGAAAACGACGTTGCAAACTCGACGTCGAAGCACCACCTTGTTGAACAACAAACTCACATGCTTCATAAAAGAGCTCATCATCTTCCTCAGCTTGTACATGTTGTTGCAACAACTCATCGTGTTGAAATAAATAAGACGGTTCCATTTGTTGACGCACATGGGCAACGACGCGCTCAATTTCTTCATCCGATACAAAATTGCCTTGTAAGCGAATTGGTTTTGCTGTTCCGTTTTCTAAAAATAACATATCGCCTCGCCCAAGTAATTTTTCAGCACCGTTTATATCAATAATTGTACGTGAATCAATTTGTGACGATACAGAAAAGGCAATGCGCGTTGGGATATTTGCCTTAATTAAGCCGGTAATGACATCAACAGACGGTCGTTGTGTAGCAACAAGTAAGTGCATCCCACACGCCCGCGCTTTTTGGGCAATACGGCAAATGGCTTCCTCTACATCGGCTGGAGCAACCATCATTAAATCCGCAAGTTCATCAATGACAATAACGATATACGGTAAGTGTTGTTCCGGTTTTTGTGCTTTTCGTATTAACTCATTATAACGAACAATATCGCGCACCCCTGTATGTGCAAACAACTCATATCGCCGCTCCATTTCAGATACGGCCCATTTTAATGCTGCTGTTGCTGCTTTTGCATCTGTAATAACTGGGCTAACTAAATGTGGAATATGATTGTACGGTGCAAGTTCGACCATTTTCGGATCGATCAATAATAACTTCACTTCGTGCGGTGTTGCTTTATATAACAAACTTACTAACATCGCATTCATGCAGACGCTTTTCCCTGATCCAGTTGCTCCCGCAATCAATCCGTGCGGCATCTTTTTTAAATCAGTAACAACTGGTCTCCCTGAAATATCTAATCCTAAGGCAACAGCTAACGGGGATTGTGATTGTTGGAACACCTCGCTTTGTAATACTTCACGAATGAAAACAGGGCGGCTTGAGCGATTAGGCACTTCGATTCCGATCGTGTTTTTCCCAGGAATAGGCGCTTCGATACGAATATCTACAGCCGCTAAATTTAATTTAATATCATCCGCTAAATTCGTAATTTTATTCACTTTTACTCCAAGTTCTGGTTGCACTTCAAAACGAGTCACCGTCGGACCTTGGGTCACGTGAACGACTGTTGCTCCAACATTGAAATTTTTAAACGTCTCATTTAACCGCTCTGTTTGCTCTTTTAGCCACGTTTCATCGCCCTCATGCTGAATCGCTGGAGCATGCAATAGCGATAACGGCGGAAACGTATAAGATCCCTGTTGCTGTCGCTCTTTCCATTTTTCTCGATCTTGTTTTAACATTATCACGTTATATGGCACACCGCTTCTCTTTCTCTCTCGTCCCTCATTCGCCTGTTCAATTTTTTCTTCTCTACACTCCTGCTCTTTACTTTCTCCTACTTGTGTTTGCGTAACTTGTTCTTCACCAGCTTCCCTCTGCACTTCTTCTTGTTGCATTTCTTCTTTTTCATGAACAACATCTTTCTCTTCATGATGAATTGGCTCACTTGCTGGCATATGCACATGTTCGTTTGTTTCATCAACAAGCTGCTTTCCTACAGATTCATCTCTTTGTGTATGCGCATATTCGTTTGTTTCAGCTTCTTCAACGATCGGAAGTTCAAATTCAACAACCGCATCATGTTCTTTTTTTCGCTCAACACGCTCCATTCGCTTATAACCAAATATAGGCGATGGCACATCTGTCGGACGAAACGTGCGTGATTCGTTTACTGTGCGCTCTATGCGTGTTATTTTTTTCTCAGAGGAAACGGTTTGCGGTGATGAGCGCTTTTGTTCATATATTCGCTCTTTTTGTCTTTCTTTTGGTTCATCTGGAATTAATGGAAAGCGAAATTTCCCTTTCGGATATTCATAAACAACTTTTGCCTCTACATGTTTATGATCATTTTTTTGTACGGAAGGGGGGCGTTTGCGCGTTTCTTTTGCCTTATCATTTTCTCCAAATAAATAACGAAGTAATGCCTTAAACCAACCCATTTAATCCTCACTCTTTCTTTTGTACATTCGGTTTTATTTTACCACAAAAAAAGCTGACTGCCGTGACGGAAGTCAGCTGAAAAATGGTTGACCTACTTCGTACTCATCATCTAAAACGAGAATCCCTTTCTCTTGTGGGGCGTTTGGCAAATCGAGTTCACGGGCAGAACAAATCATTCCGTAAGACTTCACCCCACGAAGCTCTGCTTCTTGAATGACTAGACCGCTTGGCATGACCGCTCCGACTTTTGCGACAACGACTTTTTGTCCCGCTTCTACGTTCGGAGCCCCGCATACAATTTGCAATGTTTCCGTACCAACGTCTACTTGACAAACACTTAACTTATCAGCATTCGGATGTTTCTCTTTTTCTTTCACGTAACCGACAACAAATTTCGGTGAAAAATCAGCCTTTAATTGTTCATTTACACCATTTTTTTGCAATATGTTGTTAATCGTAGCGATTACTTGTTCGTTTAGTTCAACGACTCCATTTCCTTCAAATGTGCTATATGTAGACGCATGAAAAATATTGTAACCAACTGTTTCACCTGTTTGCTCATCATAAATGCGCACAACATCCCCTTTTTTCTCAAAAGCACGCACTTGTGGATCAACAACTTTTAAAGTAATGAGTAACGTGTCGCCAATGCCTTCTCGATTGTAAAATACGTTCATCATTTCTCATCCTTTCGACGATTTTTTCCAAGAATAAAAATCGGTTGCAGTTGCCCACCTTCATATAAAAATGAAAGCGCAGTAATCGGCACTCTGCCACTTGCAAAAAAACTCATCGTTAACTGCGCAAGTACATCATAGCCGATTTCGTTTTCAATGTCAGCAATAATGAGCACATCTTGATGAGGAACCGAAAGCAACATCGTTCCTTTTATTTTTTCGGAAAAACTTTTCAAAAAAGCATCATTCAATATGCGACTTGCATCATATCCATCGTTTGTATTCAAAAAATAAAACGTATTGCCACCGACACGATCTTCTTTTACTGTCGTAGGCAACGAACGAACGTTAAAACGGGCAATTTCTTTCAATTGTTGCACATTCCAACGCTCGGATTCAACTAAACGTTCATCAATGAGCCGATACGTTGTTCCTAAATCGAGCGCATAATAAATGCGCGTTTCTGCTGTATGATCGTCATAAATAAACGCAGCGCCTTCGTTCGTCGTTGTCGGGAATGAGGTAGAGCGAATAACCGGATATATATGTTTTTCTTTTCCATGTAACGGCGAATCATCATGTAACGCCGTTAACGTTTGTTCGACATAATAAACAATTTCGTCAATGGCACGCTCTTTCTCAACCTCCCATTTTGCGATAATAGGGGGTAACGAAATCGTCACCCCTTTTTTCGTGTCACGATGCTCAATGCGAAGTGTATCTTTTTTTCGATCCCATCGAAATTCCCATGGGTAGTGGGATAATCGTTGTTGAATATGCTCACTTATTTGCTTACTATTCATCACGCTCACCTAAGCTTTGAATAAAAGCGACGATTTCTTCTTTCGTTTTCCGATCTTTGCTGACAAATCGTCCTTTCTCTTGGCCATTTTCATATGCAATAAAACTCGGAATACCAAAAACGTTGTGCTCCGCAAACAAGTCGAGCAATTGATCGCGATCGACCGCATAAAACGTATAATCGGAAAATTGTGCTTCAATTTCTGGTAAAACCGGTTTGATGAATTGACAATCCCGGCACCAATCAGCTGTAAACATCATAATGACTTTCCCATGTTGAATCGCTTCGTTATATTGTTCGATCCGTTCAATCGTTTTCATTGATTTCTCCATCCTTTCTTTTGATGTTCGTATTGCCCTTTCAACATATGAACAATATGTGTATACATCGTTGTTCGGTCGATGGCTCCGTTCGTCAAAATGCCGATCGCTCCTTCATTTGAACGAACATCGCGACGATCGGCGTATTCGTCTATCACTTCAGCTAATTCTTTCCCAGTTTTTAATTGTTCACTAATTTCGGCAGGAAGCGGAATGCGCGCCCCTCCTGCCACAACGACAACGCCGTCCCGATCTACAAGCGCACCCCAATTACATAGCCAGACTGTTCCATTACGTGCAACAAATACGCCTCCTTCTAAACCTATTCCGATATGTGCTTGTTGTTCATGAACAGCTAACGTTGCACGCTCAATCGCACCTTGCAACGTTTCTTCATCGGAAAACGGTTGTTTTGACACACTCGGCTGCACGTCACTCGCTATAATCGCATGATGTGCCTCATGAAATACAGCTTTTACCGCTTTTACTTTCGTATTGTTTTTTGTTCCAACTGCAATTTTCATCGCTTAATCACCTTAACCGTTATGACGAATCGCATCGACTGTCGCACGGTCACATTGTTTTACAAGCGCAATTAATAACTGTTTTGCCGCTTCATAGTCATCCACATGAATGATAGAAGCATGTGTATGAATATAGCGTGCACAAATGCCAATGACAGCCGAAGGAACACCACTATTTGCGACATGTACTCTGCCTGCATCTGTTCCCCCACCTGGTGAAATAAAATATTGGTATGGAATATTGTTCGTTTCCGCTGTATCTAAAATAAATTCGCGCATGCCGCGGTGAGTAATCATTGTACGATCATAAATGCGCACGAGCGCCCCTTTCCCAAGATGCCCGAACTCTTTTTCGTCTCCTGTCATGTCGTTCGCTGGGCTTGCATCTAGCGCAAAGAAAATATCTGGTTTAATCATCGTTGCTGCCGTTTGTGCACCGCGCAATCCGACTTCTTCTTGAACCGTTGCTCCAGAATATAATACGTTCGGCAACGTTTCATCTTTTAATTCCTTTAACAACTCGATCGCCAAGCCACAACCGTAACGATTATCCCATGCTTTCGCCATAATTTTTTTCTCGTTTGCCATCGGTGTAAACGGACAAAGCGGTACAATTTGTTGCCCCGGACGGATGCCCATGCGCTCTGCATCGGTACGGTCATCTGCTCCAACATCAATAAGCATATTTTTCATATCCATCGGCTTTTTTCGTTGCTCTTCATCAAGCAGATGAGGCGGGATCGAGCCGATGACTCCAACAATCGGACCTTGATCTGTTATGATTTGTACACGTTGAGCGAGCAGTACTTGACCCCACCAACCTCCAAGCGGTTGAAAGCGAATCATTCCTTGTTCTGTAATGGCAGTGACCATAAAACCCACTTCATCCATATGCCCTGCAACCATCACAACTGGACCATCTTCCGTTCCGCGCTTCACTCCAAAAATGCTCCCAAGCCGATCTTGCACAATTTCATCGGCATATTTTTGTAACTGTTCACGCATGAAGGCGCGCACCGCATGTTCATTTCCCGGTGCTCCCGGCAATTCCGTTAACGTTCGAAATAACTGCAAATCCATCGCTGTATCCCCTTTCTTTTCTCGCTATTTGTCATTGTAGCGAATTTTACATGTAGTTTCCACTCGAACAATTCGGTATACTAAAAGAAAAAGTGGAGGAATGCATATGCGCATGAAAACATTTCTTACCGGTATCGTTGTCGGTGCAACAGCAGCATACATATTTGACCAATGGCAACATAGACGTTTGATTTCATCTGAACAAGCGCTTCAAAAAGCGAAAGAAGCTTTTCAACAAACGGGTGACATTACAGGATCGTGGATTCAAACAACCGTTGAGATGATTGAAAAAAACGGGTTGCGCTATACTGTCTATCGAGGAGGAATCACTCGTCCAACCGATGCATATGAATGTCTCATTGATGCAAAAACAGGGACGATTATTGAAGCACGAAAATTGTAAAACCCAAGCAAAGCCGCTTGGGTTTATTGACGTTTAACGGATTCAACAATTTGAAACTCATCATTCCAACGAACAGCCCGATAGTACGCATCGTGATAAAATGTAAACCATGCGTTTTTTTCCATTCCATAGGCGAGCCATTTTTGCTTAGCAAAAATAGACGTCATCGGGTAATCATCGTATGCCATAACCCAAAGCGGATTTTGATGGGCGTGTGTCGGCATTAAGTCACCGAGATGAATGGCTGTTTCCCCTTCGGATGTGATCATAATGATCGCATGTCCGTCACTATGACCGCCTGTATGAATCATCGTTACCCCTGAAACGACTTCCAACTGTTCCGCAAACGTATCGACTTGATCAACAATGGCTTCCCAGTTTTCTTTCCAATACGTGTTGCGCGAGCGCATGTTTGGTTCTTTCATCTCCGCCCACTCTACCGCCGACGTAATAATGCGCGCACGTGGAAACGTTGGAACGAGCGTATCTCCTTCCCATGTTGTTAAACCGCTCGCATGATCAAAATGTAAATGTGTCATTAATACAACGTCAATGTCTTCAGGTGTTAAAGAAAGAAGCGCCAATTGCTCTATTAAAGAAGATTCTTCTGTTACCCCAAAGTTCCGCTTTTGTTTTTCATTCAGCTTTCCACGTCCAATACCCGATTCAATAAGTATGTTTTTCCCATCCACTTGCAATAAAATCGGATCCGTACGAAGTGGAATTTGATTTTGTTCGTTGCATGGGTATTTTTTCGTCCAAAGGGGCTTTGGTACAACACCAAACATCGCTCCCCCGTCTAAATGTGTAATTCCCCCATTCAACCACGTCATTGTTATTCGACCGATCGTTAATTTCTCCATCTTTTCTCCCCCTTGTCTTCTCTCATCATCCATTTTAACATTACGAAAATATTCAGAAAAGAAGAAAAACCTATGCCCAATTATGACATAGGTTTTCGATACTTCACTTCACAACGGTAAATCGGATTTCCTTTTTCTGAAAATTTTTGTTCATATTCAGTCATCACATTTCCTTCAAAATCACTTCGGTGAAGATCAAGGCTGACGTATTGAAGAACTAAACCGTATTGTGAAAAACTAACAAGGGAATATTCAAACAACCCACGGTTATCCGTTTTAAAATGAATTTCTCCCTCATCCATTAAAATATTTTCATATAACTCCAAGAACGAGCGATACGTTAGACGTCGTTTTTCATGGCGCTTTTTCGGCCACGGATCGGAGAAGTTCAAATAAATACGCTCTACTTCTCCTTTAGCAAAAATATTCGTTAAGTCTTTTGCATTGACATTTAATAAGCGCAAATTTGGCAAATCGTTCTCGATCAATTTGTCGAGGGCGCATACAATGACGCTCTCATATAACTCAATTCCAATATAGTTAATGTGAGGATTCATTTTTGCCATTTCGGTAATAAAACGGCCTTTCCCTGTCCCAATTTCAATATGAATCGGACGATCGTTTGAAAACAATTCATGCCAACGTCCTTTATATTGCTCTGGTTGTGGAATAATGTATTGCGGATATGATGCAATTTTTTCTTTCGCCCAAGGCTTATTTCGTAAACGCACGTCTCATCCTCCGTTTCTCTGTATATAAAAAGATAAAAATGGCCATATTATAAAGCGAATAGGGGGATGAACATGGCCATTAATCATGAACATCAATTAACTGTGTTAAAAGATATTTTATCGGAACATCACCTTGATCGTTCAGGAACCGTTTCAGAATGTGAACAAATTGAACGGCTCGCCAAATCGTTAATGACGAACGATGCTGTCCATTCTGAACTGAAACAAACATTGTCCCATATTTACACGTATAGTCAAAACGGCAAAAATGCAACCGATCTTTCTTTACACATCGATCAACACGAACAGCAACTTGCGAATTGGATGGATCAATTAACGTAGCACATGTTCAAGGAAATGCAACAGTCGTTGCATTTCCTTTTCATTATTCCGTCCTTTATGCCATGCAAGCAACGTAACCGTTTGAACAATCGTATACCATTTCATACGTAACTGTAATTGTTCATCGAACTCCATACCGTATTCTTCTAGCCAACTCGCCCACTGCTCTCTTGGAATGTAAGCATATAACAACATTCCGATATCAATCGCCGGATCCGCAATCATTGCGCTATCCCAGTCAATTAAATACAATTGATCATCTTCTGTTAACAGCCAGTTATTATGATTCATATCGCAATGACAAACGACATATTCCATACAATACACATCATCTACGTGTCGCTCTAAAAATGCCAATGCGTCCCGAACGGTCGGATGCGCCTTTAATTCAACGTATTCATTTTGCTTTACTTCCTCTAGCAAACGATGAGGTACTAAAGGTTTTTTACCAAGGCGCTCCATCATTCCCAACAATTCTTTCGAGCGATGAATTTTCCGAAGCAATTGAGCAACTTGTTTGCTAGTCATATCACTCGGCTTTAATTCACGCGCTTGTAAAAATTGTTGGGCGGTAATTACGTCTCCATTTTCCATTCGTTTCGTCCATACTAATTTTGGGACGATTCCTTCCGCTGATAAAACAGCTAAAAATGGTGAAGAATTGCGCTTTAAAAACAACTTCTTCCCATCGTACTCCGCAATATATGCATCCCCTGTCGCACCACCTGCCGGGGAAATTTCCCACTCCTTACCTAGTAACTGTTCCAAGTGAGCTCACCTTTCGACTTAGTCAAAATAAAAATTGCAATTGTCATCTTACTAGATTTTATCTTTCCCATCGTTTCCCCGTCAACATTCAATTAATACCCACGTCCCAATTCCATTAATTTCAATAAAGCGTTCGCACTTTTTCTCTACTTCTTCCCGATTTGAGCTGAAAACGACTTTCCATTTTCCTCTAGAAAGAGGTAATGTCGTTTTTTTCTCCTCATTATGATGAACGACAACAATTTGTTCCCATGGACCATACACACCCACATCGACAAGCTGATAGGCGATCACGGATGGATGGGTATCGTAAAACTTGATATGACGCCGAACTTGATCGGCAGTAAAAAAACGAAAAGCAGCATGTTTTTTACGAAGCGCAATAAGAGCCGCTATCTCTCGAATATCTTCTTCCCATTCACTTTTCCGCTCCCAATCGATTCGATTCACTTCATCAGGAGCGTTATAGCTGTTTTCAATCCCTTGTTTCGTTCGATAAAACTCTTGACCGCTGTGCAAAAATGGAATACCTTGGGATAATAAAACGATCGCGGTCGCTAGCTTTTGGCGCTTCCGACGAATATATTCGCTCTCATGCGCATTAGCAATCATCATTTTATCCCATAATGTATGGTTATCGTGACATTCGACATAATTGACACTTTGCCTTGGCGAAAAAAATAGATGAATGCTTCCTCGAATAACTTCCATTACCGCTTCCTTATATGAGCAATCTCCTAACGCAAATCCTTGATCGTGGACTTGAAACGTACTTCCTTTTACATAATCCCGAAATCGATCGTTAAAATAAGCAATACGAGGCGTATGTTTCGCGTTTGCAATCGTTGTCTTTTTTTCTTGAGGTAATGGAGTAGCTAACTCCCATCCCTCTCCAAGAACAAGAACAGTCGGATCAATTGCATCGATAGCTCGGCGAACGTCATTCATTGTGTCGATATCTAAAATGCCCATTAAATCGAAACGAAATCCATCGACACCATATTCACTTAGCCAATACGTCACCGAATCAACGATAAATTTTCGTACCATTTTCCGCTCAGATGCTAAATCATTCCCAACTCCTGTTCCATTCGATGGATAACCGTTTGATTCGTATCGGAAATAATAACCCGGTACAAGCTGTTCAAACGATGATGTTTCTCGAATATATACGTGATTATAGACGACGTCTAAAATGACGCGAATGCCTTCTTGTTGAAACGCACGAATCGCCTGCTTTAACTCGATGATACGTGCATATGGATCGGTTGGATCCGTCGCATAACTTCCTTCTGGAGCGTTGTAATGAACCGTGTTATATCCCCAGTTGTATTCAAATGGCTCGAGCTCATCCACTCCTTCGAAATCTTGCACAGGCATAAGTTGAACATGTGTCACACCGAGCTGTTTTACGTACGAAAGACCCGTCACCGTTCCGTTTGGTCCTAATGTGTCCTCCTCCGTTAAACCGAGATATTTCCCTTTATGTTCCACGCCACTTTTAGGATGGATCGTAAAATCACGAACATGCATTTCATAAATGATCGCATCCGTCATAGAAATAAACGGAGGCATCGTTGGTTTTTGTATGTTTGTCTTCGAAAGGTCAACAACAACACCGTATGTGCCGTTAACTGAAACTGCTTTTGCATAAGGATCCACTGCTTCTCGCCAAACAAAATTGATATATGTCTGATACGTATACAAAAAATATTCCATGTTTTCATAAACCGTATAAGTCCATACTCCTTTTTGTTCGCGCACCATGGCATAAGTTGTTTCTTCTTTCGTCTTCGGATGAGTAAGCTTTAATAACACCTTTGTTGCCGTCGGCGCCCACACTTTAAACGTCGTTTTCTCTGGTTTGTACGTTGCACCAAGATCATTTCCGTCATATGCGTATAAATCGTCAAACGCTTTTGTTCGCATCACCGCCCCTACCAGTAAAGGTGTTTGCCATCCTTCTTCGGTATAAACGACATATCGTTTCCCTAACGGAACGATAAAAGGGGCGAGACACTCATATTTTGTAAATGAGTGTTGTTTCTCACTTGAACGAACTGTTAAACGGTATGCTGTTTGTTCTTCATCGCATAAAAAAAATATTGGTGCACGTTCGTGAACAACATCGTTCGGTACCAAAATAGTAATTAACGTCAACTCATCTAAATAGGCTTCAAACGAGTGTTGTTTTGTCATCATTATCGGTCACCAACTTCCAGTTTTGAAGTCAATTATTTTTGTTGTAAAATGAACTCAATAAAAAAGAGGGGGAAAATCATGCATTCATGTATTTCATGTAGCGTTCCATTTCCGCTTTTACCATCTGGTTACTTACTTATTATGCAAGAAGAACAAAAAAAGTATTTATCCTTACCATAATTATAAAAAATCGAAAAAGAGGCTACGCTTCATTCGTCAGCCTCTTCTATTTCTTCAATAACGAGCGGATCGTAATAGCGTGCATCACAATATGTGAGCAATGATTGCGCCGCCTTCAGTTGCGTATGTTTCAATGGCATCGTCAACTGTCTGAGTGACATAAACCATGTCTCATAATGACGGCGATCGACGATATCAAGATCGCTCGGTGCGTAGCGATAATCAATATACCCTTCTCGATTAATCAACACTTTTTTGATCGGCATATCGACGGAAAATTGCTTATAAATCGTTTGAACAACTTTTTCCGTTCGATGAAGCGAAATCATCGGAGTGACGATTTTTCTCTCCACATCATCGACAATCTCCGTCCAAAAACGTTCAGCTGAGCCAACAATAATGTTATTTTTCCGTTCTTCCGTAAACGCAACGCACCACGTCGTTGTTGGACTAATCAAAATCGTATTAAGCTCGACAGGAGCTTTTTTTAATAAAAATACAGGCTTGTACATACATAAGTATGTATCTGGAAAACGTTGCAAAAAATATTTTAAATATACGTCATAATAATATTTCGGATCAATAACGGATTCTTCCGTTAACGTCGAGCTCGCCCAACGAATTTGCAGTTGAAACAGCTTTTCTAAAAATAATATTTTCAATTCTTCAATCGTTCTTGGTTCGGACGGAATAGAAAACATAAAGTCTTCCTCTTCTTGCGACCGTTCATTTTCATCCGTCACATCTTTTACTTTTTTCCGTTTCCATATTCGCTTAATCTTATCAAAAAGTGACGGTTCCTCTTCAAGCCATTTCCATGACTCATGTACATGCGACTCCACTTGTGGCACCAATTGACCCGTCTCCCATGCATGCTTCATTCGTTCCCATTGCTTCTTTTTTAAACGAATAAACTCGCTCGGATAATGATAAATATCTAGCTCGTAGCGCGAAATATAGTCTTGAAGCTTAATGAGCTGTCCCACGCCTTAACCTCCAGCAATCAATTGTTACTTTCATTCTACAACAAAAGCAACAACGGGCAAAGAAGTGAAGCGAAAATTGCACTTAATGTCATCGCTACCGAGCTAATCGCTGCTTCTTTTTTACCAATTTCAAGCGCTTTTGCAGTACCGATGCCGTGTGAAGCCGCTCCTAGTCCGCTCCCGACCCCTAAAGCTGTGGTCAGACGCAAGCGTTGAAAAATAGTCGGTCCAAACATGGCACCAAAAATCCCTGCAACCATGACATATACCGCTGCAAGCGTCGGTATACCGTCAATCAACTTTGCAATATCCATCGCAACAGGCGAAGTAACCGATTTCGGAATAATCGAGCGAACAACTCGTTCTGGTAAATGAAAAAGACGCGCTAATAATAAACCGCTACCCATTCCAATGATCGTCCCGAAAAATGTACTACATAACAACGGCCATAAAAACTGTTTTAACGTATGCCGATGTTGGTAAAGCGGCAAAGCTAGCGCGACAACGGCTGGTCCAAGCAAATGAACAAGCCATTTTCCTCCGCTCATATATTGTTCATACGACAAATGAAAAAGCGATAACATGATGATGATGACTACTGTGCTCGTAGCGATTGGCACAAGCAAAGGAAAATAAAAGCGAGCATACAATTTGCGCATCGCCATATACACGACAATCGTCCACAAAAGCATAATTGCGCCGATCATGCTCCTTTCACCTCATGCATTCGCTTTTGTTCACGTGTTTGTGCCCATTGACCGATGAAACCAGCAAACAACATGACGATCATTGTGCTCACGATGACAACGAAAATAGACCATATCCCTTTCCCTAAAAAAAGTTCAACATAATCAATGATGCCAACAGTTGCCGGAATAAACAAAAGTGTTAAATGAGACAAAAGCATGTTAGCACCACGGGAAATCCACTCTTCCTTCACCATTCCGGTCATTAACAATAAAAATAGCAACAACATCCCTATCATACTACCTGGAATAGGGATGTGTAGCAGTTGCTGAATAATTGAACCAAAAATATACAGCATATACAATACCCCGATTTGAATGACCGTAACCCCCATCTCTTCTCCCCCTGTTATTAAATTATGAAAGAGGAAAACGCATCAACGGCTTATATTTCGGCGTTTGATCCATATGTGTTTCGTATAGCACAACGTCGTGTACGAAAAAGCGAATGTCTTCTCCTTCAATCTTTCTCGGATATGTTTCAAGTGAGAACGGAAACGATCCGTTCCATTTTTTCGCCAACGTAATATGTGGCGTGAACGGTCGAGCATCAAGAGAAAAACCTATCTGCCGGCAAACGTCATACACATCTTGACGAAGGGAAAACAAACGGGACTCTTCTTTTACGCCATACCATAAAATACGAGAACCAAACGAATAAACTTCGCTCAGCTGTAACGAAAATGACTGATGTTTTCGAACTACTTTTGGCATATACCCTGCAATTTGTTTCCGCTCTTCTTCCGTTGTCCTCCCTAAAAATGCAAGTGTAATATGATAATCTTCTTCATGAACGAACAAACGAAATGGCGCTTTCCATTCAGATATAAAGCTATACAACTGCTTTTTTACTTCATTTGGCAAAGGTATTGCCAAAAAGTAATGCATATATCGTCCCACCTTTAATTTTCTAAATTTTATCAAAATTCATGTAGTTTTCGCAACGCCTTTTTTGACTGCCAAGCAAAAATGACCATTCCTCCAAATGTCAACAATCCAAAAAATAAATATACATGCTCGATTGTCCAACGTTCTAAAATATATCCACCTACAAATGTACAAAACCAACTACCCAGTCCATTTCCAACTGTCGCATAAAGCGATACAGCCGTCGTACGCACGTGTGCAGGGGTAATGTCACGCACATATTGAAGGGCAGCTGGAATAAACAAACCGACAGACGCCCCTTGTACAATTGTCGTGGCATACACGATCATTAAAGGTGGTTCAAAAAAATAAAACAACCAACGAGCACAAGACAAAGCTGTCGCAACGAATAACACATTCATCATCCCAAACTTTCGGACGACGCCGTCAGCAAATTTCATAAACGGCGCTTCACTTCCCGCCGCTAATAAAAAAGCAAGTCCTACCCCTGTAAGCGTTCCACCTAAATCAGTAATCAAAATGCCGAAATAAAAATTATTAGCATAAACGGGACCGAAAACAAGAAACGTCGTTAACAAAAATAAAAGAAACCGAGGAATATGAATTAACTCTTTCATTCCTTCTCGGATGTTCACTTTTGCACTTGACTGTTCTCGCGGCAACTTCCATGCAAGCACACTCGAAATAATGAGCAAAGCAACGAAAATGTAAAAAATAAAACGAAGATCGAACCACTCAGCTACTTGCCCAGCAACTGGAACAGCAGCAGCAAATCCAAGCGCACCCCAAAGACGGATCGATCCATATCGTTCATTCGCCTTTTGTACATAATGAAGCGTAATACTGTCAGACAATGGAACGATACCACTTTGCGTGACTGCAAGCAGTGCGGCAATCACAAGCAACCATGCATATGAATGAACGAACGAATACATAAAACCAAAAAAAGCTGTACCTAATAAAGATACGATTAACACTTGAACTGGCTTACGCGTATAATCGCTTATCATTCCCCAAATTGGCTGGATAAAAATCATAACGATCGGACTAATCGACATAATCATCCCGATTTCCGTTCCCGACAATCCGACTTCATCTTTTAAATACACAGATAATAATGGAAAAAGCGAGCCGAAACTAAAAAACTGCAAAAAGTAAAATATGCGAAAAATACGTGTATACACAAAAAATCCCCCATATCAATATAAAATGACGAAAAGTACCGTCATGATCGACGGCACTTTTCATTATAACATATTTTTGGAAATTGTCATTTTGCTAATTCATAAATCGCTTGGGCGTAAATGGCTGTTGCTTTAAGTAAATCATCGATAAACATATACTCATCTTTTTGGTGCGCAACATCTGGGCGATTTGGGAATAACGGACCAAACGCTACCCCTGCTTGTAAAGAACGCGCATATGTCCCCCCACCGATCGCAAGCAATGATGCTCGTTCTCCCATCTGTTCTTCATAAACGCGTTGCAACGTTTGAACGAGCGGATGGTCTTTTGCTACATAGTGGGGTGAAGAGTTAGAAAAGTTTGATAACGTAAAGTGATGACCGTTTGCGACTCGCTCGATCACTTCTTTCGTATGGGCAATGTCGCTCGTCACAGGGTAACGTAAATTGATACCCATCTTCCCACCATGCTCACTCGTATATGAAAGAACACCGACATTGATCGTTAAATCTCCTAATTCCTCATTTGTATGCGCAACCCCTAATTGCTTTCCGCGCGTATCTCCATAAAAGTATTGAGAAACGAAACGAACAAATTCGTTTGCTTGTGGATCGAGTGTTTCATCTGCTAAAAATTTTGCAAGCCATAGCCCTGCATTCACTCCGTTGTTTGGTTCCATCCCATGCGCAGAAACACCGCGAACACATAACTTCATCGTTTCGCCATCTACATACACCTCACCTTCAAGTGTGTGTACTTGTAAAAATTTGATAAAACGATCTTTCATATCGTTTCCGTTCGTTAACTGCAAAACAGCCTCTGCAAAATCAGGAACCATATTGTATCGACGACCGGCTTGAAATGAAAGAAGAACTGCATCCATTTGTTGATTCATTGGTTGTTGAATAAGATCAAAATCGGCAATGCCTTTTTCAGCGTAAATAATCGGAAAGTCGGCATCTGGGGCAAATCCGAGCGTCGGCATTGGCTCGGTTTGAAAATATCGTTCGACGCATTGCCAATCGCTTTCTTCGTCTGTTCCAATAATCATGCGCACGCGTTTAGATAATGGTAATCCAAGCTCTTTTACAATTTTCATTGCATAAAAGGCAGCAATCGTCGGCCCTTTATCATCTAATGCACCACGTGCGTAAATTTTCCCATCTACAATCGTTGCCCCAAACGGATCAAACGTCCATCCGTCACCAGCAGGAACAACGTCAACATGACATAAAATACCAACCATCTCTTCTCCATGACCCATTTCAATATGTCCAGCCAACCCATCAACGTTTTTCACAACAAATCCTTCTTCTTCCCCACGTTTCAACATGTAACAAAGTGCTTCATACACTTCTTTTCCTAGCGGGGCTTCTTCTGTTGCTGTTTGTTCATTGCGTACACTCGGAATACGCAAAAATGTTTGTAAATCTTGCAAAAGCGCTTTTTCTCGCTTCTTCACTTCTTCCATCCAGTTCATACTCGTCATCACTTTCACCTTTCCTTAAGAAAAATATGGTATTAATTGTGTAAATATTGTGTAAAATTCAGCAAATTTATAGCATTTTTCGTATGTTTTCGTGTAAAATAAATAGTGAGACATCTAGTTTTTCATCTTTGTTGTACCATGCGAATGATGTGACGATAGGGAGTGATCATTTGAAACCATCTACCGATCGCATGCTAACCCGTATTAAGTCCGTCTACATGTTCATTAATGAGAGAGGGACAGTGACAACGCAAGAGCTCGTGGACGAATTCGGCATTACTCCACGAACGATTCAGCGGGATTTAAACGTGTTAGCATACAACGACTTAATTCACAGCCCTAGCAAAGGTAAATGGACAACAACTAAAAAAAGAGTGAAGATGTCGTCATAACGAAATGGATATAGACGGAACCTGAGCGGTGCAGGTTCCTATTTTTTGTCTTCTCCTTTTAATAAAGCAATTTCTTCATCTGTCAATTCACGATACTCTCCCGGTTCTAACGTTTCATCAAGCGGGATTGGCCCCATTTGTATGCGCTTTAAGTAAATGACACGTTTACCGACCGCTTGAAACATTCGTTTAATTTGATGAAACTTTCCTTCTGTAATTGTAATTCGTACGTCTGAACGCAAACCCGAGCGGATGACCACAAGCTCTGCCGGCTTTGTTTCGTATCCATCATCGAGCACAACACCGCGTTGAAAAGCGACAACATCATCTTCAGTCACTTCCCCATCAATAATTGCTTCATATATCTTCGGCACATGTTTTTTCGGCGACAGTAGCTGATGGGCAAGTTGTCCATCATTTGTTAACAACAATAGCCCTTCCGTATCTTTGTCAAGCCGTCCGACAGGAAATGGATTGAACATACGATCTTCCTCTTCTAACAAGTCAACAACCGTTTCTTCCACCGCATCTTCCGTTGCTGAAATGACCCCTTTTGGCTTGTTCATCATTAAATAAATGAACGGTTTATACTCCACTTCTTCTCCCCACACAGTGACAACTTGTGCTTTTGGATCGACATGTATTTTTGCATCTTTAACGATCGTTCCATCGACTTTGACAACGCCTGCTTTCAATAATTTTTTCACTTCTTTTCTCGTTCCATAGCCCATATTTGCTAACAGTTTATCAATTCGCAGCACTAAAACCCCTCCAAATGTTTTTCATTTTTAGGCGTTCGTCCATACATCGATGTCAATTGTCACATATACTGCCTACGTAACAACTAAAGCGAAAGGAGTTTTCTAAATGGACGAACGCCAACAACAGCAACAACAAATGCCGGGCATGCCGTATTACGGAGGCTCTCCGTTTACACCGGGATTTCCGATAGGATTTCCAGGAACACCAGGATTTCCGGGTACACCAAATTTTCCAAGTGGTTCCCTTGAACGCCGTGTTGATCGCCTTGAGCGCATAACAGAACGTCAACAACAACAAATTAACAATTTAAACCGACGTCTCCAACGCGTTGAGCGCCAGCTCGGATTCCCGTTTAGCAGCGACTTCTAATACAAAGGAGAAGGCTATGACACAGCCTTCTTTTCTTTTTTTCTAAAAAATGAAAACCGATTTCCAAATAACGCATATAACAAGTTCGAACGTTCACTTAAATAAAAATAAACAGCTGCTCCGATTCCCCCACCACATGCAACAATAATCACCGATTGGATCATGCTACCGTTGTAATGAAGGAAACGATCGAGGAGCTTCACAATCGGCCAAACGACTGCGCACATCATTGTCGTCAAAATTCCCATAAACAATACACGCTTGGCAACAAAATGATACCGATAATTTGTATAACGCTGAATAACCCATAAGTTTAACCCGACCGATAAAGCATATCCGATTGTCGTTGCCAAAATAGCCCCTACCGTTTCAAACGAAACGATCAGTATATAGTTAAACAACAATTTAAACAAAAGCCCAATCGTTAAACTAATTACAGTAAATTTTTGTTTATTAATTCCTTGCAAAATAGCTGCTGTCACAGAAAATAAGGCAAAGAAAATAGCTGTTGGCGCATATGCCCGCAACACTTCCGTTCCTAGTGGATCATAGCTATAAAACGCAGCATATACGTATTCAGATAAAAGAGCCATGCCAATAACTGCAGGCAACGTAATAAACATAACGACTTGAAACGTGTCGTTTAAATATTTTCGTAACCGCTTGCTTTCCCCTTGCACGTAAGCTTTCGTAATGGTGGGAATAAGCGTTAAGCTAAACGACGTTGCTAACGTGACCGGAATAATGACGAGTTTTTGCGCCCATACGTTAAAAATACCGTATGCGTCCTCAGAAATCGCACCGAGCCCGATACTTGCCATCGCTTTATTAAACGTAAATTGGTCAATCAATTGATATAATGGCATCGCTAAGCCAACAAAAGCAAAAGGCGCAGCATAGGCGATCAATTCTTTATACATTTCTGTTAATGACATATGGACCGTGCCACGATCTTGTTTTAATAGTTCATCTAAAAACGATTTCCGCTTAAACCAATACATAAATAAAACAGCTAGTCCACCAACGGCACCGATAAATGCTGCAAACGTCGCCACTTGAATAGCCGTCACAAGTGAGCCATCGAAAATGCGCAGCACGATGTAGCTACCCGCAAGCAAAAAGACGATGCGTACAAGTTGTTCAACAACTTGCGACAACGCTGTCGGCCCCATTGACTCATGCCCTTGAAAAAAACCACGAATTAAACTCATCATCGGCACAAGCAATAAAGCGAAACTGACTGCACGAATGACAGAAGTGACATCAGCAATGGAATTGCCATGTCCGTCATCATTGACAACGAACGGTGCTAATAGCGGTGCACTCATATACAAAACAAGCCAAGCGAGGAACCCTGTAATTGCCATTAACGTTATCCCTGAACGAAACAATTTTCGGCCAATCGCATATTCTCCAAGTGCATTGTATTTCGAGACAAACTTTGATACCGCAAGCGGCACCCCCATCGTTGCAATACTAATAAACAACGTATATGGAACGTAACCGTACGAATAAAGCGCTCCCCCTTGTTTCCCAACAAGCTGATAAAATGGGAAGACATATATAAGACCTAATATGCGCGATAAAAACACGCCTCCCGTTAAAATAAATGTGCCTCTTAACAACTTTGATGATGACATATTATCCCTTCCTTAACGGATTCATTGCTTCACTTATTTTAGCACACTTTTTTCTTTTTCATAAAATCATTATAATCATAACAGAAAGGGCGTGAAAGTGATGACATATGATGTTATAGTCATCGGTGGAGGACCGTCAGGACTCATGGCAGCCATCGCCGCTGGGGAACGAAGTAAGCGTGTGCTCCTCCTTGATAAGGGAGATAAGCTCGGACGAAAATTAGCTATTTCTGGCGGCGGGCGTTGCAATGTGACAAATAGACGACCAGTCGATGAACTTATTCAACACATTCCAGGGAACGGTCGTTTTTTATATGGCGCATTTTCAATGTTTAATAATGAAGATATTATTCGCTTTTTTGAACGACTCGGTGTTCCGTTAAAAGAAGAAGACCACGGTCGTATGTTTCCGGTGAGCGATAGTGCGCAATCTGTCGTACAAGCCCTTCTTCGCGAGTTAAAACGATTGCGCGTCGACATTCGCGTCCATACCCCTGTAAAAGATATTGAATATAAAGACGGGGCTGTTTATGGCGTGAGGCTACAAACAGGGGAAGTCATTCAAACGAAAGCAGTTGTCGTCGCCGTCGGAGGGAAATCTGTGCCACATACCGGTTCGACAGGGGACGGCTACGCATGGGCAGAAAAAGCTGGACATACGATTACAGAACTGTTTCCAACCGAAGTGCCGATTGTTTCACATGAACCATTTATTCAAAAGCGAACGTTACAAGGATTATCACTACGCGATGTAGCATTAAGTGTGTTAAACGAAAAAGGAAAACCAATCGTCACACATCGAATGGATATGATTTTTACACATTTTGGTATTTCTGGGCCCGCTGCACTACGATGTAGCCAGTTCGTTGTGAAACAGTTAAAAAAACAGCCTTCTACGATCATGACAATCGATGCACTGCCAGACGAAAAAGAAGAGACATTATTTCAACGTATTGTGCACACGATGAAAGAGGAGCCGAAAAAAACGATAAAAACTATTGTCAAGGGAACGATCTCTCTCCCAGAGCGATATGTATTGTTTTTATTAGAACAGACGAAGATCGATCCACAAACGGTCGCAAGCACACTCAGTCGTGAGAAAGTGCGGATGTTCGTTTCGTTATTAAAAAAATTTTCTTTTTCCGTACATGGCACGTTGCCGCTTGAAAAAGCGTTCGTCACAGGTGGAGGAGTATCCGTCAAAGAAGTCCACCCGAAAGAAATGGCATCCAAGCTGATGAATGGTCTTTATTTTTGTGGGGAAATTTTAGATATTCACGGCTATACAGGTGGCTATAATATTACCGCAGCGCTCGTGACCGGTCGGCTTGCAGGTATGCATGCTGCTATGTATGCAAACCAATAAGATCGCCGATCAAGCGATCTTATTGGTTCCTTCTATGTTATACAAGTTCTCCATTCCAGCCAAGCATGCCATCAATGACGTTACAAACATCATACCCATGTGCCTCTAAATAACGGCAAACGTGTTCACTACGCACGCCAGAACGACAAATAATCACATATGTTTTCTGTTTGTCTAGTTCACTCATTCGTTCAGGAATGTCCCCCATTTTTATATGAATCGCTGATGGAATCATTCCGAAAGCGACTTCTTCATCTTCGCGTACATCAATGATATGGACACGCTCTCCCGTTTGCATTATTTGTTTTAATTGAGCGGCTGTCATTTCTTTCATCAATCTCTTCCTTTCTTTAGCGAAAGCCCCCCGCCACATGTGCGAGAGGCTTTGTACATTAATTTGCAACAATGTTCACTAATTTTCCTGGTACAGCGATCACTTTACGCACCGTTTTTCCTTCAATTTGTTCTTTAATTTTTTCGTCTTCCATCGCCAATTGTTCAAGTTGCTCTTTCGTTGCATCTGCAGGAACGTGTAATTTCGCACGCACTTTTCCGTTTACTTGAATGACGATTTCAACTTCATCTTCAACTAATTTCGCTTCATCATATGCTGGCCAAGCTTCATATGCAATCGTATTGTTATGTCCAAGCTTCTCCCATAATTCCTCAGCAATATGAGGACAAACTGGCGACAATAACTTCACGAATCCTTCCATATACACTTTCGGTAATACAGGCGCTTTATATGCTTCATTAATAAACACCATTAACTGTGAAATCGCTGTATTGAAACGAAGCGCTTCGTAATCTTCGGTTACTTTTTTCACTGTTTGATGATATACGCGCTCAAGCGTATCTGTTTCTGGATTGTCAACGATTTTTGGATTTAATTCACCGTTTTCTTCAACAAATAAGCGCCATACGCGATCTAAAAAGCGACGTGCACCGTCAAGCCCCTTTGTCGACCATGCAATCGATGCTTCTAAAGGCCCCATAAACATTTCGTATAAACGTAATGTGTCCGCCCCATGACTTTCAACAATATCGTCTGGATTGACGACATTTCCTTTTGATTTGCTCATTTTTTCATTATTTTCCCCAAGAATCATTCCTTGGTTAAATAGCTTTTGGAATGGCTCTTTTGTCGGTACAACGCCAATATCATATAAAAACTTATGCCAAAAACGCGCGTATAACAAGTGCAATACAGCATGTTCTGCCCCACCAATATAGATGTCAACAGGTAGCCATTTTTCTAGTTTTTCAGGATCGGCTAATTGTTTATCGTTATGCGGATCGATGTAACGCAAGTAGTACCAGCAGCTTCCTGCCCACTGTGGCATCGTATTCGTTTCGCGGCGACCTTTTTTGCCTGTTTTCGGGTCAACAACGTTCACCCATTCTTCGATGTTTGCTAGTGGAGACTCTCCTGTGCCTGACGGTTTAATTTCATCTGTCTTCGGCAACACAAGCGGCAACTCTTCCTCTGGCACTGGTGTCATCGTTCCGTCTTCCCAATGGATAATCGGAATCGGTTCGCCCCAATAACGTTGTCGGCTAAATAACCAATCGCGAAGGCGATACGATACTTTTTTCTCTCCTTTTCCGTTGGCCTCTAGCCATTCGATCATTTTTTTCGTTGCTTCTTCTTTATTTAAACCGTTTAAGAAATCAGAGTTCACATGTTCCCCATCGCCTGTGTACGCTTCTTTTGAAATGTCGCCACCGGCAACGACTTGTTTGATCGGCAAATTGAATTTTTTCGCAAATTCATAATCTCGCTCATCATGCGCTGGTACCGCCATGATGGCGCCTGTACCGTAGCTCATTAGCACGTAATCAGCGATCCAAATCGGCAATTTTTCCCCATTGGCTGGGTTGATCGCGTAAGCTCCTGTAAATACACCTGTTTTTTCTTTCGCTAAATCGGTGCGCTCAAGATCGCTTTTGCTTTGAATTTGTTTTAAATAAGCTTCAACCGCTTCTTTTTGCTCAGGTGTTGTAATTTTCTCAACGAGCGGATGTTCAGGGGCAAGCACCGCATAAGTGGCTCCAAATAACGTATCTGGACGCGTTGTAAACACCGTAAACGTTTCATCATGTCCATCAACTTGAAAATGAATATTTGCTCCTTCTGAACGGCCGATCCAGTTGCGTTGCATTTCTTTTATGCTTTCAGGCCAGTCTAATTCTTCTAAATCTTCAAGTAAACGGTCCGCATATGCCGTAATGCGAAGCATCCATTGTTTCATCGGCTTACGAATGACTGGGTGTCCCCCGCGCTCGCTTTTTCCATCGATCACTTCTTCATTCGCTAATACCGTTCCTAATGCTGGGCACCAGTTGACCGGCACTTCATCCATGTACGCTAATCCTTTTTCATATAGCTTTAGGAAAATCCATTGTGTCCATTTGTAATAGTTTGGATCAGTTGTATTCACTTCGCGATCCCAGTCATATGAAAAACCGAGCGATTTAATTTGACGGCGGAAGTTGTTAATATTTTTTTCTGTAAATTCGGCTGGATCATTTCCTGTATCCAGTGCGTATTGCTCCGCTGGCAATCCGAACGCATCCCACCCCATCGGATGCAATACGTTATACCCTTGCATGCGTTTCATGCGCGCTAAAATGTCCGTCGCTGTGTATCCTTCTGGATGACCAACGTGCAATCCCGCCCCTGATGGATACGGGAACATGTCAAGCGCATAAAACTTTCGCTTTCCGTCGTCTTCTGTCGTTTTAAACGTTTTATTTTCTTCCCAATACTTTTGCCATTTTTTTTCGATTTCTCGATGATTAAAACTCACGTGACAAACCTCCTTTTAATCCATTTTTAACAAAAATGAAAAACAAAAAACCTCCCATCCCAAAAAGGGACGAGAGGATTCTCCCGCGGTACCACCCTTGTTAGCGCACGAATCGTGCACTCACTTTCATCATTAACGCAGATTCACGGCGCATGCTACTTCATTCGCACACGCGACTCCAAGGCGAGTTCGTAAACAAACTTCGGTTGACTCGCACCACCCGTCAACTCTCTGCATGCCATTTGTTTACTACTACTCCTTTTCACCGTCATTTTCCATTATTTCGTTATACACATTATTTTAAAAAATTTACACCCTCGTTGCAAGTGTATTTAAGCATGGCTGCTCAATCATATAGATGATACACATGATACAAAAAGTATAAAATAATTAAAAATATTTCAGGTAGTTATTTTATTATGATTAGGTTATTATACACTAAAATGAAAGGGAGTTGACAATAAATGATGAAAAAATTTTTTCTCATCTTCTCTATTCTCATCAGTTTTCTTATTCTCGGATGCCAGTCGGAACAAATGAAAAAATTTATTGTTTTCGGGAAATGGGACGGTGTATATGTAGCAAAAAAAGATGCTCCTTTTGTTCTTAACTTCATTTTATTAAGTGACAGCTCTCTAACAAACGTGACATCTATCGATTTTCCCGGAATCTCACACGCAATCGATGACATGCAATATGATCTTATCAAAGGTGATAAATACAAAGACTTTCAATTATTTAATATCGCTGTAAATTTACGTTTAAAAGAGGTAAGTAGCGCGACACTATCTAAAATAACTCTCATATTTGATCAAAAATATAAAGAGACATTCCCGATCGGTCAAATCAAGTTAGCTGTAGACGAGAAAGAAATATTTACTCCACAAAATGAGTATGTGACAGCTTATCCAAATACGCAATTTTTTCAAGCAAAGCTGAAAAACATTTCAGAACATACGATTCAAATAAAGGGTGTAACTGTAGAAAACACTTATTTACAGACAAAAGATGTAAAAATAAACGATAAATCAGAAAAACGGAGTGTAAGTCCAAACGAAACAATAAATATGTATTTTACTCTTGCTGAAAAGGCAGAACAAAACGCTCACTTTTATATTGTTTCACCAAAAATTGAATATGAATTAGCAGGAAAAGCATCAAGCACATATATTGATCCTGTTTTTTACGGGGTGACAAACCTTACTAAAGAAAAACTAGACAATATTTTTTTAAAAAACTGAGTGATTCCCCACCCGGAGCATGTCCGAGTGGGGAAATTACGTTTCATTATGATATTCCGCTTTTGCTTCTTGCCCTTTTTTCACATTCCTTTGTTTCACTTCTTTTACCGGATCACCGAAATCTTTCGCATGCAACGTTTTTTGTTCTGGATTGTTTTGTTTCGAACGTTTTTTCATCGTTTTCCTCCTAGTGACGAAGTAAAATCATATCGTTTTGTAATTGTTCAAGCTGCAGGCGCATGCGATGCAATTGCTCGCGCTGTTGGGCGTTACAACTTAACGAAAAATGCGCCAAATCGGTCACGGCATGTTCGAGCATTTGCTGGGCTTTTACATATTCTGTATCGTTATAATGTTCAAGCTTGCTTGCTTCTGTATATTGCTCTTTTGCATAGCGAAGCACATCTTCACAATGCTGCAAAAATTCATCCATCGACTGTCTTGTTGCCATACGCATCCCTTCCTTTCTTTCGTATCGCTTTATAGTTTGTACATTTTCTTGTCATTTATCACAGCACCGTTGAGTTTCTCGCTTGAAACGTGCTACAATGCTAAAATGATGCGAGGTGATAAACATGAATCCTTTTCCATATACAAACGACAAGAAACGATACCATACATGGAATTATCATTTACGCCAAACGTTCGGTGAAAAAGTGTTTAAAGTGTCGCTTGATGCAGGATTTGATTGTCCGAATCGTGATGGCACCGTCGCGTATGGCGGTTGCACATTTTGTAGCGCTGCCGGTTCCGGTGATTTTGCAGGTAGACGAACGGACGACTTAGTAACGCAATTTCATACGATTAAAGAAAAAATGCATACGAAATGGAAAGATGGCAAATACATCGCCTATTTTCAAGCGTTCACAAATACGCATGCACCCGTTGACGTCTTGCGTGAAAAATTCGAAACGGTGTTACATTTAGAAGGTGTCGTCGGTTTATCAATCGCTACACGCCCCGATTGTTTACCTGACGATGTCGTTGACTATTTAGCCGAATTGAATGAGCGAACGTATTTATGGGTCGAGCTTGGCTTGCAAACCGTTCATGAACAAACGGCTACTTTAATTAATCGCGCACATGACTTTTCGTGCTATGTAGAAGGAGTACAAAAGCTACGTAAACATGGCATTCGTGTTTGTGCCCATATTATTAACGGATTACCGCTTGAAACGTATGACATGATGATGGAAACAGCAAAGACGGTCGCTCATTTAGATGTGCAAGGGATTAAAATCCATTTGCTTCATTTGTTAAAAGGAACGCCGATGGTGAAACAATATGAAAAAGGAATGCTTCGCTTTTTAACGTTCGATGAGTATGTTCAACTCGTTTGTGATCAGTTAGAAGTATTACCGCCAGAAATGATTGTTCATCGGATTACAGGGGACGGCCCTATCGATTTAATGATCGGTCCGATGTGGAGCGTCAATAAGTGGGAAGTGTTAAATGCCATCGATGCTGAATTGGAGCGACGCAATAGTTATCAAGGGAAAAAATATGTGCGAAAGGAAGAAAGATGATGAAACTGATGCGCATTTTGCCGTTTGCGCGCTCGCTTATCGACTTAGCAGTCAAAGAGGGCGATATCGTCGTCGATGCAACGGTTGGTAACGGCCACGATACGCTTTATTTAGCGGAACGTGTTGGCCAGTCTGGACATGTGTTCGGGTTCGACATTCAAGCGCAAGCGATTGAAAATACGACAAAACGATTGCACGAACATCATATGGAAACACGTGTCACGCTCGTGCAAGCAAGCCACGCGGAACTTCATGCACATATCCCTTCCGAATATAAAGGACGCATTACCGGAGCGATGTTTAATCTCGGTTATTTGCCCGGGGGAGATAAACAAATTGTCACAAAGCCAAACTCAACGATTGCTGCGATTGAACAATTGCTTGAGATCATGGCCCCTGAAGGAATCATCGTTCTCGTCATTTACCACGGTCATCCCGAAGGAGCAATCGAACGTGATGCCCTTTTGCAATACGTTTCAACAATCGATCAACAACGTGCACACGTCGTACGATACGAATTTATAAATCAAATCAATCATCCACCGTTTATTGTTGCGATTGAGAAGAGGTAAAAAAGTAGCGATCGGTTCTCCCTATCGCTACTTTTGTTTTGTTAGTGAAATATGTCTTCTAAATGAACAAACAAGCTTCCATGATACATCCGTTTTCTTACGCATACATCCATCTTTGCCATTTTCGATACATTCGGCCATTCCAGTAAAAGAAGTGGGATGTCATGCCGCCAGAACGCAACAATTGTTTCGCTAGCTTACGAATGGTTTCTTGCTCATGCACTTTTTCATCTGATAAATATAATCCGAGCAAGCCACGATGAATAAAGCGATGAAATTCACGATGTGGCAATTGTGCAATATGGCGATCTGCCTCTTCAATGAAATGACGTAAACGAGCAAATAGCGTCTCCTCATTCGGATAATAAAAGCAAAAATTTAAATCTCCACCTTGTCGGTCTTCCTCTTGATCAATGAAATAATCAAGCAAAATGTGCAGCCCTTGTACGTATGGAAAATAGCTGTTGCGCACACGTTGTGCAAGAAGCTGATCGAACGCATCGTTGCAGGCGTAAGCAACTAGACAAAAAATACCGAGCGTTGAACCAGAACAAGCGGAAAATTCGTACCACTCCATTTTCGGCAACGATGCTTCATGTTTAGCGAACCATTGCTTCAAGCGCGGAATGCGCTCTTCTTTTTTTACATGTTTATGTACTTGTAAGTCACAATAATATGATGCAAGTTCATGTAAAAATGGAGCGATCACTTCATAATGTTGAACTCCTCCCAACATTTCTTGGCACGTATCGACAAGAGCATGCAAATAGCCATCGTCATCTTGTTCGGCACGATAACGATAATATGCCTCTTTTTTTGCTCCAATAGTTAACGCATGGATCATTGAATCGTGCAACGCACGAAAGTCAGTCGGATCAAGCGACGTACTGCGATCGCATAAATTATCGAGGTAATCGCTAATCGTTTGATAAGCAACGATAAAACGAATGCATCGCTCCATTTCTTTTCCCGCCAGTAAAGCTAAAATCGCGCCCCCTTCGCAATGAAACGTTTTTGTTGCGATACTCGCTAACGCCTGTTTGCGCAATTCTTCATCTGGAATAGCTTCTGCTCTTTTTTTCCAAACGGCTAGTTCCCGGTGAACAAGCGGAAAAACGCGATGATAGACAGCTCGCATTAGACTAAACGGATTTGTTGGAACGTTCAATGAGTTCACCCCTTTGCAGCTGCAAAGTTAAAAACGTATGGGCATATAAAAATACTTGTTCACGTTCAAGTTCGTTAAAAATCTCGTGATATAGTTTTGGCCATTCTTTATACACTTTTTCACTTACCGTCAACTGATCAAACCATGATTTCACTGCACTTTTATCGACAATTTTATCATCTCCCGCCTGCATGACAAGCATCGGAACGTCTGGTAAGTCCGCAATTTTATCATGAGCAATCCGAATGGCTTTGACTAGCTCACGATACCAGCGAACAGACACTTTCGTCACGTATAATGAATCGTTTTTATCCATCTCACGCACTTCTTCATTTCGAGTCGCCATCTCCACCGTTAACCCTGATGGAAAACGCTTTTTCGGATGAATGACATTTAAAATGTGCGAAGCGATTTCAAGTGCTTTGGACGGATAGTGAACGAGCCCTAAACATGGAGAAGATAAAATGACACCGCGCACAGGAAGACGCTTTTCTTGCAATGTACGAATGACGACGAGCCCCCCCATGCTGTGACCGAGTAAAAAAACAGGCTGTTCATACACGCTTGCTTCATGCACCCAACTGGCAACCGCTTCGATATATTCGTCAAAGGAATCAATATGTCCTCTTCGACTGCGTGATGTCGTTCCTTGCCCTGGTAAATCTCCTGCAACAACATGAAAACCGTGCATGCGAAACATTTCAATAAGCCATTTATATCGTCCATGATGCTCAGCCGCACCGTGAACGATCACGATCGTTCCTTTTGCATTTTCTCCTTCCCATTTCCACATATACACCCCTCCTTTATGTTTACGAATAGCCGAAAAATTTGTACACTAAATATAACAAAACGAAACGAAAGGGACGAGTGAAATGATTTATCCATATAAAGAACATACACCAAACATCGCACGTTCTGCTTTCATCGCCGATTACGTCACTATTACAGGTGATGTAACAATTGGAGAGGAAACGAGTGTTTGGTTTAACACTGTCATTCGTGGAGATGTCGCACCAACGATCATCGGCAACCGTGTAAACATCCAAGACAACTCTGTCCTTCACCAAAGCCCAAACAATCCACTGATCATTGAAGATGATGTCACCGTCGGACATCAAGTCATTTTGCATAGTGCGATCATCAAAAGAGGCGCACTCATCGGCATGGGTTCGATCATCTTAGACGGTGCCGAAATTGGTGAAGGTGCGTTTATCGGCGCTGGCAGCCTCGTTCCACAAGGAAAAAAAATCCCGCCACGCACACTTGCATTCGGTCGTCCTGCGAAAGTGATTCGTGAATTAACTGAAGAAGATGAGCGTGAAATGGCACGCATTCGTCGCGAATATGTCGAAAAAGGACAATATTATAAATCACTTCAAGTAAACAAACCACGCGACAAATAAGCGTGGTATTTTTACATTGTTTTATTATTGACTTCACATATGTATTTTATCATAAAATCAGGGGGATTTGCTTATGTTACGAAAATGGTACGATTGGGAGTGCAAGTTGTTTTACAGCATTAATCGTTATTTTGATCAAAAATGGCTAAACACCTATTTTCGTTCAATTACACACGTTGGAGGGGCTACATTTTCAATTACATCGGTTATGCTAGCCATTTGGCTATTGCGGGATGAATGGCGCGATACTGCTATCGCAAGTGCGATCGCCTTAGCACTCAGCCATATTCCTGTCGCAATGATGAAAAAAATATATCCTCGCAAACGACCGTATATTTCACTGCATAAAACGAAAGTAACAAAAAACCCATTAACTGACCATTCATTTCCATCAGGACATACGACTGCAATATTTTCTGTCATCGTCCCATTTTTACTATACGCCCCGTCATTAACAATCTGGCTCTTGCCGATCGCATGTAGCGTTGCTATTTCGCGCATTTATTTAGGGCTTCATTATCCTTCTGATGTACTTGCTGGTTGTATGCTCGGTACGTTATTTGGTATTGCTTCATTTTCTGTTCTTACTTAAAAAATAGGAAAGGAGAGCTACATCTTGTAACTCTCCTCTTTTCCTTACTTCGCTAACTCTAATGCTTGTTGTTTTAACGCTTCTGCTTTATCTGTACGCTCCCAAGGGAGATCAATATCTGTGCGACCAAAGTGGCCGTAAGCAGCTGTTTGTTTGTAAATTGGACGGCGAAGGTCAAGCATTTTAATAATGCCTGCTGGGCGAAGATCAAAGTTGTTGCGCACCACTTCAATTAATACATCTTCAGACACTTTGCCTGTGCCGAACGTGTCGATTGAGATCGATACAGGTTGTGCCACACCGATCGCATATGCTAATTGCACTTCACATTTATCTGCAAGGCCTGCTGCGACAATGTTTTTCGCTACGTAACGAGCCGCATATGCTGCCGAGCGGTCTACTTTCGTTGGGTCTTTTCCTGAGAAAGCCCCACCGCCGTGACGAGCATAACCACCGTAAGTGTCAACGATAATTTTGCGTCCTGTTAACCCTGCGTCACCTTGTGGACCACCGATGACGAAACGACCTGTTGGGTTAATGAAATATTTTGTATTTTCATCGATCAACTCCGCTGGAACGACAGGTTGAATAACATGTTCTTTAATGTTGCGCACAATTTGATCTTGCGTAATTTCTGGATGATGTTGTGTGGAAACAACGATCGTATCAATGCGTACAGGTTTGCCGTTTTCATCATACTCCACTGTCACTTGCGTTTTTCCGTCCGGGCGTAAGTATGGTAAAATGTCCTCTTTACGCACTTCTGCTAAACGGCGCGCAAGCTTATGGGCAAGTGAAATTGGAAGCGGCATAAGCTCTTTCGTTTCGTTGCACGCGAAGCCAAACATTAATCCTTGGTCTCCTGCACCGATCGCCTCGATTTCTTCATCTGTCATTTGTCCTTCACGAGCTTCTAACGCTTTGTCAACACCCATCGCAATATCTGGAGATTGTTCATCAATGGATGTTAATACGGCGCACGTATCTGCGTCAAAACCGTATTTTGCACGCGTATAGCCAATTCCACGAATCGTTTCACGGACAATTTTCGGAATATCTACATATGTAGATGTTGTAATTTCTCCGCTCACTAAAACAAGTCCTGTTGTTACACTCGTTTCGCACGCAACACGCGCATTTGGATCATTTGCTAAAATCGCATCTAAAATCGCATCGGAAATTTGGTCACAAATTTTATCCGGATGCCCTTCCGTTACAGATTCAGATGTAAACAGACGACGTTTAGGCATTCAAACATTCCTCCTCAGTATAATGACAAATGATACGGTACTCATCCCTCTTATTATGGTCTATCGTGAAAAAAACCTTTCCCTCAGAGGAAAGGTTTTTGCATTTGTCTGCGCCTTTCACTCTTATCGTTCAAGGGCGTTCCCTTGCCACAGGTTAGCACCTTTTCACGTATGTGACGGTTGCTGGGTTTCATCGGGCCTGTCTCCCTCCACCAACTCGGGATAAGAGTATCCGTTCATTTCAGCATCATACCACATCCGTACGAAACGAGTCAACGTTTTTCTATATGGATTATTTTGAAATTAAACTGAAGAAAAATACACGAATTAGTATGGACTATTTATTAAAATGTGTTATACTTTTTACATAAAGATAAATCAAACAAAGGTAGGTTTTGTCCAATGAATTCCATTGAACTGACAAACAAATTATCAACACTCTTACAAAGGGATGGGGTTTTTCATAACTTATCTGTACCACGACTAGTAGAAAAAGTACTAACTCGGAAAGAAGGCATCCTAACTTCATCAGGAGCAATTTGTGCAACAACTGGGAAATATACAGGCCGTTCTCCAAAGGATAAATATATTGTCGAAGAACCGTCTGTGAAACATAAAATTGATTGGGGAACTGTCAATCAACCTATTTCTGAAGAGGTATTTGATAAGCTTTACAACAAAGTGATCGATTATTTAATGACAAAAGAAGAACTATTTGTATTTAATGGCTTTGCAGGCGCAGATCCAGCTTATCGTTTGCCGATTCAAGTGGTCAACGAATTTGCTTGGCATAACTTATTTGCTCATCAATTGTTCATTCGTCCAACAGCGGAAGAATTACAAACACATGAACCACAATTTACAGTCATTTCTGCACCAACATTTAAAGCTGATCCATCTATTGATGGCACGCGTTCAGAAACGTTTATTATCATCTCATTCGAGCGCCGCACTGTACTAATTGGTGGAACAGAATATGCAGGGGAAATGAAAAAATCGATTTTCTCTGTCATGAACTTTTTATTGCCAGAGCAAGGAATCTTCCCGATGCACTGCTCAGCAAACGTCGGTCAAGAAGGCGATGTCGCGCTCTTTTTCGGTTTATCAGGCACAGGGAAAACAACGCTTTCTGCTGATCCAAACCGTCGGTTAATTGGCGATGACGAGCACGGTTGGTCAAACAACGGTGTCTTTAATATTGAAGGCGGATGTTATGCCAAATGCATTAACTTATCACGTGAAAAAGAGCCACAAATTTTTGATGCGATTCGCTTCGGCTCTGTATTAGAAAACGTCATCGTTGACCCAGACACGCGCATACCAAACTATGACGATGCAACATTAACTGAAAATACGCGCGCAGCATATCCGCTCGAAGCGATGGATAATATCGTGCAGCCGAGCGTTGCTGGCCATCCGCATACAATCGTCTTTTTAACAGCAGATGCGTTCGGCGTATTGCCGCCAATTAGTAAATTAACGAAAGAACAAGCAATGTACCATTTCTTAAGCGGCTATACGAGCAAGTTAGCGGGCACAGAACGCGGAGTGACAGCGCCGGAAGCAACATTTTCTACATGCTTCGGTTCACCGTTTTTACCGCTTCCTGCAACGCGTTACGCAGACATGCTTGGTCAAAAAATTGACGCCCACGGTGTTCAAGTGTTTTTAGTAAACACCGGTTGGACTGGTGGTGGATACGGCGTTGGTGAACGAATGAAGCTATCGTATACACGCGCGATGGTAAAAGCGGCGTTAGAAGGAGAATTAAACAACGTAGAAACTGTTCAAGATCCTATTTTCGGTCTTCATATCCCGCTTCACGTTCCCGGTGTGCCTGATGAAGTGTTACAACCGAAAAGCACATGGGCAGATCAGGAAGCATATGAACAAAAAGCAAAAGAGCTCGCGGCGAAGTTCCGGGAAAACTTTAAAAAATTCACAAACGTTGATCCACGCATTGAACAGCTCGGCGGACCGATCGCAATCGAGTAGGAGGAGGTGATTAACCTCCGTCCTCTCACACCACCGTACGTACGGTTCCGTATACGGCGGTTCAATCAAGATCAGTGACGCAAGAAATTTTTTTGATTTAAGAGCATCGTTCTTCTTCCTTCCGTAAATAGCTGATCTTCTTATGCCAGTCGTCACTCCACCCTCCAAGAGATCCCCCACGGGATTCACCGTTTCCTTTCTCTTGGGAGGCACTTCGTTTTCTGGGTTCATCATGACGGACTGAAGCCAAGGGCTATTTTCTCTTGATTGTTCGGTTCTTCCGAATCGTTCTAGACCGATTCGTACGACGACCTCTGCTGACTTCTGATGGTTCAGCTACTTATCACGAAGTAGGTTATGAAGCGTACTTCACGTATCCATCAGACCTCCTCGGGTAAGAGTGCAATCTTTCCTTCCATCTATCTGCTTCATTTACTCTGTATCACCTTCGGCAGAAAGGGCTTTGTTTTGTTTAGCAAACTCACCCAATGATACCTAGCCTTATATGAAGTTCTAGCCTTATATGAAGTTCTAGCCTTATATGAAGTTCTAGCCTTATATGAAGTTCGTGTTCCTCAGACCGGAAGTTTGCCGCCCGCTTCCTTCAGATTCCGCGTCACCACGGACACCCTTGCGTTAAACTAACTGCTACTTCTGCCTTCGCAGTTCGGGACTTTCACCCTAGAGATTGCACCCATGCCGAGCACACTAAAAACGCCAAATAACCCTCTCCAAGAGGGTTATTTGGCATGCCTAAAACATGTGGGTATTCTTTTTCTGCAGCTCATGATCACAAACATTGCGTATGGACACAACGACGCTTAACACTAAACTTGAAGGGTGTGTAATCCTAACCCATAATCTCCTTTAATTTCCTTAAAAAAGTCGCTCACAGGTGTTTTTTATATTATTCTTTATGTTACTTTATATAGAAATTTTTGGTATATAACATTTTAGTTCATGTATTTCATTCACTTTTTTTCCTTTTCATGAATAAAAGAATTATGAGGAAAACAAATAAAATAAGTGTAATCCATAAGGAAATAGAGTAAGCCTTTTTGAATAACTGAATAGTCCATACTGGTGCCCAAGCATCCTCCCCTAGTAGCCAATATGCGATCACATTTGAAATTCCAATACCTTCTGTATTCGGTTTCAGTGATTGATAATAATTAAGTGCTAAACTAATACTGCAAACTATGGATACGAAAAAAAGTGCAGTAATTGTCATAAGGAGTGTTTTAGATAAATTTTTTGTTCTTCTATAGAATAAATAAGTAGAAATTAAAAGAATAATTAACAAAATGTAATAAAAATAAAGTTCTGGATTGAACATGATTTCACTCCTAATGAAAAACTTAAGGGAAGTAGATATCTACTCCCTTTAAGATTTTTTAATTATTTATTGTTTTCCTCTTTTTTCTTCTTAACATCTTCTAATAACCAAGAAAGTGCATGGGCAAAACCATTGTCTTTTTCGTGTTTCAAGAAATATTTATCTCCTGTTGTATCAGCAAGGAAAGTAACTTGATCATTTTCAATTGCTGTTAAATCTTCATGACTCACAAAACCGTACATATCAATAAAACCAACAAACTCCGCATTGTATTCCTCTTTAAGTTGTTTTTTCACCATACTAACATGTTTCTCCTCCACGTGTGGTTTAAAGGCAAGTGTTATACGCTCGTCACCTTTTACAGCACGTGCTACAAATTGTTGAGGATTAACTTTGTGTTTCTTTACAAATTCCTTTAATTCCTTAAATTCTAATGGCCGAGAAAATGTGATAGTGGTATTAATATCCTCAACTTTTTTGTTCTTAATTTCATTATTTTTTTCGGTAATAAGTTTCTTGTATTTTTCTACACCCAATTCTGTTTTCTCAATATTTTTATACTGCTCTATTAGATTCGATTTATCAAAAGTTTGTTCCACTTCTTTATCCCCATTAGAAGCAGCATTCCCAATTTCAACTATGTTAAAAGTAAAGGCCAACGCACAACCTAGTCCAGCTACTGCCAACAAAAATTTTTTGCTCCAAGCCATCTTATTGACCTCCTTAAATAGTTACTATACCCGTGGTGCTAGTTGAGTGCTAGCGCTCAATTAGTCCGAGTGTGACAAGTGAATAGACCAACAAACGCCATCAAGTGCCACTTCAAATCCTGAAATGGGGTTGGCACAAATGTTTGTAATCCGATACTGATCGGCAAGGACAGAGAACACCGTCTCAATCACTTTTCGTTTATCTTTGATCCATCCCTCCCATGGTGACGATGAGTAATGCTTCTGTTTTCTGCGAGATGGAGTCCAGAAGGTAATTTGATATTCTTTATATATCTTTATTTGTAAATAATAACCAAAAATCCCTCGTCACCCAAATTGTAGAGATGGGGAACTTGTGTCATGGCTATTTCAGCGGCGACTCGATCATGACAAAACGCTTCCGCCACCTCATATCCCATTGGCAATCATTGATCGGTCACTTGAAGATAAAGCTTAAATCCGTAGTACCACTTCTGTTTCAACTCACAATACCCGATGTCAGCGATACCTTCTTAGAATTGTTGGACGTGATGCATTCTTGCATTATGGAACAACTCGATCGACATACTGTCTACGACTGCATAGGCATGGCGTTTTCCACGTTTAGCGAGTTCAGCGAATCCATTTGATCACGAAGAACAACGCTCGACACCGTCGATTGTACCGAAACCGTTCGATAAACTGTCGGTTGGTGAACAAGTTTCCCTCCACAAAGCAATGCCATGTCCGTTCAGAAGAAAAGCCCAACGGTTTTCCTAATAGATAAATGGCAATGATCACGGCATCTTTTTGTTTCACCAATGATGATTGCGGCGCTGCAAATATAGTTAAGAAAATGGTCGCATATTGTTTTTGAATTTTCGCTTGGTCTGTAAATGAAAGTGCTCTTGCACGGGAAGTCTCCTTTCGAGTGTTGACTGGCATTTTCATTATATATAGAAAATCTATGGGGAAGGGCTATTTACTCGATTTTATCTAGAACCACAGGTTTTATTTATGATTCTGTACTATTAGGTTGATTTTAATTATGGTCTTCCAAGGTTATCCCCGTAAGTAATCGCACGATAGCCACCACCATTTATGCAGTTGTTGTAATCAATAAAACCTTTTTTACTCATAGCAAAGTTTAACTGTATTTCTCCGCTGTCTCCGCTATCTCCATCTCTAAAATCTTCCCAGTTTGTTGTAAAGAAATACTGTTGGGAAACTACTGTACCTAATGCAACTACTTCTGATTCTTGGTTATCTACTCCACCGTCTGTCTCGAAATCAAATTTTGGATCAGGTAAATTTGTAGTAGAAGCATAAGCACTAATCTCTAAATCCAATGAATTATCAGGAACAGCCGTCATATCAACGGTAAAATATGCTGGAGAATTGTCACAACTTGTCCCAGGGTTATCTCCACCATTGTTATATTCTTTAATTTGACTCACATTATACGAATCTAAGGTAAACTTACTTTCTGTTCTAATATAGTAGAAGCCATCGTATCCAAAATACGATTTGAGACTACCTGTTCTCGGTACGTACGATCCGTTGCTGTAATTAGAGTAACTCCAAGATGTTGAATCTCCTGCTGTTTCCGCTAAAGCAGTTTCTCCTAATACGAAATTAGCAAGAATAGCAGTCAATGAAAATGTAAGTATCTTCTTTTTATTGAACATAATAACAACCTCCCTTAAGGTTAGTGCATTGAATGCATGTAACTATTCAGTCGCATAACCAAAGTGAGCTGAATAATTACTTTGACTTAATATTAAAAAAAAAAAAAAAAAAATTGTCAATATTTTTTATATTAAATTTGTTATTGTAAAGGGGAAATTTAGGCTCTTCACCACAAGTTGTACTTGAGATTTTAAGATAGGTATGCATAGGGAAAATAGAGGGTACAAAAAATGCGAATTTTCCTGTATGGTAAAGGTGATCAAACCAAACCTGGAGGAAAATTCGCATGTACTCTCCGTTTATCAAAGAACTCATCGATTTACCAGATGTTTTGATTCAAAAGGTACGAAAAGAAGAAGATCGTTGGATTTTCGAACTTTCTCTGTCCGAACAATGCTCGGTTTGAAGCGCACGATCAAAATGATATGCAAAAAGAAGCAATGGATGCATGGCTATGCTCAGCGAATCGGAATTTTTTGGATTGAACTTCCTGTCAAGCGCAGATGTTGTGGTGCGTGTGGCATGACATTCAGCACGTCTTATCCAGCCATCTCTCCTCGAAGTGTGGCGACGGATGCTTTTCAGCAATGGGTCGCGCAATCTTGCATCGGAACATCATTTAGGCAGTGGCTTGTATGCTCAAGCTTCCTTATACGACCGTGGAATGTTGGTTTTATACTCATGCCCCTTCCTATCGAATGACATCCAACCAAAGGCGGTTTGTATTGATGAGTTTGCTTTTCGAAAAGGGCATGACTACGGAGTGGCGATCATGGATGCCGAAACGGGAAAAGTGCATGCTATTGAAGCAGGAAAGAACGAGGAAGCCATTGGACGTGCGTTGGCTCATGTGTCTTGTTCTGTTCAGTTTATCGTGAGCGATTTAGCTCCAGCGATGAAAAAAGCCATTCAAAGGGTTTGCCCAGAGGTGACACACGTGGTCGATTATTTCCATTTCATCCAGATGTTTACGGATGCTTTAGAGCGTTGTCGCAAATATGTAGACAATGGGGACAAGAAACACGGAAATGTTCGTTACGTTTGCCGTTTATTGAGCACATGCCCAGAGAAATTGACGGAGGAAGAACGTCAAATCTTACGAGAATGGTACAATGAAAGCGATTACTTAAAGTCGGTCTACCAATCGCTCCAACATTTTCGTTATGTGTCCAAAAGCAGAGACGAGCAACAGGCGAAACGACGTTTGGAGGCTTGGATGCATCGGTATTCGTTTTGTCCTTGTTCGGTTGTGCGCGCGATTGCAAAAGCGCTCGTCAAGCGAACAGAAGAAATCGTTTCTTGCATTTTATCCCCTTACTCGAATGGGAAAATGGAAGGAACGAATAACAAGATCAAGCTGATGAAACGTCGAGGATACGGATACAGAAATATCCAACGTTTTGCATTGTGGGTTTGGTTAGAAACAGCTAACATACTTTAATGGCAGGGGCAAGTACATCTTCAAGTACATCTTTTGGTGATGACCCATTTTTCATATGTTCGTACAAACCATTTCATTCAATGAAACATATAGTAGTACATAGAAACAAAGAAAAGGAGGTTAAAGATGAATCAACTATTTGCGATTCCTCAATTAAAAGATATACGCCACCTTCTCCCTACTCGCTCTGGACAATCGTATAAAAAAACAACACTTGAACAAAAAACGCACATCATTATTCATCATAGCTTGACGAAAACAGGCTCCGCATTTGCGTTTGCCAATTATCATGTAAGCAAAGGATGGCCCGGGATCGGATACCATTTTGTCATTGAACAAGACGGAACGATTCATTTTTGCAACGACTTAGAAGCGATTAGCTACCATGTCGGCAACCATAACACTTATTGCATCGGCATTTGTTTAACAGGTGATTTTCGCACACAACAACCGACGAATGAACAAAAACAATCATTGAGAACGTTATACAAAACGCTTGTAAACATCTTGCCGAACTATAAAGACGTGAAAGGACATAACGAACTAAAAGGATACGAATGGAAGCAATGTCCTTGTTTTAACTATGCGCAAGTATTAGCAGAAAAAGAAAACATCGAAATGAAAGAAGAAGTCAAACTGTATACCGTCGAACGAGGAGATACGCTATGGGCAATTAGTCAAAAAACAGGAGTAAGTGTCAAAACGTTATTACGCCTAAACCCACATGTTGATCCAAGAGCATTACAGCCCGGGCAACAAATAATCATTGAAAAACTAATAAAAAAAGAAGAAGTGAAGGCCCCATCACAACCATCCAATCAAACACCGAAGCAACAAAATCCAATTGAACAACTGATAAGTAAGCTTCCGAATAAAGTATTGCAATATGGTGATCGTGGCGAGGACGTACGCATCTTACAGCAAGCGCTAAATACGATCGATTTTAAATGTGGGGCAGAAGATGGGATATTTGGTCAAAAAACGTTAGATGCCGTGAAGCGAGTCAATCTTATGTTTTTAGGCGGAAATAAAAAAGGTGTTTATGACGAAAAAACGAAAAATTATATAATAAGTAAACTAAAAGAAAAAATGAAATAGCTTTCAATCATACATCTCCCCTATAATAAAACATAAGGGGGGATATTTGTCATGCATATGGCAGACGCGCTTATTTCACCTGCGGTAGGAATTGCGATGTGGGGGGCTACGGCAGGTGTAGCTAGCTACTCATTAAAAAAATTAAACATCGAAACAGATGAAAAAAAGCTACCACTTATGGGGGTGCTTGGCGCATTTGTATTTGCCGCGCAAATGATCAACTTTGCGATTCCTGGTACAGGGTCGAGTGGACATTTAGGCGGCGGATTGTTACTTGCCGCTTTGCTCGGTCCATACGCCGCCTTTTTAACGTTAGCTGTCGTTTTATTTATTCAAGCACTCTTTTTTGCAGATGGCGGGCTGTTAGCGTTTGGATGTAACGTGTTTAATCTCGGCTTTTACACATGTTTTATCGCCTATCCATTGTATAAGCGCCTTATTCGCCGAACAAACATATGGTTTGCCTCCATCATCGCTGCCGTTGTTGGATTGCAACTCGGTGCGTTTAGTGTTGTCGTTCAAACGGTATTATCGGGGAAAGTGGAGCTTCCTTTTACTACATTCACGCTGTTCATGCAACCCATTCACTTAGCGATTGGCATCGTTGAGGGTATCGCTACGGCTACCGTCATTTCGTTTGTAATGAAAACAAAACCAGAGCTTGCACAACAAACAGATGCACCAATGAATCGCCTTATTGGCATACTCGGTGTACTCGCTCTCATGATTGGCGGTATTTTTTCGTCTGTTGCATCATCCAAACCAGATGGGCTAGAATGGTCCATTTTTCACACCGCAGGGACGGATGAACTGCGTGTGACAACAACGCTTCATACAATGCTTGAGCGTCTTCAACAATCGCTCGCCTTGCTGCCTGATTACAACTTAAAAAGCGGCAATGTATCGATCGGGTGGATCGACATTGGGACAAGCATTTCTGGCATCATTGGTACATTCATTGTTGCGATCGCACTCATGACACCATATATCATAAAAAAATGGAGAAAAGAAGCATGATCCATGTATATCGACGACATGATGTCCACCCGCTAAGCATGCTTATTATAACGTTTACATACATCTTCGTCGTTGCCTCATTTCATTCATATGCTTTTATTGAAATGATGCCGTTATCGCTTTACCCGATCACTATGATCGTTTTTTATCGTCTTTCTATTCGGCATATAAAAAACATCCTGCTCGCCTCTCTACCGTTTATCACGGCTATAGGCGTTTCGCAGTTGTTTTTTATCGACGAACGCATATCATTTTTTCATTGGCATATCGAAGCAGGTTGGCTGGCATTCACTACTTTAGTTATTAAAAATACACTTGCCATACTTGCAGCAACGGTGTTATTTTTAACGATACCGATCGAGCAGCTCGCAGGGGCACTTCTTTCGTTACACATCCCAAGATTGCTCGTTGTTCAATTACTTTTGACATATCGATACATTTTTTTATTTTTAGAAGAAGCAAAACGACTTCGTCAGGCGTACATGTTGCGGGCCCCACACCACCGCGCCATTCAGTTATCTGTTTGGGGATCACTCGTTGGACATTTGTTGTTGCGAACATTTGAACGTGCCGAACGCGTGCATGAAGCGATGACATTACGTCGCTTTTCTATTCAACGTATGCATATAAAAATCAAACGATGGACAATAAAAGAAATGATTTACACATTTGTAGTAGTTGGATTGTTCATCGCTTATCGGTTGGTGGTCATATGATACACGTATCAAATATTTGCTACACATACCCAGATGGTCATAAAGCGATTCACAATATCTCCTTCTCCGTTCAAGAGGGGGAATGTATCGGCATCATTGGAGCAAACGGTGCAGGAAAATCAACATTATTGAAGCTACTTGTCGGATTGTATATATCAAAAAAGGGGGAAATCATCATTGACAATATGCCTATGTCGAAACAAACGTTACGACATATTCGCCGCATCATCGGCTTTACATTTCAACAAGCAGACGACCAATTATTTATGCCTACCGTCTACGATGATGTCGCATTTGCACTTCGCAATGACGGCATGAATGAAGACGAAGTAAAAAAGCGCGTAACAAACTCTTTAAAGATCGTCGGAGCTATTCATTTAGTAGATCGACCTCCTTATCGTTTATCTGAGGGGGAAAAACGGCTTGTCACTTTAGCTACTGTGCTTGCGATGGAACCGAAAATATTGCTGATGGACGAACCGACGGCGGCGTTAGATCCGCAGGCTCGCCGAACACTAATACATCTCATTCAAGCGTTGCCACATACAAAAATCGTAACGACACATGACCTCGACTTCGTCCTTGAATGTTGTGAGCGAACGATTGTACTTGCAAACGGAACGATCGTATATGACGGTCCAACAGAAGCTATATTAACGAACGAACCATTTTTACGCGAGCATCATTTGGAGCTTCCTCTTATGCTACAGGGGAGAAAATAAGGCGTGGGTGATTGCCCACGTCTTTCTAAAAACAAAAAAGCGCCGAGATGCGACGCTTTACTTTTCTTTCACCATTTTTCCTACAACATTTTCTTTCGCTTTATGCGAAAGGTCATCTATATTTAATCCATATCCGAGTGTTCCGTACACATATCCTTCACGTGGTTCAATGAGTTCCGTTTGCTCATGATAAAGCCTTGGTGTTTTCCATAGCGCAATTAACGCTTTTGTCATCGGCATTTCATAATAACGATCCGGCCATAGTTGTTTAATATATTGTTTAACGAGCGGATAATATTTTGAACTCATCGCTGGGAACAAATGATGTTCTGTATGGTGCGAAAAGTTAAAATGCAATACGTCGACCCACTTCGGAACGATGACGGTTAGGCTATTCGCTAATGGATCGTTCACTGGGACGAGCGGATTTAAGCGATGGTTTGTTGAAATGTATCCCATCACGATCGCATTTCCAATAAGTAGTGGAAGAACGAACGCAAAGAGCCATTTTTCTACTCCGATCATCAACAATAATCCAATCCATACCGACCATGGTAAGACAAATTGCCAGAATACGGCACGACGACTTCCTTTTTCAAACTCCTTCCAAAAATGAAGAAGCATATGAAGCGAATGAACTGTAAACATCCCTGCTAAAGACAAAAACGAAAAAGCCGCACGAATCGGAAACGGAATGCGATAAATCCAACGAAGAAACCGACTTTGAGCTAAACGTTTGATCGTCGGCCACGCATCCGGATCAAGTTCCTCATGTTGTGTATGCACATGATGCGTTGCGTTATGCCATTTTCTCCACAACTTTGGACCTGTGCAAAGTGGCAAAAATGCAATGCCTCCTAACAAATCACGAAGCCACGCCCGTTTGACAACTGTTCCATGCAAAATTTCATGTCCTAAAAACCCTAAACCAGCAAAACAAAATCCAATAACAACTGAAAGCAATCCGTTCCATAACCAATGGAGATCAAATAAAGAAATCGTGACGATGCTGCTAACTAAAACGAGCATGTAAGCAAGACCACCAAACAGACGAGACGGAACAGGACGGAACGCTTCCTCAGGCAAATACGGGGCAATGCGAGCCGCATACCACCCAAATGAATGAAATTGTTTCATGTAACAAAAAACTCCCCTCATACGTGAACACTTCGCTTTAAAAAGAAATGAATATTCAAACATCTCCTTTGAAAGCTTATTGCCATCGTATCATTTATATTCTTGTCCTGTCAATAAAATTTATTACTAGGTCATATGATTTATTTATATGATATAGTTACAAATCATGAAATGTAGTTGTGTAATCGTCATAAATGTGTTTCAATGAAGGTAAAAATGTGGAATATGGAGTGATCCTATGGGTATGCCGTTAGAAGTACAAACAATGATCGTCACAAATGGAAAAGAAAAACGAATTGAACACAACTTATTTGTATTACAAAAAGAAGGCTATCGTTTATATCCGCTTGATGTCCCATTAGAAGTAAGACGAACAAAACACGGAGAAACAACGGGAAAAGCGATTGTCAAAAAACTTACCTTTGAAAACGAAACAACGATCGTTACATATGAATTAATTGCTTTGCATTCGATTAATTAAACCGTCGGGGGATGTGCTCGGCGGTTTTCTTTTTAGGTCATTCACACATTTTTATTAGGCGCATACGATAAAGCAAACGACAGGAAAGAGGGGAAACACATGCGAAAATGGGGGTTTTTGCTCATTATTTTAATGTTTTTACTTACAGCCTGCTCATCAAATGATGTAAAAACGTTACGCGTTGCAGAAGTAACTCGATCCATTTTTTACGCTCCACAATACGTGGCAATTGAAAAAGGTTTTTTTGCTGAAGAAGGGCTTCATATTGAGCTAAATACAACGTGGGGCGGCGATAAAACGATGACGACACTTTTATCAAACGGAGCGGATATTGCGCTCGTCGGTTCCGAAACGTCCATTTACGTGTATAGCCAAGGAGCTGTTGATCCGGTCATCAATTTCGCGCAATTGACACAGACCGATGGTACATTTTTAGTTTCACGTGAACCAATCGCCAACTTTACATGGGATCAACTAAAAGGAAGCACATTTTTGGGGCAAAGAAAAGGCGGAATGCCACAAATGGTCGGAGAATACGTTCTCAAACAACACGGCATTGACCCACACAAAGACTTAAATCTCATCCAAAATATTGATTTTGCTAATATTGCCAATGCATTTGCAAGCGGAACAGGCGATTTCGTCCAACTATTTGAGCCAACTGCTAGCATTTTTGAACAAGAAGGAAAAGGATATATTGTCGCTTCATTCGGAACGGAATCTGGTCATCTCCCATATACGACATTTATGGCAAAACAAAGTTTTATCGACAAAAATAAAGATGTCATCGAAAAATTTACACGTGCCCTTTATAGAGCACAACAATGGGTACAAACACATGATGCGAAAGAAATTGCAACAGTCATTCAACCGTACTTTGAAAATACAGATATCGCTCTCATTGAAAAAGTCGTCGATCGCTATAAACAACAAGGTTCATACGCAACTGATCCGATTTTAGATGAAGAAGAATGGAACCATCTTCAAAACATTATGAAAGAAGCAAACGAGTTGCCATCGTACATTGAGCATTCCATTTTAGTGAATACATCGTTCGCTGAAAAAACGAAAAAGTAGGTGAACATCATGCCCATTTTAACGATTGATCAAGTGATGCACGCCTACGTCACAAAGCAATCTGCCGTATTGGCGCTTGATCATCTATCGCTAACTGTCGAGAGAGGAGAGTTTGTCTCCTTTCTCGGCCCAAGCGGCTGTGGAAAAACAACACTTCTTTCAATTGTGGCGGGGCTCATCAAACCAACAAAAGGTCGTGTGCTTATCGAAGGAAAAGAAATTCACACGATGAGCCAAACGATCGGATATATGCTCCAACACGATTATTTGTTTCCATGGAAAACGATTGAACAAAACGTGACACTCGGATTAAAACTGACAGGCAAATATAGCGAGAAAACGAGAAAGCAAACGCTCTCCCTTCTACATCAAATCGGTTTGCGTGACGTGGACGATCGTTACCCTTATGAATTATCGGGAGGAATGCGTCAGCGCGCAGCACTTGTTCGCACACTCGCAACCGATCCAAAAATTTTATTGTTAGACGAACCGTTTTCAGCACTTGATTACCAAACAAAGCTTAAACTTGAAGATCTTGTATGGGAGACGTTAAAACAATATCGAAAAACAGCACTTCTTGTCACACACGATATCGGTGAAGCGATTGCGATGAGCGATCGGATCGTTTTATTTACTGCAAAACCCGGAAAAATTAAACGAATTGTTACTGTTCCAGACTCATTAAAAGCTTGTACACCATTTCAAGCCCGCCAACATCCAGATTTTTCACCGCTCTTTCAAATGATTTGGAAGGAGTTAGAGAGCATTGAACAAACATGAGTGGTTGCAACGTATATATGATCAATATATGGCATATGAAAAACGGGAAAAACAAATCGTCCGTTTTTTTCAAGTAATCATTGTCATTACGTTTTTTAGTTTATGGGAAATCGCAAGCCGATTTCATTGGATTGATCCGTTATTATTTAGCTCCCCGTCTTCCATTTGGCATTTGTTTATCGCCAAAATACGCGATCATACATTGCTAACACACACGACCGTCACATTAACAGAGACGGTGCTGGGCTTTATTGCCGGAACGATGATCGGCGTTTGTTTTGCAGCAATACTTTGGTGGTTTCCGCGCATCTCTCACATCGTTGATCCGTATTTAGTCATTTTAAACGCGATGCCAAAAGTAGCGCTCGGTCCGATTTTAATCGTTGCACTCGGACCGAATATGACATCGATCGTCGCAATGGGAGCGATCATTTCGATCATCATTACAACGATTGTCGTTTACACCTCATTCAAAGAAGTCGATGCAAACTATATAAAAGTGCTTCGAACATTCGGAGCAACGAAACGACAGTGGTTTACAGAGGCCATTTTACCTGCCTCCTTTCCAACAATCATTTCAACGTTAAAAGTAAACGTTGGTCTATCTTGGGTTGGTGTCATCGTTGGTGAATTTCTCGTCTCAAAACAAGGGCTCGGTTATATGATTATTTACGGATTCCAAGTGTTCAACTTTACGCTCGTTTTATTAAGTTTGCTTATGATCGCGTTACTTTCAAGCATCATGTATCAACTTGTAAGTTGGTTTGAAAAGAAATTAGTGAAAGGCGCATAACCCCACACGTCAAAAAGCGGTGGGGTTTTACAACATTCCCCGCCGCTGTAACTCTTGTTTTGTATATGTCCATACGCCATCTTTCATAATAAAACTAAATCGTTCATCTTTCGCTATTTCATCTGGTATATGCTCAATGAGCACAGGACCATTTGTTTCAAAATACGACTCCCTTTGTTCCAAAGATTTAACATGGGCAAAATAAATATTTTTTACAATCGTTTCATTCGGACGGTTGACTTCATACTGTCCAATGTACGTGATCTTTTCAACGACCCCTCCCGTTTCTTCCTTTACTTCGCGAATTGCTGCTTGTTTTGGCGTTTCTCCTTTCTCTATTTTCCCGCCTGGAAACTCCAAGCCACGTACAGCGTGATTTGTCAATAACCAACGACCACCGTACCGACAAATAACGAAAACATGTTTCGGTTGCTGCGAGAAAGGATGGTCAGAAAAAGAAAGTCGAACGTTGTATCCGTAGTAATCTTGAAATACAATCATCACCGTCTACCCTCAACTGTATGTTTTCTTCATTGTACCACACAGTAAAGTTGTCGACAGCTTTTATAACTGTATGACACCCATCGTTTCAATTTGTTGTTTCGCTTCCTCATCGCCAAGTTCATAAATCATTTCATACACTTTTTTCATCGCGTTGTCATACCCGTCGTTCGGCCGATCATAATGATATTGCACATATGGCACATGTGCACGCCAAAACGATTGCCAATCGGATGAATACATTTCATCAAAATACTCCCGTAATTGAATGATTTCTTCATCCGTCGCTTCAATGCGAAATTCCCATGGTGAAGCCGTTTTCACTTGTGAAATCTCACCACGTGCCACCGAAACATAATACGTTTTTTTCATCGACCCACCTCTTTTTCGTTTGTTACAGTTAGTGTGAGTCGATTCATTTATTTTCATGCAACAAAAGCACTCATCTGCGACTGAACATGCAAATAAGGTGGGACCACTCCCACCTTATCCGAGAAACGATTTGAGCATCCATACATGTTTTTCTAAACTTTGATGAATGCCTAAAAGCATATCGCCTGTTGTTTCATCTCCAATTTCTCCGGCGTAGTCCATGCCAGCTTTCAATTCTTCAATCATCGTTTCAAAATCGCGAACAATTTCCGCTACCATTTCTTCCGCCGTTTCATTTCCTTTTGCTTCATGTACAGATGCTACCGCTAAATAATCTTTCATCGTTGCTAGCGGTTTTCCACCTAATGCTAATAAACGTTCTGCTAACTCATCAATATGCAGTGCCGCTTCATTGTACAACTCTTCAAATTTTGTATGCAACGTAAAAAACTGCGGCCCTTTCACATACCAATGGTAGTTGTGTAATTTTACATATAACACGTTCCAGTTTGCAATTTGTTTGTTGACAATATCAATTAATTTTTCTTTCACACTAATTCCCTCCTCGATTATAAACTTTCCCCTTCTTCATTGTAACAAACAAAAAATTTTTTGGAAAACGATACGCTTTCATATTAAAATGGAGGATGGAGGCTTTTGACTGTTCATGATAAATATATAAATATTTATAAAAATCTGATGATCATTTTATGTGAAAAAAGTCAAAAAGGGGCTGGGAGAAGATGATTCGCACGTACAAAGTCATGCTTCTGCCCAACAATAAGCAAAAGACGAAGCTTTTTCAATGCGCAGGTGTTGCCAGATGGGCGTATAACTTTGCATTAGCGCAACAACAAGAAAATGATAAACAAGGTGGCAAATTTTTAAGTGATGGCGAACTAAGAAAAAGATTAACGCAGCTCAAACAAACGAAAGAGTACAGTTGGCTCAATCAATTCTCAAACAACATCACAAAACAAGCGATCAAAGATGCGTATCAAGCCTACAAAAACTTTTTTGAAGGACGGGCGAAGTTTCCGAAGTTTAAAACAAAAAAGCGAACACGCCCAAGTTTTTATCAAGACACCGCCAAAATCAAAATCACCGACACGCATGTGAAACTAGAGAAACTGACGCCTTCCAAAAAGAAAAATAGACAGAAATTCAATTGGATCCGTCTTGCTGAAAGAGGACGTATTCCTCACGGTGCACATATAAAGTATGTCAATCCGCGCATCGTGTTTGACGGACTTCATTGGTTTTTAACGGTCGGTGTAGAGGAAGCGGAAGTGAAACATGGAACATACAACGAAGGCATTGGTATTGATTTGGGAGTAAAATCGTTCGCTACCGTCAGCAATGGGATGACATTTCCTAACATCCATCACATGCCTCAAGTGAAAAAGCTTGAAAAACAAATGAAGCGAATGCAAAGAAAAATATCGCGAAAATATGAAATGAACAAAATCCAAACAGAAAGGGGGGAATTCCGTTACAGAAAAACGGAAAACATCAAGAAACTAGAATTCCTTGTTTTGAAAAAACGCCGAAGGCTAAAAAATACCCAGCTAAACTATACCCACCACATCACCACGACGTTGGTGAAAACCAAGCCAGCGTATGTCGTGATGGAAGACTTGAATACAAGTGGCATGTTAAAAAATCGCAAGCTATCGAAAGCGATTCAACAACAAACATTCCACGAGTTCAAGCGGCAAATGACGTACAAATGTGCATGGCATGGGATCGAGTTGATCGTGGCGGATCGCTTTTATCCTTCAAGCAAAAAGTGTAGCCGTTGCGGTCATGTAAAAGAGAAGCTTTCTTTATCCGAACGGACGTATCGCTGTGAGGCGTGTGGGCTAGAAATGGATCGTGACCTCAACGCAAGCATCAACTTGAAAAACTATGTCAAGTAAAGCACAACATGTACCCATCCGTTAGTGGGGAAGTGAAGCCTTCGGAGCGCCAAGGAAACGAGAGTAGCGTTTCGCGAAATCGGGCGCGATGAACAAGGAAGGAAACATAGACTTTTATAAGTTTCTTATAAAGTCTTGTAAGTTTTCTGTAACGGGATATTGTATGTTGCTCACTTTTATTATTTCTATCATCATTGTATTTGTCGTGCTCATTTTAAGCGTTTTAACGACCTCAAAAGCATACAAATACAAACATACTATTGATGAATTGCCGAATGAAAAAAATAAAGGTTCAGACATGTAGCATCTGAACCTTTATTTTTTAACCAAATACTTTTTTCAATTGTTCTTTTGGCTGCGATAGCCAATATCGCATAAGTCGCTTAGCTCCTTCTAAATCGTGCAATTTCGCTTGACCGCACTCTTTTTCCGTTGCAGCTGGCACTTCTGTAACCGTCAATGCCTCATTCATCGTCGCCTCAAGTAAATCAATAATTTCTTCGACTGTTGGCGTGCCACTAACGACTAAATAATACCCCGTTTGACATCCCATCGGAGAAATATCGATAATATCAAAATGAGCGTATTTTTCAGCATGCTTACGAATGTGCACCGCTAGTAAATGTTCAAGCGTATGAATCGCTGCCGGTTGCATCGCTTCTTTATTTGGTTGACAAAAGCGAATATCAAATTTATTCACAACACCGTCGCTACCGACTTGATGAACACCACAATGGCGAACGTACGGTGCTTTGACCGCACAATGGTCTAGTTCAAAGCTTTCTACTGAAGGCATATATGTCACCTCTTTTTCAATTGTTACGTTTTTATCATACACAAAAGTCCGACTTTTTTCATCTTTTTTTGTTGGAATTGTTTCGTCCAACTATGTTACAATAAGAAAAAATAGGGGCGGGCGTATTACATGAAACATATATTCATCTTACTCATTCGTTTTTATCAACGATTTATTTCCCGTTTAAAACCACCGACATGTCGCTTTTATCCGACTTGTTCGCATTACGGATTAGAAGCGATTCGTCGCTTCGGTGCACTTAAAGGAGGCTATTTAACAATCAAACGCATTTTAAAATGCCATCCATTTCATCCAGGTGGATTTGATCCTGTGCCAGAGAAAGAGCAAAAATAGTTGCCCTTTCTCTTTTTTTTCGATATGATAAACGTTGTAAATCGTAATAATTACGCTTTATCAAAAGGAGGAGGAAAATGAAAATCCCTGTTACCGTATTAAGCGGCTATTTAGGTTCTGGAAAAACGACGTTGCTTAATCATATTTTAAATAATCGTGACGGATTAAAAATCGCTGTCATCGTCAATGACATGAGTGAAGTCAATATTGACGCTGAATTAATTAAACAAGGCGGGTTTTCGCGTACAGAAGAAAAGCTTGTACAAATTCAAAATGGGTGCATTTGCTGTACGTTGCGAGAAGATTTAATGAAAGAAGTTGAAAATCTTGTTAATTCAGGAAATATCGATTATATCGTTATCGAATCATCGGGCATTAGCGAACCGATTCCTGTTGCTCAAACGTTTACGTACATTGACGAGGAGTTCGGGATCGATTTAACATCGAAATGTCGATTAGATACGATGGTTACGGTCGTCGATGCTCATCGTTTTTGGCATGATTTCGCTTCCGGTGAAACGTTATTAGATCGCAAACAAGCGATCGATGAAACAGATGTGCGTGAAGTCGTTGATTTATTAATTGACCAAATTGAATTTGCGAACGTGCTCATTTTAAATAAAATTGATTGTATTTCGGAAGAAGATGCGGACGAATTAGAAGCACTTCTTCGTAAATTAAACCCAGAAGCGAAAATCATTCGAACAACGTACGGAAAAGTGGCACTTCATGACATTTTTAATACCCGTTTATTTGATTTTGAAAAAGCAAGTCAATCGGCTGGATGGATGAAAGAACTAAACGAAGAACATACACCTGAGACGGAAGAATACGGTATTTCTTCTTTCGTATATCGCCGCCGTAGACCGTTTCACCCTCAAAGACTTATGCGCTGGCTTGAAAACTGGCCGGTTGAAGTCGTTCGTGCAAAAGGATTTTTCTGGCTCGCGTCGCGCAACAATATGTGCGGACTTCTTTCTCAAGCTGGACCGTCCATTATGATTCAAGGGGCTGGCGAATGGATTGCCACATATCCTCCACATGAACGTGAACAAATTTTACAACAAGAACCAGAATTACGCGCCAAATGGAACGATACGTATGGTGATCGCATGACAGAACTCGTGTTTATTGGAATCGATATGGATGAACAAGCCATTTCTTCTTCACTCGATACATGCTTATTAACAGATGAAGAAATGAGCAAAGATTGGTCAACATTTGTCGATCCACTCCCACCATTTGTTTCTGTTTCATAGTTTTCAAATCGTAACGATTACGATATAATAAAACAGGAGTGAGAAAGATGTTATCTGACGATCAGAAACATCTTTCTTTATTTGGAAGGAGGAAGAAGATGAAGGTAAAAACCATTTTATCCATTATACTTACGAGCACACTGCTATTGTTTGGATGCTCGCAACAAGAACAGACGAATGAATCGAAGAATGAGGAAAAAAACGATCAACTTATCGTTTATACAACTGTATACCCTCTTCAAGACTTTACTGAAAAAATTGGTGGCAAGCACGTTCAAGTGGAAAGCGTATATCCTCCCGGCGTTGATGTGCACACATACGAACCGACGGCAAAAACGATGCAACAAATCGCAGATGCTGACGCTTTCATTTACATCGGTCAAGGAATGGAAGGATTTGTTGACCGCGTTGTCAAAACGTTAGAAAATGAACACGTCAAGTTCGTGGAAGCAACAGCTGGGATGGAATTGCTTCCAGCCAACGATACTCATGGAGACGAACATGCTCATGAAGATGAACACGCCCATGAAGATGAGCATGAGCACGGTGATGTAGATCCTCATGTCTGGTTAGATCCGATATATTCAATCCAAATGGCTGAAACGATTAAACAAACGTTAACAAAACTAAAACCGGAAGCAAAAGACGATTTTGAACAAAACTTCGCTTCATTAAAGCAACAGCTTGAACAACTCGATCAACAATTTCAGCAATTAATAAAAGAAGCAAAAAGAAAAGAAATTGTTGTTGCTCATGCCGCATACGGCTATTGGGAGAAACGATATGGCTTAAAACAAATAAGCGTGACTGGGCTATCGCCAACAAACGAACCGTCACAAAAGCAGCTTGCTTCGATTATTCAAATCGCCAAAGACCATGACATACACTATATCTTTTTTGAGCAAAACGTAACATCGAAAATTGCTGAAGTTGTGAAAAACGAAATCGGAGCTGATGTACTTATCCTTCACAACTTAGAAGCACGAACAAATGATGATATAAAAAACAACAAAGACTACTTCGCAATTATGAATGACAACATCTCTGCACTAAAAAAAGCTCTACAATAAGCGATCATAACGGTCGCTTATTTTTTTGCATATTTTTTCCCTTTTCAAATCAAACTAGGAGACGACAATGTATGGAAAGGGATGAACATTTCGGTATGGACCACGTATTAACCGCAAGAACGCTTTTTGGTACAACGATGGCATTTCACATTATTTTCGCCACCCTTGGCGTTGGAATTCCGCTTATGATTTTATTGGCTGAGCTACTATATCAAAAAACAAAAGACAATGACTATGCCATCATGGCAAATCGTTGGACGAAAGCGCTCGCCATTTTGCTCGGTGTAGCGATCCCGTCTGGAACGATTGCGGGCGTACAACTTTCTCTTTTATGGCCCGGTTTTATGGAAGTAATCGGAAAAGTGATGGCACTACCATTTCAAATTGAAATTTATGCGTTTTTCGTTGAAGCGTTATTTTTATCCATTTACGTATATGCAGCTGACCGCATTTCACCAACGATGCGCATCGTAAGCTTAATATTTGTGGCCATCGGGGCAGCTGCTTCTGCCATTTTAATTACGAACGTACATGCCTTTGAAGGTACACCGACAGGCTTTCGCATTGAAAACGGGCAAATTGTTGACGTCGATCCATGGAAGGCGTTTTTTAATCCGAGCTTTGCCGTCACAGCCACACACGTTGTTTTATCCGCCTATATGACCGGATCGTTTATGATCGCTTCCATCGCTGCCTATAAGATGTTGAAAAATAAACATAACGAGCGCATTCAGCTTTTTCATAAAAAAGCACTGATGCTCGGGTTAACAGTCGGTGGCGTATTTTCTTTACTCACGGCAATAAACGGACATGAATCAGCTCAACTTCTTCATGAATATCAACCAGAAAAATTAGCGGCTGCTGAAGGATTGTTTGAAACGCAGTCACACGCTCCACTCGTTATCGGTGGTTTTACAGATCGCGAAACACAAACAGTAAAATGGGGAATTGAAATTCCGTGGTTACTTAGCTTTTTAGCTGGTAATCGCTTCGATACCGTCGTTGTCGGGTTAAATGATTTTCCAGAAGAATGGTGGCCCCCTCTATTCGTCCATACACTTTTTAACGCCATGGTCGGAATTGGCATGTTTCTTCTCCTACTTTCAACTGTCGGGTTCATTTGGCATCGCATAAAGAAACAACATACATTTCCAAACTGGTTTATGCGAACAGTTGTTACTGCTGGGCCGCTCGCTCTTCTCGGCATTGAATTTGGCTGGATTTTTGCTTGCACAGGCAGACAACCATGGGTCATTTATCGCATGATGACAACGGCAGAAGCTGTAACACAATCAACAAATTTAGGAACACTTTTTCTTTTATTTACGTCCATTTACGTATTTTTACTCATCGCCGTCGTGCTCGTCTTGCGATCGTATTTTCGCCGCCATCCGATTGAACAACAGTTGTCTATAAACATATAGAAAGGAGCAAGATGATGACAGATGAATTAATTGCGATTTCAATTTTATGGGGATTTATTTTTATTTACGCCGTCATGGCGACGATGGACTTCGGAGCAGGTTTTTGGTCGATGGTATATATGAATCGTCCACAAACAAAAGCAACGAAAATCGCAAATCGATATTTATCGCCAACATGGGAAGTAACGAACGTCTTTATCGTCGCGATCGTCGTAGCGCTCGTTAGCTTTTTTCCTGGGGCGACGTTTATACTTGGAACGATCTTGCTTATCCCTGGTAGTATTATTTTACTTTTGCTTACCGTTCGTAGTGCATTTCTCGTTTTTTCGCACGTTGCCCCTAAATATGAAAAAGTGCTCATTTACATTTCAGGCATAAGCGGTTTGCTTATTCCAGCATTTTTAATTAGCGTCTTGCCCATTACACATGGGTCTTTCGTTGAAACAATGAATGGTGTCAGTCGTCTTCGGCTCGATCGTCTGTTTACAAGCCCACATGAGTATGCGTTTATTGCCTTTGCGATTACAAGCACGCTTTTTCTTTCTTCGCTTTTATTAGCGGATTACTCAAATGAAGCGAATGAAGCGGAGGCATATGCGATCTATCGTCGCGATGCGCTTATTATAGGACCATTCGCCCTTCTCTCCTCGATGTTGATTATGATTACGATGCGAAATGAAGCACGGTGGCTATACGATGGAATGATGTCTCATTGGCCATGGCTTGTCGTTTCCGTCATATTGTTCCTTTTAGCTGGCGGGGCGCTTTTTCTTCCCCCATGGAAAAAGAAACATGGACGCGGAATACCGCGTCTTGCGGTGGTTGCGATCGTTTTGCAATATTTTTGTGCGAGCTATGCATATGGGAAAGCTCATTTACCGTATATGATTTATCCGAATGTAACCATTGAGTCGGGATTTACACACCCGAATACGTTTCGTGCCTTATTTTTGACGTATATCGTTGGTTTTGCAATTTTATTTCCAGGATTCATTTATTTTTGGCGGCTGTTTATGAAAGATCGACGCTATGTAGCAAAGGATGAAAAATAATGATTGCAAATGTTGAGATTTTTCGTTATAGTTTTAAACGTAAACCTTTTTCACACAATATATTGTGATGATAAACAAGATAATAACTATATATTGAAACCGACAAGTGAAGGTGTCCAAACGGACTTAATAGGGAATCTGGTGCGAATCCAGAACTGTCCCCGCAACTGTGTGCGCAGACGAAATGGAAACAACACCACTGTATATGTCAGCTGTTTTATGGCGCATATATGGGAAGGAATCCAAAGTAGGAAGAAGCGCAAGTCAGGAGACCTGCCTTCCTTGTATCGTTTCATATTCTTCGGGGATTGAGAAGATGAAACGATGGTAAAAGCATGCCTTTTTCCATCGTTTCATCCGCTCAACGAGAGCGGATTTTTTTATTTTCTAGGGGAAGGGATGTTATATGGTGTACATAAAACAACAAACAGAAGTAAATGAAGAAACGATCCGCACATTATTGTTTCATATTTTCAAAGATTTTCCACACTTATCAAGCGAGCGATACATCGAGCGTACGATACGGTCGCTGACGTATACAAAATCATACGATGACATGATGAACAAACTCATTTTAAATGCACTTGACGAAATCACCGTAGAACAACCTGATTGGACGTTTGTCGCAGCACGCCTTTATTTACAACAGCTATACAATGAGGCTGCTATAAATCGGGGTTATGATGTATCCGACACATACCGCTACTTTTATGAGTTACAAACAATGCTCGTTGATCTCGGTATTTACGATCCGTTTGTACTTGAACGATATACGAAAGAAGAACTACAAGAAGCGGGGACATGGATCGATCCGAAAAAAGACGAGCAATTTACATACATCGGATTACGCACACTCGTTGATCGTTATTTAGCGAAAGGATATGACGGAGAAATTTATGAGTTGCCACAAGAACGCTTTTTAACCATTGCTCTTACGCTGATGGTGAATGAGCCAAAAGAAAAACGAATGGAGCTTGTCAAAGAAGCGTATTGGGCGTTATCGAACCAATACATGACGGTCGCTACACCAACGTACGCCAACGCAGGTAAATCTTACGGTCAATTATCGAGTTGTTTCATTGATACAGTCGACGATAGCTTAACCGGCATTTATGAATCAAATACAGACGTCGCGCGTTTATCAAAAGGCGGTGGAGGGATTGGTGTATATTTAGGTAAAATTCGGGCACGCAACTCGGATATTAAAGGATTTAAAGGCGTATCGTCTGGTGTCATCCCATGGATGCGTCAATTAAACAATACCGCTGTATCGGTTGACCAGCTTGGTACGCGACAAGGAAGTATTGCCGTCTATTTAGACGTTTGGCATAAAGACATTTTCTCATTTTTAGACGCGAAACTAAACAACGGCGATGAACGGCAAAAATGCCATGATTTATTTTATGGCGTATGCATCCCTGATTTATTTATGGAACAAGTCGAAAAGCGTGGCGATTGGTATTTATTTGACCCACATGAAGTGAAAAAAGTGATGGGGTGGAAAGATAAAGATGGGAATCCGCTAGGTCTTGAAGATTTTTACGATGAAGAACGAGGGTGTGGTTCGTTCCGCGAAAAATACGAAGAATGTATCAATCACCCAGAGTTAAGTAAAGAACGTGTACCCGCCATTGAAATTATGAAGCGCATTTTAAAATCACAATTAGAAACGGGTACACCTTATATGTTTTATCGCGACGAAGCAAATCGAATGAATCCAAATAAACATGCGGGCATGATTTATTCTAGCAATTTATGTACGGAAATTATGCAAAATATGAGCGCGACTACCGTAACAAAAGAGTATACGCAAGATGGTGAAATTATTATTCATAAAAAGCCAGGCGACTTTGTCGTTTGTAACTTATCTAGCATTCATCTCGCTCGCGCCGTACAAGACGATGTACTCGAACGATTAATTCCGATTCAAGTGCGTATGCTCGATAACGTCATCGACTTAAACGAAAATCGCATTGAAGTGTTGCAAGCGGTGATGACAAATAAAAAATATCGGGCAATCGGTTTAGGTGCATTTTCATGGCATCACTTATTAGCGTTAAAAGGAATCAAGTGGAATAGTGAAGAAAGCGTTGATTTCGCTGACAAGCTATTTGAAAAAATCGCTTATTTAACGATTCGAGCAAGCATGGAATTGGCGAAAGAAAAAGGAGCATATCCGGCGTTTGCAGGTTCTGATTGGCATACAGGGAAATATTTTGACCTTCGCGGTTATCATTCCCACGATGAGTTAGATTGGGATGAGTTAAAAGAGCAAGTGATGAGACATGGAGTGCGGAATGGGTATCTCATGGCGCCTGCGCCAAACGCTTCGACATCCGTTTTAGCAAACGGAACGGCGTCATGCGACCCTGTCTTTAATCGCTTATATTTTGAAGAAAAGAAAAATTATAAAATTCCTGTTACCGTTCCTGATTTAAATGCCAAAACATTTTGGTTTTACGAAAATGCCTATGAAGTGGATCAAAAGATGAGCATTCGTCAAAATGCCGCTAGACAAAAACATGTCGATCAGTCGTTAAGTTTTAATCTTTACGTATACAACACGATTAAAGCGAAAGATCTTTTGGATTTACATTTAACGGCATGGAAAGAACGGTTAAAATCAACGTATTACGTTCGCAGCACTGCCGTAACGATTGAAGAATGCGATGTTTGCTCATCGTAGGAGGATAAAAAATGAACGTGCTTATTTGCTATACATCGAAAACAGGAAATACAAAAGAAGTCGCTCTGTTAATAGAAAAAGCTTTTTACTCATACGGACATGCGGTGAAAACGATCGATATTGAACATATATTTGCGATCGAATCGCTCATTCATGAGGCGCATCTTCTTTTATTCGGTTCATATACATGGGGAAATGGACAACTTCCAGATGAAATGAGGAAGCTACTTCGTTTTCTTATCAAAGAACGAAATCTTCCTTTGCCTCCTGTTGCGCTGTTTGGCACAGGAGATCAAATGTGGCCATACTATTGCCGTGCTGTCGATGAAATGGAGTACCATTTACGAAAAGTGACGACTGTGCTCGGCACGTTAAAAATTGAACAATCACCGCGCGGCCATCAACAACACTTACCGACTGTATTCGTACAACAGCTACTAGAGGAGGTTGACCGTTTTGTTATTGACGAAAGTAAAATTGCTCGAGCCGTCGCATCCAAATAAAGCAACGAGCATTATCAATGGAAAAGCAAGCGGCATTTTAAACTGGAACGATATCAAATATAGCCATTTTTACGATATATACAAAATGTTGCTCGGCAACTTTTGGACGCCGTTTGAAATTAATATGTCAGATGATATTAAACAATGGCATGCGTTAAGTGAACGGGAACGGGATGCATTTTTACACATTATCGGCTTGCTTTCAATTTTAGATTCTGTTCAACCAAATTTTATTGGGGCGATGAAAGAATACATTACCGATCCGAGCGTCAAAGCAATTTTTTCGATTATCGAACAGCAAGAAGTCGTTCATAATCAATCGTACTCGTACGTTCTTGCTTCGATCGAAAAATTATCCGAGCAACATCGTGCGTTTGAAATGGCACGAACAAATCCGCACATTTATAAGCGAAATGAACACGTCATTCTCGTCTATGAAGCATTTCGCGAGCAACCAACGGTGGAGACGTTTTGCCGCGCGCTCGTCGCTTCGCTCGTCTTAGAGGGGATTAATTTTTATTCTGGGTTTGCCTTTTTTTACAATTTGGCAAGAAACCAAAAAATGCTCAAAACATCAACGATGATTAGTTATATTAATAAAGATGAGCTATGCCATAGTTACTTTATTTCTCAACTTGTACGCGCAGTGTTATGGGAAAATCCACAAATTGATGAAAATGGAGCGTTTTCTGCGTGGATATATGACTATATCGACGAAGCCATTCGTTACGAAACAGAATGGTCGCGCTTTGTGTTGCGCGATATTGATGGCATTGACGTCATCGAAATGGAAAAATATATTGAGTACCTTGGAAATAAACGGTTGCGCATGCTTGGATTAGACGATCGCTATGACGCGGATGAAAATAGCATGCCTTGGATTCGCGTCTTTAGCGATGAAAATGTAAACTTAGGCAAAACCGACTTTTTTGAAGCCCGTCCACGTTCATATACGAAAACAACCGATGTGAACGGGTTTGATGAATTGTAAAAAGGTGGGTCATCCCACCTTTTTACTCTAGTGATCGTACATATGCCGCAATTTGCTTTATTTCTTCTTCGCTAAGCTGCTCTACTTCTTTTATCCGGTGACGTACAATAGCTTCTTCAATCGTGCTTGCGCTTCCATCATGTAAATACGGGGCAGTCGCCCACACGCCACGCAATGTAGGGGTATCCCACTGTTTTGGAGTTCGCGGGTTTGTAAATTGTGCACGGGCGTCCCCAGCCGAAGGGCGATCAAGTATATTCGTTGTTCCAATGTCGTGCAAAAAAGACGTTTGTGCTGTAGTCAGTTGTCCGTTACTATTTACCGCTTTTACACTATCTGTAAAGTACGTCCCTCCATGGCAACTTACACAGTTCCCTTTTCCAAAAAATAATTTTTCTCCTTTTTTAGCTATAGGTGTCAAACTTCCATCCTTCTCTCGATAAGGACTTTTAGGAACAGGAAATGAATGGGGGTCATCGAGATACGCAAAAAGCGCATCAAACATGTGCTGAATATCATCCGGTAACGGTTTACTAGGATCGTATTGTAACATCCCTCCCATCTCTCCTTGGACGGTATGAATATAGTCAGTAAAGTCATCTCGTGACCCATCCCACATAAACAGTCCTGTTTTCGTCGCTAAAATATTGCTTGGTACATTTCTAGGTCCTTTAGGTGTTAACAGTGTCAAACCATTGATATCGCCATCACTATGACAAGATGCACAACTCATCCAATTATTTTTTGTAATCTCAGCTGCATATTCATCACTATTTGCGCTATAAAATATTTTTTTCCCTTCCCTTACAAGTGGAGATAATGAATCTTTAGAAATGAGAGAAATATTTTTTTCCGTTTGTCTCGCTTTTGCGTATATTTGTTCCCCACCTGTTTTGATAATTGCGATTTCATGACTCATCGCCTGATGTATATACAATGTTTTTCCATCTGGGGAAATAACAATTCCTCTCGGATTATCTCCTTCAATTCGTCGTAATACTTGGGTAGCATTGCCCCCTCGGGCAAGATCGAAAACAACGAGATCTTCACTTCCAGACATAATGGCATACGCTTTTTTCCCGTTAGGATGAAACGTAATATCGTATGGATTGGACACAATGATCGTCTCATTATTTACATCTGTAACATTGATTTCTTCAAACAACTCTTTTCTTTCATTTAATATTTCTTCATCTCTATCTAAACGAATAACAGAAATAGCAGGAAAAACTGTCTCCTCAAAATGAATCGGTGTATCGATATTTGTTAATAAATGCGGGACATACGCCCTCTTCCCATCAGGAGTAATCACAAACTGCTCTAATGTATTTGGAATGCCTTGACTTTTTTTACGGTCATCCCGATCGGGTGAGAGTGCTAATGAGATACGTTTTATGATTTTTCCTTTTCTAGCATCAATGACAGTAATTTTCCCCTCTAAATAATGAGGCACATATAATTTTTTCCCATCTGAAGTAATTGTTACTGTTCGTGGCCGATCACCTATCTGAATATCTTTTTTTACTTTTCCATCTTGTAAATCAATGATAGATAATGTACCTGACCGATAATTTGCAACATATAACCAACGACCATCTTGGCTCGTTACTAAGCCAAACGGTTCGAGACCCGTTTTAATATGACCAACTACCTTTTTCTTTTTCAATGAAATAACATCTACGCGATGATCGTACATACAGGACACATATAAAAATTGTTCGTCAGGACTTAATGTTAATTGGCGTGGCTCACGTCCGACAGGAATTTCTATCTTTTTCTTCTTTGTTTTCGCATCGACAATCGTTACAGTAGGCACATCAATATTTGCAACATACAATTCATTACCAGCTCGGTTAATAACAATATTGTTACTGTTGACTGCCACATGGCGCAGCTCCGATTGATTGGACATAAACATCGGTTGTTTCGTACACGAGGCTAGAAACAACATAGAAAGAAAGAGTGCCCATCTTTTCATATTTATCCCCCCACGTAGAGAAGGGCGGTCGGTTTATACCGTCCGCCTTTTACTTTTCTTTTACTTCAACATTAACAAGAATCGGAGCTATTCCGTACGGACCGTCTCCCGCTTGGATTTGTGGTACATTATCCCCGTCTGTATTACCAGACTGATCATCTTTTTTATACACGTCCCCAGTGTCCCAAAACTCACTTGCCTGCATCCCTTCTTTGATGCTAGGCCCGTCAATAATAAGATTATAAAAGTCTACATAACGTGAAATAATTGTTTCACGATCTAGCTCTTTCGGCTGTTGTTGATCTTGATCTATGTTGTTTAAATGATTTACGGCCAATCGAAATACACTTGAAAGCGCCCCTGCTACAAACGGATCGTATTTCATCTCATCTTTGGCGGTTTTATAAACATGCAACGTCTTATCCCAGAAATGTTGATCCATCGCTACATAAATATGACGTGCAGCTTCCCGATACTTCTCTTCTTTTGTAGCTAGAAATGCAGCCGTTAATCCCCGAATCGCTCCAAGCTGTGAAAGAAGCGTTGGCTCTGATTCATCTACTCCTTCTCCAACTGTAAAACCGTTTGCAACAAGTCCATCCGTTCTTATTAGCTTTGCAACAATGAAATCAGCCTGCTTCCGAATAAGTTCAAGAGCCCGTTTTCCTTCCTCTGTATGCAAACCTTCTGCTTCTTCTCCATTCGCATAGCCAACCGGTAAGCCGTCAATTGCTCGTTGAAACATACGGAGTGCTTCCATTGTATAACCTGCATCGAACACGTTCATATGCTTGCCTTGCTCTGTGCCACTATGTTCCTCCACAAATGTTCCTAATTCATCATTGAAGTGCATCGCATCTACGTTTTTAAAAATTGTAAGCAAAATATCCCGATTCACTGAATAAGGATCGTCACTTCGTATATCGTTGTTTTCGTTCTCATCAATGTTTTCATTTGGTGCTTTTGGATAAGGTTTGCCGTCAAAAACAGCTAAAAACGCTGGATTTTGATTTTTGTTTGCCTTTCGTTGATCCGTCATACCAAAAAACTCAGCCGCCGGCCATAACATAAGCCATTGATCTTGCAAAAAGCTACGCTTATCTTTCAAAATGAGCTGTTGAGCATCAGGTGCTTGATTATCTCCATTTTCAACAACTTCAACTTGATGTGGCAAATATACAAATCCTTTTTCCGGATCATAAGTTCCTTTGTTCAATGAAGTAAGCTTGTCATTTTTTGCATCATAAAATAAATGGTCACGAATAAACAACAACTTATTCCATATTTGCTCAGTTAAAATCATTCCTTGCATTCCATCAGCCGAACTAACCCCTAATGCAATATTTGAATGCTGATCATCATTTGCCGTTTTTGCCTCTACTTCTTCGTCCTTATCAACCGTATGGAACGCACTTAAAAAATCACCAGCCCATAAAGCTTGTTTTAAAAACGTTGCCCCGTAAGCTGCAGGAACAAGCATTTTATTCATTTTTTCACGAGCCCATCGCAACGTTTGGAAATCTACTTGGTACACTGGGACGTACGTACCGTCATCATTTTCTGCATATATGTCTGTGTCCACTTGTTGGATGTAATGTGGATCCCCACTTTCATACTCAATGAATGTAGGAAACATATTGCGAAATATTTCTTCGTGTGGATATCCAACTTGATCAGCAAGTAAATAAAAACGTTCAGCCAATACTTCATGACCTTCTTTTCCGCTTTGTTTCGCTAATTTTTTTGCTATAGGACCGTGAATAAGATGCAAACCGAGCCCTGATTTTTCCGTTACCTCATACATCGCTTCCTCAGAATATTCGTAAGATTCTACCCCTGCAATATAATCAAACTCCGTCGGTTCATTTATTTTTCGAACATCTAACAAATCTAAATCTAATCCTAATCCTTCTGCTAAAGGTTCACCAGACAGTTCAAACTCTGAATACGCAAACATATTTCCTGCTGTTCGAAACGTGTAATCAGTTACCGGAACTTGAATCGCAGTTTCTGTTTCTTCTTTCTTTCTCTTCTTTGTCGTTGGTTCGGCACAACCACTAACGACAAGCGATGAAGATAAAGAAATAGCCAAACCAACTTTCATCCATTTCCCCATAATCTCCCTCTTTCTAAAATTGAAATTCATTATCAAATTTTATGATACTCGATACACATGTTTTGTCAACAAAAAATGGATGACACCATTCATTGACATACGATACATATAAATTTTTTCAGGTCTGGTATGAAAGTTTTGTTCAAACATATGTATCGCTTTGGGAAGAGAGAATGAATCAACAACAAAAACGTTCATACATGATGGGACAACGCACGTGTCAGACGTACATGATGTGGTAATAAAAGCATCATGAGCATCTAATATGTGAACAAACGACTGATCGTTCGCAACAAAGCGAAGCAAGTAATCCGTCATTTGTGCTATCGTTTTATAATATGTAACGGGAGAGTCACAAGAAGCGATCGGAAACGATGATGTTGCCCGTTCAATTCCTTTTAGCAACGTAAGTGATGAACGATGAGGTGGAGATATGCTGTAATGATAAGTTAATACTTCATTTAAAAACGGTTGCCACAACGTCATCTCCCCCTTAGTTCACTCGTTTTAGCTCCCCCATTTGCTCAATGACAGCCTGAATGGAACTCCATGAACGCTTTACAAAATAAATCGGCTTATGTTGATCTTTTGCTTTTTGTTTAATGACCTTTGCTAAATTGTGGTTAATGTAATCCGTCATGACAAATACGATATCGACATGCTCTGGAATTTGTCGCTTCACCATATTCACTTTTCGACCATCTAAATGAATAATCTCCTGAAATCCTGAGTTTTTTAATTTATCGGTAATGTTTCCTAAATGATCTGCTCCAACAACTAATAATGATGACATGTAACTCCCTCCGAATTTTTTGTCTTATCTTGCACAATTTCATTCTAATTGAGAATGATTATCTGTGTCAACATATAATGATAAAAATTCTCATTATTTTTGCTCATTTTTTCATGTTATGTCTTGCCAATGTTTTGTCTACACTAACATCAGCATAACGAAAGGAGGGAATGATTGTGGCAAAAGATGTACTTTGTGAGGTGCAAAACTGTCAGTTTTGGTCGCAAGGCAATCGATGTAGTGCAGACGCAATCTATGTCGTAAGCCATGCCGGTGCAACAGCGACGAGCTCGACAGAAACAGACTGTAAAACGTTCCAACCAAACGAATAACTAAAAACCCCTTGCCTGTCGCAAGGGGTTTTTCACTTTTTCATGTTAAAAACAATGAATAGACACATTTTTTTAAAATTATCGCCACAGTTTTGCAACATTTCCCTCACCGCTTCTTCACGTCTTAGGGTTACTCTTATACATAGTAAAAAAACATTTTGTATCGTTGGAGGGGAATATATGAGCGACGTGCTTTTACTTAGCCGTTTTCAATTTGCCATTACTGTTTTTTATCATTTTTTATTCGTCCCGTTGACCATTGGTCTTATTGTTTTAATTGCATGGATGGAAACACAACATGTACGAACAAAAAATCCGCTTTATCGACAAATGGCAGATTTTTGGGGGAAATTGTTTGCTATTAACTTCGTTCTTGGCGTAGTCACAGGCATTACGATGGAATTTCAATTTGGTACAAACTGGTCTGAGTATTCGAAATATATGGGGGATATTTTCGGATCTCCACTCGCCATTGAAGCGCTCGTTGCTTTCTTTTTAGAATCAACATTTATGGGCATTTGGCTATTTGGGAAGGATAAAATTTCACCAAAACTTCGTGCGTTTTCGATTTGGATGGTTGCGCTTGGCACAAACATTTCTGCGCTTTGGATTATTACAGCAAACGGCTTTATGCAAAATCCGGTTGGGTATATTGAAAGAAACGGACGTATCGAACTGCAAAACTTTTGGGAAGTGGTAACAAATCCATATGCATGGCATATGTTCGTTCATACCGTCGTCAGCTGTTATATCGTTGGAGCGTTTTTTGTCATGGCAGTGAGCGCATGGCACTTATTACGAAAACAGCATGTCGAGTTTTTTAAAAAATCGTTTCAATATGGGCTCATTTTAGGATTGATCGCCGCAACAGCGACACCGTTTATCGGTCATAAATCAGCATCGTTTGCAGCGAAAATGCAACCAGCTAAAGGGGCTGCACTTGAAGCAGTTTGGGAGACAAAAGAAAGTTTACCATTTCACATTATTCAAATTCCAGACCCAAAAAATGGGCAAAATATCGTTGAATTTTTAACGATCCCGAAGCTCGGTAGCTATTTTTATACACATTCGTTTGATGGAAAAGTCGTTGGATTTGATCAAATTCCAAAAGATGAACGTCCAAATGTTAACATCGTCTTTTATTCATTTCGTTTAATGGTGGCGCTCGGTTTATATTTTGTCGCTCTATTTTGGTACGGATTTTACTTATATCGCAAAAACAAATTAGTGGAATCACGACGTTTCTTAAAACTTGTGATGTATTCTGTATTGCTTCCGTATGTCGCTATCAACGCTGGCTGGGTCGTTGCGGAAGTCGGACGTCAACCATGGACGGTGTATGGCTTAATGCGCACAGCCGAAGCCGTATCACCAATCTCCCTTTCACAAATCATTTTCTCACTCGTCAGCCTCGTATTGTTTTATACTATCTTGCTTATTGCTGACGTGTACTTAATGTTGAAATATGCGAAAAAAGGACCGTACACATCCGCGGCTACGAAAGGTGGGGGAATGCAACATGTCTCATGAAATAGTTGCGATCATTTGGTTTGGTCTATGGGGACTTATTTGGACGATATACTTTGTGTTAGATGGATATACGCTCGGTACAGGCATGTTGTTTCCGTTTTTAGCGAGAAACCGTCAAGAGCGAAATCAACTACAAGAAGCGGTTGGACCGTTTTGGGGTGGCAATGAAGTATGGTTAATTACAGCGGGCGGAGCTACATTTGCTGCGTTTCCAGCTGTTTACGCTGACTTATTTAGCTTCTTATATACGCCGATGATGCTCATTTTATTCGCGCTCTTTTTCCGTGCTGCTGGATTGGAATTTATGCATAAAGACGATGCACCGCTTTGGCAAAAAAGTTGGAAATGGGCATTTACAATTAGCAGTTTTGCTTTAGCACTTTTATTTGGCGTTGCCTTTGCGAATTTGTTTTACGGCTTAAAAATTGGCCCATCTGGATATGAAGGAACGTTTTTTAGTTTGCTTCATCCGTACGGTTTGTTAGGCGGATTATTGTTTATCAGTTTATTTATCGTCTCTGGTGCTCTTTGGGTCATGCTAAAAACGGTTGGAGAGGTAGCGGAGCGAGCGTATGCAGTCGCGCGCCCTGCTGCTATTGTTGCAACGGTCATATTATCCCTTTTCTTCGTTGCAACAAGTAATCGGACACCTTTGTTTCACAACTTTACAAAAGCACCAATTCTTTGGGTCGTTCCAGCGCTTACTTTCGTATGTGCATTACTGATGTTATTGTTCGTTTGGCAAAAACGAATTGGACTTGCATTTACGAACATTTGCTTGACGATTTTCACACTTATGGCAACTGGTTTTATCGGCATGTTCCCAAATATGCTTCCTTCCCGCATCAACGATGAATATAGCACAACGCTTTTTGAAGCAGCAGGAAGCGAATTGAACTTAAAAATTATGCTCGGCGTCGCCATCGTTATGGTACCGATCGTCGTAGGCTATCAACTTTGGAGTTATAAACTGTTTAAAGAAAAAATTACGAAAGAAACAGCGAAAGGATATCAATAAGAGGAGGCTTTTTACGCCTCCTCGACCCATTTTTTTAGCTTATGGCGCATCAGTTTGTTTGTAGCATTGCGCGGCAAATGATCAACAATGTAAATTCGCTTTGGCACTTTATATTTAGCCAATTTACTCATACAAAACAACTTTAATTGTTCTTCCGTTGCTGTCCCATCATATAATACAACAAATGCATGTGGCACTTGTCCCCATGTTTCATCAGCAACTCCAATGACGCCTGCTTCTTTTACTGCCTTATGTTCCAAAAGTACCGCCTCAATTTCGGCAGGATATACATTTTCTCCACCAGAAATAATTAAATCTGAACGACGGTCAAGCACATATAAAAATCCTTCTTCATCCATATATCCAACATCTCCGGTATATAACCAACCATCTTTTAAAACCGCATTCGTTTCCTTTTCGTTTTGCCAATACCCTTTCATGACGCTCGGACCTTTGACAACAATCTCTCCTACTTCATTGGCATTCAGCCGGTGTCCGTCTTTTTCAATGCGAATGCCCATATGAAACAGCGGCTTTCCTGCTGAGCCATGTTTATGACGAGCATCTGGAGGTAATGTAGCCACTTGAGAAGCAGTTTCTGTCATACCATATGTTTGATATACAGGTATATGCCAATTAGCACACGACTGCAATAACGGTTGCGAAACAGGTCCTCCTCCAACGAGCATACAACGAAATGACGAAGGATACGGCTGCTTGAGTTGCTGAATTATTTGTTGCACCATGGTGCTGACAGCGGACATCATCGTAACTTTCCCTTGCAAAATAAGCTCATTGCTACGTTTCGCGTCAAATGATGACATAATATAAACACTCATGCCATAAATGACGCTCCGCATTAAAATCGACAAACCACTAACATGAAAAAAGGGAACAGCCGCAAGCCAACAATCATTTTCATGCAAGCCAAGATTTAAAGCGGAGCCAATCGCACTCCACCAATGATTCCCATATGTTTGCATAACTCCTTTTGGCTTTCCTGTCGTCCCTGATGTATACATAATGGTTGCTACATCATCAAGATGGTACATCGTTTGCCATTCTCCATCTCGTTCTCGGAGTTTTATAAATTCATTCCATTCAATTACTCGTTCGTCTGGAAATGGCTCATCACAAATGACGAAACGCGCCCCACTATGATCCAACTGCCACTTTATTTCTTCTATCGATAAGCGTACATTTTGTAACAAAACAATCGCTCCGATATAATGAAGCGCATGAATGACTTCGACCATATGTATACTATTTTTCATTAAGATAGCTACAATGTCGCCTTTTTTTACACCGAGATAAACAAATTGCCTTGCCCGTTTTACTGTCCGATCATGAAGTTCCGCAAATGAAATCGCTTGTGTGTCATCGTATAGCGCTACACGATTCGGAGTTAAATGTGCACGTTGACGTAACCAATTTGGAATCATGTTCACACCACCTTCAAAAAAACAGCTTGATGTATGCACATCAAGCTGTTTTATTTTTATGGAAAACGCGGGAACTGCTTGAAGTCCGGTTTTCTCTTTTCTTTAAATGCATCGCGTCCTTCCTTAGCTTCATCCGTTGTATAGTAAAGAAGCGTTGCATCTCCAGCAAGTTGTTGAATGCCTGCAAGTCCATCTGTATCTGCATTAAACGCAGCTTTTAAGAAGCGAATAGCTGTCGGGCTTTTTTCTAAAATTTCTTCCGCCCATTTCACCGTTTCTTCCTCTAACTGTTCAAGTGGAACAACTTTATTCACTAGTCCCATTTCTAGCGCCTCTTGGGCATTGTATTGGCGACATAAATACCAAATTTCACGCGCTTTTTTATGACCGACAATGCGCGCCAAATAACCTGCTCCATATCCTCCATCAAAGCTACCGACTTTCGGACCTGTTTGACCAAAAATCGCGTTATCTGCTGCAATCGTTAAGTCACAAACGACATGTAGCACGTGACCACCGCCGATCGCATAACCTGCAACCATCGCAATAACCGGCTTGGGAATAACACGAATTAAACGTTGCAAATCTAATACGTTTAAGCGCGGAATTTGATCATCCCCCACATATCCACCATGTCCACGCACTTTTTGGTCGCCACCCGAACAAAACGCTTTGCCGCCTGCACCTGTTAAAATGATGACACCAATATTAGAGTCGTCACGTGCATATGCAAACGCATCAATTAATTCCATTACTGTTTTCGGACGAAACGCATTATGTACTTCAGGACGATTAATTGTGATTTTTGCAATGCCGTTATACGTTTCGTACAAAATATCTTCATATTCCCTCTCTTTTATCCATTCAATCGCCATACAATAAACCTCCTCTTAGCACAAATTGTTGAACAAGCGTACCAAACCGCTCACGCTGCTCCATATGCACAACGTGTCCAGCTTGCGGAACGGCAATGAGCGTTCCGTTTGGTAATAATTGTACCATTTCTGACGCAATTCGACAAAACTTTTCATCGTCTTCTCCACAAATCAACAATGTCGGCATATGTAATTGATGCAATGCCCCCCACCAAGAAGGTTGTGCGCCTGTCCCCATCCCACGTAAACTGTTAGCTAGTCCAATCGCTGTATGCTGTAACCGTTCTTCACGGAGCCGTTGTTGCACACTTTTTGGTAACCGTTGAAGAGAAGAAAATAACGGAATGTTCTCCCAGCGATCGACAAATGAGGCGACGCCATGTTTTTCAATAAATTGTGCTAATCGCTCGTCTTCTTCGCGACGTTTCATTCTTTCTTTTTCTGTTTTTAGACCGGGAGAGCTACTTTCTAATATGAGCGTTTGAACATACTGCGGATAAAGAACCGCAAATGTGAGCGCAAGTCTTCCCCCCATGGAATATCCTAATACATGCGCTTTTTTTATTTCTAATTGCTCCAATAACGTAGCAATATCTCTCGCGACGATCTCGATGTCATATCGCTGTACAGCTGAAGGAGCATCCGTTCGTCCGTGACCGAGAATGTCAATGGCGATGCACTGCATATGTTGGCTCCACGTTGAAATAAACGGATGCCACGTTTGACAGCTGCCTGTAAATCCGTGTAGTAACAACAGCGGTTGTCCATTACCGTACATTTCCACATAATACGTTTGTCCTCGAACGACAAACTTCATGTTCATTCCCCTTTATTCAACAAGTTGGACATTTCCTGGGAAACATCTTTCCACAATTTCCGATGGATTTTGACATTATATTCACGTGATGTCGGAACTTCAATGACGTTTAATGTCGGGCGTGAAAGAGCGTCCGTCATCGCTCGTCGAAAATGTTCCCACGTCTCTACTTTTTCATAATGCCCATTATACATGTCAACAGCATGCTGAAATGATAAATGTGTCGGCGTACCAAATAACCGTTCGAAATGCTTTGGTTCATTCGCTTGCGGTAAGAAAGAGAAAATACCTCCGCCGTTATTGTTTAGCACGATGATTGTCGCATGTAGCTGTTGTAATTTCGCTGCCAACAAACCGTTTAAATCATGATAAAACGACAAGTCGCCAATCACTAACACAAGTGGTTGGGAAACGTAACTTGTCCCAAGAGCACTAGATACAACTCCATCAATGCCGTTTGCTCCTCGATTCGCTAGTAAACGGATTCGTTTATTCGATGACATAAAAAACGTATCCGCATCACGAATAGGCATACTGTTGCCAACGTAGAGTGTTGCTTTGTCTGGCAATAGGTTGGCAAGTTCAATAAATATTTTCCCTTCAAACATGCTCGTCTCTTCTTCTGCTTTCAACAAAATGTGTTTTGCACGTTCATTCATATATTGCCACTTGCTCATCCATTGCGACGAACGAAGGGAATGTGAAGCACGTTGCGCTAAATCATAACAAAATTGAACCTCATTTGCTTCTATCAGTACTTGAAGCGCCAACGTTGGATCGCGCCATTGTCCCGCTTCATCGACAACTATTTGTTTTACTTGTTTATGCTTTTGCAACCAAACATAAAGCGATTTCGATACAGGCATCGCTCCGAACCGAATAACGACATCTGGAACAAACTTATCCGCAAACGTTTCATTTTTTAACATCGCATCATACGATTCAATAATACATCGTTTCTCGTGTGTACCTGTCCGCAATGGAGAGAGAGGATCTGCTAAAATAGGGTATTGCAATGCTTCCGCTAACTTCACAACTGCCTCAGAAAAACCTTCGATATGCAAATCTCCGCATATAATGACCCCTTTTTCGACACCGCTCAACTCCGCATGCAACTCATCGATCATCTCTTCACAAAGATGCTTACTTCCTTTATACACGATGCGAGTTGGAGAAGATGGCAAAAACAGCGGCTCATCGATCGTTGGAACGAGTGGTTCGCGCAACGGTACGTTAATATGAACCGGTCCTTTTGGGACAGACGATGCAACGTATACCGCACGAGCAGCCACCATTTCGGCATAACGAAGCATTCGCTCATTTCCTTCTGGAAGCGCCATATCAACAAACCATTTTACATATGAACCATACATATGCAACTGGTCAATTGCTTGTGGAGCGCCAACATCACGCAGTTCATGAGGGCGATCAGCCGTAATCACAACGAGTGGGACACGTGCATAATAAGCTTCAACGATTGCTGGATAATAATTTGCTACTGCTGTCCCTGATGTACAAACAAGAGCAACTGGCTCTCCAGAAGCCTTCGCCATGCCCAATGCGAAAAAAGCAGCGGAACGTTCATCAATATGAACATGAATATTTAACGTTGGGTGTTCAGCCATAACCATCGCTAGAGGAGTGGAGCGAGAACCAGGGCTAATGACTACTTGGTGTACTCCCATATGAGCTAGTTGCTCAACGAAAGCTGTGACATACGCTGTCATTTCATTCATCTCCATCACCCCCTAACGCTGATAACATCGGTTTAAACTTTACATTCGTTTCCTCGTATTCATTATGTGGATCGGAATGAGCAACAATGCCACATCCTGCAAACAAATGTGCTTTATTGTCTTCAAGCAATGCCGAACGAATCGCAACAGCAAACTCTCCGTTTCCGTTCGCATCAACCCAACCAATCGGAGCGGCATACCATCCACGATCAAGCGGCTCAATCTCCCGAATCGTTTGTACCGCCTTTTCTTTCGGAAATCCCCCGAGCGCAGGGGTTGGATGAAGCCGTTCAACGAGTGAAAAAATCGAGACGCCTTCCTTCACTTTCGCCTGAACAGGCGTATATAAATGTTGAATATGTCTCATTTTCAAAAGCGTTGGTTCGTTCGGAATGACAACTTCCGTACATACTTCATTCATTGCTTGTTTAATCATATCGACAACAAACGCATGCTCGCGGCGATTTTTATCGTCTTGAAGCAACCAACGTCCAAGTTCTTCATCTTCTTTCACCGTATGTCCACGGCGAATCGATCCCGCCAAACAAGCTGTTTCACACGTATGCCCATTCTTTCTCACAAGTTGCTCCGGAGAAGCCCCGATGAAGCAAGTAGAGCCATTTTCAAAAGCAAAAATGTAGCTCATCGGTTGTTGCTCCCGTAAAGCACGTAACACATGAGAACGATCAATTCGCCGAGAAGAAGAAAGAAATAATTCACGTGCTAAAACGACTTTTTCAATTGCATCATTTCGAATAAGATCTGTCGCGTAATGAACGGCACGGAGCCATTGGTCACGAGCAACTTCTTCTTTTTTCACAATGTGAGCACGATGCCAATCGCTCTCATCACGTGTGTGAAATAAAGAATCGATCATTTCTTCAATCTGATTGAGCGATTCATGAACAACATTGACTGTTAGCCATATTTCATCTCGTTGCTTTGTTAACAAAAATGTAGGCACAACAAATTGGGCAGAAGGAAATTCAATCCAATGTTCATCTGACTGTTTCAGCGGGTCAAAGGCAAATCCTCCAAACATCAGTGGCCCTTGCCCTTCAATGAAAGCGCCTTCTACAATTTGTTTCCATTCTCGTTCGACGTCACGAAACCGCTTTTTCGTCTTTTCTTTGCTTTTTATAACTTGAGCTCGTCCAAGTCCAACAAATGTTCGTTCGTGCAAGCAATCCGACCAGTAAAAACGTTGCCCATAAAATAACGTTTCACCCGCAGAGAAAAAAGCAAGCGGATCGATTTGTTCCATTCTTATGGTAATACTAACCATATGCTCTTTTTTCCCTAATACATGACGCAATTGGTCAATAACTTTGTTTTGATATAAAGTAACCACCTTTTATCACGCCTATACTTAAACTTTTTGTCCCTTTTCCATTATAATATTGTTTTTTAGAGATAGGAAACAATTTATATTGTCAAGACATTGACACATTTTCCCCACTTCCCTAAACTTATTGTGAACGACATTTTACTTAAAGGAGAAGAATAGTATGCCAACACCAGTACGTTCAAATACTCAAACGGTTCATTATAAACGAGACTGGCGCGTTTGGTGGCGATTATTGCGTCCACATACGCTTACTGCAGCGTTCGTTCCTGTTTCCATCGGCACTGTGCTTGCAGTAGATGAAACGCCAATTCACTTCCCTTTATTTTTTTCTATGCTCATTGCTTCATTATTTATCCAAGCAGCAACAAATATGTTTAATGAATATTACGACTATAAACGAGGGCTTGATACACCTGAATCCGTCGGAATTGGTGGAGCGATTGTTCGCGATGGCATCTCACCAAAAACAGTTTTACTGCTTGCTTGGTCTTTTTTCGCTATCGCCATGTTACTTGGCGTTTATATTTGTGCCAACAGTAGTTGGTGGCTAGCTGTGATCGGCACTATTTGCATGGCAGCAGGCTATTTTTATACAGGCGGACCCGTTCCGATCGCCTATACCCCATTTGGTGAATTAGCAGCAGGGTTTTTCATGGGTCTTACCATCATTTTAATTTCATTTTTTATTCAAACGGGCACAATTACATCAACACCTGTTCTTGTTTCTGTTCCCATCTCTATTCTAGTTGGTGCTATTTTATTAGCCAATAACATTCGCGACTTAGACGGAGACAAAAAAAGCGGACGAAAAACGTTAGCCATTTTACTCGGTAGAAAACGTGCCATTTGGTTGTTAGGCGGCATGTTTGTCACATCATTTTTATGGATTGTGTTACTTGTTTTTACGAAAACGATTTCGCCATGGACATTGCTCGTATTTTTCAGTGTCCCAAAAGCGTGGCGAGCAACGAAGGGGTTTATTGGAAAAACGAAACCGATCGACATGATGCCAGCCATGAAAGCAACAGCTCAAACGAATACGCAGTTTGGATTTTTACTCGTTATCGGTCTATTTATTCATTATTGGATGCAATAATTGTTAAGAAAAACCATAGTCTTGGCGCTATGGTTTTTTCTTTTTAGTCCATACTATGCGTAGTTAAAACTTGAAGGAGGGAATTTATTGTGCAGGATATATCTGCTTTACGTGACCGTTTATTGCAAGAAAAACGACAAATTGAGCAACGGTTGAAACAAAACGATCATTTCGGCCTCACGCGAACATCTACTCATGATTCAGTTGGCGAATTATCGAATTATGACAATCATCCTGCTGATACTGGCACAGAATTATATGAACGAGAAAAAGATATTGCGCTGAACGAACATACAGAAAGAGAGCTTCATGATATCGAGCTTGCACTTCAAGCGATGGAAGATGGGACATACGGTATTTGCAAAGTATGCGGGAAACCCATTCCGTTCGAACGTCTCGAAGCCATCCCGACGACAACATATTGTAAAGAACATAGCTCTGACCAATTTATTTCACAACAGCGCCCAATTGAAGAAAGTATTTTGTCTCCTCCATTTGGCGAATTTGTCGTTCATGAAGATGTAGAAACTTTCGATGCTGAAGATAGTTGGCAAAAGGTTGCTCGCTTCGGTACATCAGAAACACCTTCAGATGTTCAAGAAGATACGGTACACTATGATCGCATGTATATTGATGCTGAGGAACAAATCGGTTACGTCGAACCGTTTGAAACATTTGCGGCAACCGATCTTTATGGAACGGGCATTACAATTTATCCAAACATTGTACATGAACAATATGAACAAATGCTCGATGACGAACAACTCATGTCTCCGCTCGGTGATCTTCCAGCTTACGAAAAAGATCCTTATACTTCATAAGAAAGTCCTGTGAGCATATGCTTACAGGACTGACTTTTTGTTAGTGAATACGCCAAATGTCATGAGCGTATTCTTCAATCGTTCGGTCACTTGAAAAATATCCAGAACAAGCGATGTTCGTCACGCTCATTTCTAACCACTTTTGGCGATTTTCATACGCTACTCCCAATCGTTGTTGTGCATCAGCATACGATGCGAAATCCCGTAGGACAAAATATTGATCATTATGAGCAAGCAACGAATCGTAAATCGGCTCGAAGTGATCATATGCATCTGAAAAAAAGCCATTCACAAGCTGATTTACAACTTGATGAATCCGTTGATCATGGTGATAATATTCATACGAATGATATCCACCGTTGGCATAATAGTGCAACACTTCTTCTGCAGTCAATCCAAAAATAAACATATTGTCGTGACCGACACGTTCTAAAATTTCAATGTTGGCCCCATCGAGCGTTCCGATCGTCACAGCTCCATTCATCATAAATTTCATGTTTCCGGTCCCTGATGCTTCTTTGCTTGCCGTCGAAATTTGCTCACTTACATCAGCGGCTGGAAAAATTTTTTCTGCCAATGAGACACGGTAATTTTCTAAGAAAATAACTTTTAACCGCCCATTAATTTGTTCGTCGCTGTTCACCTTTTGTGCAACAGAATTGATTAACTTAATAATCCGCTTCGCATAATGATATCCCGGCGATGCTTTCGCGCCAAAAATAAACGTACGTGGATACATATCAAAATGTTCATCTTCTTTTAATCGGTTATATAAATGCATAATGTGGAGTACATTTAACAACTGTCTTTTATACGCATGTAACCGTTTCACTTGCACATCAAAAATCGATGAGTCGTCTACAGTCACCCCTGTTTTTTCGTAAATATATTTAGCTAACTTTTGTTTATGGTGATGTTTCACTTTTTCTAATCGTTCTTGAAATGCATGATCAGTTGCATACTTTTTCAACTGAATAAGCTGCTCAGGCTGCTTTATCCATTCCATTCCGATCGCTTCGGTGATAAGAGAAGAAAGCTCCGGATTTGCTTTCAGCAGCCAACGGCGATGGGTAATCCCGTTCGTTTTGTTATTAAATTTTTCTGGAAAGTATTCGTAAAATAACTTCATTTCCCGATGCTTTAAAATTTCGGAATGTATTTTCGCGACCCCATTCACACTATAGCTCCCTACAATCGCTAAATGGGCCATTTTCACAAGCCCATGAGCAATAATCGCCATCTCCTCGATTCTTTTCCAATCGCCAGGATATCGATTCCATAAATCACGACAAAATCGTTCATTAATTTCTTGCACAATCATATAAATTCGCGGCAGTAGCGGTTGGAAAATGTAAATAGGCCATTTTTCCAACGCTTCAGATAATGTTGTATGATTTGTATAAGAGATCGTATTTGTCGTAATGTGCCACGCTTCATCCCATCCCATTCCTTCCTCATCTAACAAAATTCGCATCAGTTCTGGAATGGCTAGAACTGGGTGGGTGTCATTCACATGAATCGCTACGTGTCGATGGAAATGTTGTAAATGTCCGTATCGTTGCCGATAGTCGCGCACAATGCTCCCAATGCTTGCAGCAACAAGAAAATATTGCTGTTTTAACCTTAAAATTTTTCCTTCATCGTTCGTATCGTCTGGATACAAAAATTCAGAAATAGCTTCTGTTTCTCGCTTATATTGCATGACATGTTTATGAAGAGGAAACTTCGCTGGCTCCGCACTCCATAGTCGCAGCGTGTTGACAGTTGTCGTATCATACCCGATGACCGGCATATCATAAGGAACGGCCATCACTTTTTCTACATCATAATGTCGAAACGTTAATCGACCGTTTTGTTCGTAGCACTCCACTTTCCCCCAAAAATTGACCTCTACCGCTAAATCTTCTTTTTTCACTTCCCAAACATTCCCATGACGCAACCATTGCTCTGGAAGCTCCACTTGATAACCATTCACAATTTTTTGATCAAATAAACCGTGCTTGTAGCGAATACCTTGCCCATGTCCAGGTAAGTCAAGAGAAGCAAGAGAATCTAAAAAACAAGCAGCTAATCGACCAAGCCCTCCATTTCCGAGACCTGCATCTATTTCCGCTTCTTCAATACGAGCCAATTCAATGCCGAGCTCTTTTAATCCTTGCTCCACGACATCGCGTATACCAAGATTCATTAAATTGCTGCCCAACAAGCGACCTAGCAAAAATTCAATGGACAAATAATATACTTGTTTTTTATGTTCAGCACGATATCGTTCATTCGTCTGAATCCAATGTTTGCTAATGTACTCACGAATCATATGGCCTAACGTATTGTATTGATCCAGGACAGTGGATTCCCAAAACCGCTTTCCATACATCATTTCTAATCGCTTCAAAAACGTTTGTTTAAACTCTTCCTTATCCGTGAACATAGATGCCACTCCCAGCCATTAATTCGTCGTATAGTTGATTGTATTTAAATGCCGATTGTGCCCAGCTGTAATCCTTGTTCATTGCTTGTTTCATAATTGTCTCCCATATTTCTTTTTGTTCATAAAATGACCGTGCGCGCTGAATGGTATATAACATATCATGCGCATTAAAGTTTTTAAACGTAAATCCCGTCCCTTCTTTCGTAAATTCGTTAAATGATTGTACCGTATCGTTTAATCCACCTGTTTCTCGAACGATCGGCACAGCCCCGTAACGCATAGCAATCATTTGTCCGAGACCGCACGGTTCAAATTGAGATGGCATTAAAAACATGTCCGCACCGGCATAAATTTGATGTGCAAGCTGCTCTGAAAAACCAATATATACACGCACACGATCAGGGTACGTCATCGCCATATCATGAAAGAAATGTTCGAACTCCCATTCCCCTGTTCCGAGAATGATCATTTGCACGTTTTCTGCTATTATTTCGTGAAATACACATTTCACTAAATCTAATCCTTTTTGCTTTGTTAACCGCGACACAATGGCAATGACAGGGACATCTTCTTCTGATGGCAAAGAAAAATGTTGTTGGAGAGCTCGTTTGTTAATGCTTTTTCGCGCAATTGTCGTTACATCATACGGCACTGCAATATACGGATCTTTTTTCGGATTGTATATTTCATCGTCAATTCCGTTTAAAATGCCAACTAGATGCGAACTTCTCGCCCGCAATAACCCGTCAAGCCGTTCACCATAATATGGCGTTTGAATTTCCTCTTTATACGTTGGACTGACCGTTGTAATCATATGCGCCGAGACAAGCGCCCCTTTCATAAAACTGACGTTTCCATAAAACTCTAAATGCTCAATAGAAAAATAGCGGTCGCTTAAATTCAGCAAGTCCCCTAAAATTTCGCGTGGGAAAATACCTTGAAATTGTAAATTGTGAATTGTAAATACCGTTTTCATTCGTGCGTAAAATGAATTGTTCGTATATTCTTCACGCAATAAAAATGGAATCATACCTGTATGCCAATCATGGCAGTGGATTACATTCGGTTGAAAATCAATGACCGGAAGAGAATCGAGTACAGCGCGACAAAAATATGAAAAACGCTCGCCGTCATCGTAATGTCCATATAATGAATCTCGCTTAAAGTAATACTCATTGTCGACGAAATAATATGTAATTCCTTCATATTCTAATTGTTCAATTCCACAATATTGTCTTCTCCAACCAACACGAACGACAAGCTCAGCAATTTTATGCATTTTTTTTCGCATATGTTCTGGAATTAACCCATACTTTGGTAACATGACACGTACATCTGTCCCAAGCTTTTTCAACTCTTTTGGTAATGCACCAGCCACATCTGCTAACCCGCCTGTTTTTACGAATGGTACACATTCTGATACGACAAATAATACTTTCACGATTTCATCAGCGCTCCTTGTATTGTTCCTTTTCGAATGACGATTGGCTCCTTCGGTGTCCCAGTTAATTTCACCCCATCGCCAATTCGGGCATCTTTATCAACAATGACATATTCAAGATGACAGTTCTCTCCAATTTGACTTTTTTGCATAATGACACTATTTTGAACGACAGTCCCTTTTCCGATTTTCACAGCTCTTGAAATAATACTACTTTCAATTTCTCCTTCGATCACGCATCCATTCGCGATCATTGTGTTACGAACAAAAGCATGTGAGGTATATTTTGTCGGTGGTTCGTCTTTTACTTTCGTATAAATCGGTCTTCCTTTCAAAAACAACTGCTTCCATATTTCTGGTTGAAGAAGCTCTAAACTATGATAAAAATAACGTTCAATACTATCAATGATCGCAACATATCCATCGTATTCATAATCGCACACCGTTAACCCATTTGTTTCATCATTAACAACATCCACAATACTTTGATAATGATTTCTTTGTTGGTTAGCAATCAAATCGAGTAACAACGATGTTTCTAAAATGAACATGTCAATCGATCGCCCTTGATGACATACGCGTGTAATGTCGCACCCATTAGCAATATGTCTTCGCAGCACTTCTTCATAATCGATGTTACATACTGTATAACTATTGCAAATGAGGGCGTACTTTTGTGTACTTCGCAAAAAATAATCGATATGTTGCTGGAAATGTTGAAATGATCCAATATGAGAAATCGGGAGATCTGGCGAAGGAAAAAAGAATAAGCCATCGCGTTTTCGATTCAAATCCCAATTTTTACCTGAACCTAAATGATCCATTAACGAACGATATTGATATTTTGGGAAAATGGCGACACTTTCAATCCCTGAATTAACCATATTTGATAAAACAAAATCGATTAATCGATAGCGCCCAGCGAACGGAACAGCGGCAATAGAACGTTGAAGCGTCAAATCATTCATTTCACGCTTATATGTCGTTGCATCAATAACCCCGAGCATTAATTTTCCCACGCTTTCTCATCCTCTCTCTCTGAAAAATGTCCCAAAAGCTCCTCTGTCACAAGAATGACTTCCCCGTCAAATTGATCGGCACAAATGAACGTTCCATCGGGAATTTCCATGTTTGGTGGAACAATCGCTTTTTCAATATATACATTTTTACCAATTACAGCATTAGGCATAACAACGCAATCTTTTACTGTTGCACCTTGTGCAACATACACCCCTTGAAACAAAACAGAATGCTCCACATTCCCCTCAACAATGCATCCTTCATTCACTAAAGACTCTTTCACATGCGCATACGGAGCAATATATTGCGGCGGTTCATTCGGATTCACTGAATAAATACGCCACGTATAATCAAATAAATTTAACGCTGGGGTATCTTCTAGTAAGTCCATATTTGCTTCCCATAAACTTTTTACCGTTCCGACATCTTTCCAATATCCTTTAAATGGGTAAGCAACGAGTCGCTTTTTTTCATCAATTAACAAAGGAATAATATCTTTGCCAAAATCATGGCTTGAGCGATCATTTCGATTATCCATTTCCAAATATTCTTTCAAAATCGACCATTTAAAAATGTAAATGCCCATCGAAGCTAAATTATTTTTCGGATGTGCTGGCTTTTCTTCAAATTCGACAATTTCCATCTCTTCATTTGTATTCATAATTCCAAAACGGCTCGCTTCTTCCCACGGTACTTCAATAACAGAAATCGTCACATCTGCCTTCTTTTCAATATGATATTGCAACATATCTGCATAATTCATTTTGTAAATATGATCGCCAGAAAGAATGAGCACATACTCTGGATCATACTGCTTTAAATAGTTTAAGTTTTGATAAATCGCATTTGCTGTCCCTTTATACCATCTCATTTCCGACGATTCAGCATACGGTGGAAGAACGGTTACCCCACCATTTTTCCGATCTAAATCCCACGCGCTCCCAATGCCAATATACGTGTTTAACTCTAACGGCTGATATTGGGTGAGTACCCCAACTGTATCAATGCCAGAATTGGCACAATTACTTAGTGTAAAATCAATAATGCGATACTTTCCTCCAAACGGAACAGCCGGTTTAGCTAAATTTTTTGTTAATGAGCTTAATCTACTCCCTTGCCCCCCCGCGAGTAGCATAGCGACGCACTTTTTTCGTACCATGGTTTCCCTTCCCTTCTCTTTTTCTTGTAGGTCGTAAAATTGTTATAGCATACGGCGGAATGGTCATTTCAATATGATACGGCTTCCCGTGGTATGGTTGTTCACGTGCCGCAAGCAATTTTTTGTTTATGTGCCCCGTCCCCCCGTACGTAACATCGTCACTATTGAATACTTCTCGATACGATGTAAGAAGCGGTACACCAACTTTGTAATCATGATATGTGACGTTTGTAAAATTACAAACAATAATTAACGTATCTTCTTCTTTTTTTCCTCGCCGAATAAAAGAAAAAATACTCTGTTCAGCGTTGTTTACATCAATCCATTCGAAACCGTCTGGATCGTGATCACATTCATATAATGCTTTTTGTTTTTTATAAAAATGCGTGAGAGACTTCACGTAGTTATCCATTTTTCGGTGCATATCAAAATCAAATAACATCCAATCAAGTTGCTCTAGGTCTTTCCATTCATCAAACTGTCCGAACTCCCCACCCATAAACAACAGTTTTTTTCCTGGGTGCGTCATGAAATAACCGTAAAGCAAGCGGAGCTGAGCAAATTTATCCCAATAATCGCCCGGCATTTTGTTTAATAATGATTTTTTTCCATGTACTACTTCATCATGAGATAAAGGCAAAATGAAATTTTCTGTGTAGGCATACAACAACGAAAACGTCATTTTATGATGCATATGTTTTCTTTCGTGCATGCTCGTTTCCATATAAGTTAATACATCATTCATCCAGCCCATATTCCATTTGTAGTTAAATCCTAATCCACCGTCGTACGTCGGTGCCGTCACTTTCGGCCAATCCGTTGAATCTTCGGCAATCATTAATACGTTTGGATCAAAAGCAAAGACAACTTCGTTTAACTTTTTTAAAAATGAAATGGCATATGGATTTGGATGTAATACGTCACTATTTGGCCAATAAAGCATATTCGCCACCGCATCTACACGAAAACCGTCAATATGATAATATTGTAACCAAAACAAAGCATTCGAAATTAAAAAGCTGTGCACTTCTGGCTTCCCTAAATCGAAATTAGCTGTTCCCCAAACAATATTTTCCCGATCTTGCATATTCACATATTCATACGTCGGTTCGCCATCAAACATATATAGCCCATGTGCATCTTTACAAAAATGTCCCGGAACCCAATCTAAGATAACACCGATTCCTTCTTGATGACAGCGATCGATAAAATACATAAGATCGTGGGGCGTCCCATAGCGACTCGTTGCAGCATAGTAACCCGTTCCTTGATATCCCCATGAACGATCGAGCGGATGCTCAACAAGCGGTAACAGTTCAATATGAGTAAATCCATGCTCAACAACATAAGGAATTAACTCATCTGCCATCTCCGCATATGTATAACATTGCCCATCTTCTTTCTTTTTCCACGTTCCGAAATGAACTTCATAAATAAACATCGGTTGCTCATAAATAGGCTTTCGCTTCTTTTTTCTTTGCCACGCTTGATCGTTCCATTTGTATCCATCCAACTGATATACAATAGAGGCTGTATGGGGGCGTTCTTCAGCATAAAAAGCATATGGATCTGCTTTAAGAAGAGTGCATCCATCTTTTGTTATAATTTCGTATTTATATAAATGTCCTTCTAAATTTTCTGGAACAACAATCATCCATACTCCTTGATCGTTTATTTTTGTTAATTCATGCTCCTCTCCGTTCCAATCGTTAAATGTCCCAACAAGCCGAACTTTTTTGGCATGTGGGGCCCATACACAAAAACGCGTTTCCGTTCTCCCGTCTCGTTTCACAAGATGTGCGCCGAATAAATGATAGCTTTCATAAAACGTTCCTTCGTGAAATAAATGCAACTGCAAATCGGTTGGACTCATCGTTAGCAAATGTTCATCCTTCCTTTCCTAAAGGGATACAAAATCACTCCGTACTGATATATTACACTACGCCATGTAAAATTCCTGTAAGAAAATTAAGATATTTTTCGACAATGTTCAACAAATCACATGCTAAATATGGCGAAATGAAAATCAATACGAACGTCCATAAAATTGTCGTTTGATTGTCAAATGATAATTATATAGAATATTTTATAGTAATTATTTTTTATATTTTTTTATATTTATTATAAATAATAAGGGGGGCGTTTATATGTACGATTTTCATCATTTACCGCATGTAAAAGTGCAGACAACATCAAAAAAAGCACTTTGGACGACATTGTTATTAACCGCTTTTTTCACGATTGTGGAAGTCATAGGGGGCATTTTATCAAATTCCCTTGCTTTATTGTCAGACTCAGCACACATGGCGTCCGATGTGATTGCATTAGGGTTAAGTATGATTGCCCTTTATTTAGCTTCTCGTCCGCCAAATAAAAAATTTACATTTGGTTATTTACGGTTTGAAATTATCGCCTCATTTTTGAATGGGCTTGCACTTGTCGTTATTGCGGTGGGGATTTTTGTCGAAGGAATCCGTCGTTTCATTCATCCCGAAACCATTCAATTTTCCTTTATGTTAACGATCGCAACAATCGGATTTATCGTTAATCTTGTGTTAACAATCGTTTTAAGCCGGAGCATGAAAGAAGAAGGAAATTTAAATGTAAAAAGCGCTTTATGGCACTTTATTGGTGATTTACTAAGTTCCATCGGTGTTATCATTTCAGCTATTTTAATTTACTTCACAGGTCTATATGTATTTGATCCCCTCATCAGCGTAGTTATCGGTACCATTATCTTCGTAGGTGGGGCAAAAATTGTTCGAGAGTCGTATTTTATTTTAATGGACGCAGTTCCGGACGAATTTGATATCGAACGCATTCGCGCGGATATTTTATCTGTTGAAGGAGTCGAAGATGTACATGAATTGCATATTTGGTCTATTTCCACCGATCATTATTCTTTAACTGCACACGTTCTCATTCATGAAAACATTCAGCCATTTTGCGTCATTTTGGCGATCAATGAAATATTAAAGGAACGATACAATCTTTCCCACGTCACCGTTCAAGTTGAGCACCCATCGATTCATCAACATGGCGAGTATGGCAAGAAATTTTTAGAGGGGAAAAATAAAATGGATATGAGTGGAGAAGAAGGATGTAAAAACGTTCCTCTTATTTAGTGGCGTTAGGCATTTTACTGATCGTATTTGTGCTTAAACTGAAACAAAAGAAAATGGCTATTCCTCTATCTAAATCCTATTTCTAATTTAATTTTGCACAAATAAGAAAGGACATCCCACAAATAATATGGGATGTCCTTTCAATTAGTGACCCGTACGGGATTCGAACCCGTGTTACCGCCGTGAAAGGGCGGTGTCTTAACCACTTGACCAACGGGCCATATATTATTTCCAAAGTGGCTGGCGGAGAGCAAGGGATTCGAACCCTTGAGACGCTCATCACGTCTACACGATTTCCAATCGTGCTCCTTCGACCACTCGGACAGCTCTCCGTAAATGGCTCCGCAGGTAGGATTCGAACCTACGACCGCTCGGTTAACAGCCGAGTGCTCTACCACTGAGCTACTGCGGAACAAAAATAAAGATTATAATGGGCCTAAGTGGACTTGAACCACCGACCTCACGCTTATCAGGCGTGCGCTCTAACCAGCTGAGCTATAGGCCCATGTAAGCGGGTGATGGGAATCGAACCCACGACATCAGCTTGGAAGGCTGAGGTTTTACCACTAAACTACACCCGCATATTTGAATTTGCAAATGTTATGGGGCGACTAGTGGGAATCGAACCCACGAATGCCAGAGCCACAATCTGGTGCGTTAACCACTTCGCCATAGCCGCCACAATGATGCCGGCTGCAGGACTTGAACCCGCAACCTACTGATTACAAGTCAGTTGCTCTACCAATTGAGCTAAGCCGGCATAATATAAAGCGATATGAAACTGTATATGGCGGAGGAGGAGGGATTCGAACCCCCGCGCGCCTTTCGACGCCTCTCGGTTTTCAAGACCGACCCCTTCAGCCAGACTTGGGTACTCCTCCGTATAATATAACATGGTGGACCTTGTAGGACTCGAACCTACGACCGGACGGTTATGAGCCGTCTGCTCTAACCAGCTGAGCTAAAGGTCCTAAGCTAGTAGCGGCGGAGGGAATCGAACCCCCGACCTTACGGGTATGAACCGTACGCTCTAGCCAGCTGAGCTACGCCGCCATTATAAATATATGGTGGAGCCTATCGGGATCGAACCGATGACCTCCTGCGTGCAAAGCAGGCGCTCTCCCAGCTGAGCTAAGGCCCCTTGAAAATGGTCGGGAAGACAGGATTCGAACCTGCGACCCCATGGTCCCAAACCATGTGCTCTACCAAGCTGAGCTACTTCCCGTCCTCATAATGATATAAACATGGCGCGCCCGAGAGGATTCGAACCCCTAACCTTCTGATCCGTAGTCAGATGCTCTATCCAATTGAGCTACGGGCGCATATGAAGTGCCGAGGGCCGGACTCGAACCGGCACGGTAGTCACCTACCGCAGGATTTTAAGTCCTGTGCGTCTGCCAATTCCGCCACCCCGGCATGGCATATTGGAGCGGAAGACGGGACTCGAACCCGCGACCCCCACCTTGGCAAGGTGGTGTTCTACCACTGAACTACTTCCGCATCATGCGGGTGGAGGGACTTGAACCCCCACGCCAGAGGCGCCAGATCCTAAGTCTGGTGCGTCTGCCAATTCCGCCACACCCGCATCATGGTGAGCCATGGAGGACTCGAACCTCCGACCCTCTGATTAAAAGTCAGATGCTCTACCTACTGAGCTAATGGCTCAAAAAGAATCTGGTGCCGGCTGCAGGACTTGAACCCGCAACCTACTGATTACAAGTCAGTTGCTCTACCAATTGAGCTAAGCCGGCACATTATATATATTTAGATAGATCAAATCCACATTATTCAAAATGGTGGCTCGGGACGGAATCGAACCGCCGACACAAGGATTTTCAGTCCTTTGCTCTACCGACTGAGCTACCGAGCCATACATGGCGGTCCCGACGGGACTCGAACCCGCGATCTCCTGCGTGACAGGCAGGCATGTTAACCACTACACTACGGGACCAACTTTGGTTGCGGGGGCAGGATTTGAACCTGCGACCTTCGGGTTATGAGCCCGACGAGCTACCTGGCTGCTCCACCCCGCGATGATAAAAGTAAACCAATGTTCATATATGGTGGAGGATGACGGGATCGAACCGCCGACCCCTTGCTTGTAAGGCAAGTGCTCTCCCAGCTGAGCTAATCC